>CAIOCT010000078.1 GCA_903856725.1 uncultured Verrucomicrobiota bacterium
ACGCCCACTCCCCAAAAATTTGAGTTCCAAGCCGAAATCAAGCAGCTGCTCGATATCGTCATTCATTCGCTCTACACCGAGAAAGAAATCTTCGTGCGCGAACTGGTTTCTAACGCGTCCGATGCGTTAGAGAAATTGCGCCACACGCAATTGACCGAGAAAGAAATTCACGACGATAAGCTTGGGCTAGAGATCAATCTCACGACAGATGATAAGGCCAAGACCCTTACGATTCAGGATTACGGCATCGGCATGACCCGCGCCGAGCTGGTGGAAAACCTCGGCACCATTGCCCATTCGGGTTCCAAGCAATTTCTCAAGGCCTTGGGCGAAGGCGACAAAAAGAACGCTAATCTCATCGGCCAATTCGGCGTAGGCTTTTACTCGGCCTTTATGGTGGCGAAATCCGTCAAAGTCTACTCGCACTCTTGGAAGACGGGCGAAGCTGGCCACGTCTGGTCAAGCGATGGTTCCGGCAGTTATGAAATTGAGGAAGCCGAAGGCCTCAGCCGCGGTTCGAAGATTGTTATCGAGCTCAAGGACGATTGTGCGGACTACGCCAACGATGGCCGCATCAAGGCAATCCTTGAACGCTACAGCGCGTTCGTGTCATTCCCCATTAATCTTAACGGCAAACATATTAACACCGTCCAAGCACTCTGGCTGCGTTCAAAGAGCGAGATTAAGGAAGAAGAGTATAACGAATTTTATAAATTCCAGTCCCACGCTTACGATGAGCCCAGCTTGCGCCTACACTTCAGCGCCGATGCGCCGTTAACCATCAATGCGCTGCTCTTCGTGCCGCAGGAAAACACCGAGAAAATGGGCATGTCCCGCCTCGAGCCAGCGGTTTCCCTCTACTGCCGAAAAGTGCTGATCGATGCCGCTCCAAAAGATTTACTCCCCGAGTGGCTTCGCTTCCTCAAGGGCGTTGTCGATAGCGAAGATCTCCCGCTCAATATCTCGCGCGAGACGATGCAGGACAAAGCGCTCGTCGAGAAACTCAATAAAGTTATCACAAAGCGCTTCCTGAAATTCCTCGACGAAGAAGCCACTCAGCGGCCCGAATCATTCATTAAGTTCTACGCCAATTTCGGTATTTATCTCAAAGAGGGCGCCGCGCTTGATTTTACCCATAAAGATCAATTGGTAAAATTACTCCGGTTTGAATCCTCCCTCACCGACAAATCCAAGCACACTTCGCTGGCCGATTACGTCTCCCGCATGGGGGCCGACCAAAAAGAGATCTATTATCTCACTGGGGCTAATCGCACCACCGTGGAGAGCGGTCCTTACCTAGAAGCCTTCAAGGCGCGTAATCTTGAAGTCCTTTTCTGCTACGAACCAGTCGACGAGTACGTGATGAATAACGTCCGCGAATTTGACGGCAAGAAGCTCATCGCGGCTGATCACGGCGACGTGAAATTAACCGATCTTCCCCAAGCAGACGGTGCCCTCAGCGCCGATGATACCAAAACGCTCACCACCTGGATTAAAGAATCACTCGGCGAACGAGTCGCTGAAGTTAAGGCCAGCGATCGCTTAGTGGATTCTCCAGCTCTGGCAATTAACGCCGATAAATTCATGACTGCTCACATGCGCCGCATGATGAAGGCCATGAATAAGGACGGCGCTGATATGCCGCAGCGCGTAAATCTTGAAATCAATCCGCGCTCCGCAGTGATGAAACGACTTTTCGAAACGCACACCACCGCGCCAGAGAAGGCCAAGCTCGTCGCGGAGCAAATCCTCGATAACGCCCTCATTTCCGCCGGCATGCTCGAAGATGCGACGCCCATGGTCGCACGCTTGTATAAGCTCCTCGAAAGCGTCTAGCGCCGACCGTGTCCGCCGTAGCCTCGGCGAAGGCGGATGGTCGCCCACCCCTGCAAGCTGCTCAAATCAGTTTAAGCGGATCCCGCTGGGGGCGCACAGTCACCGGCGGGGTTTAACGTCGGTTATCACATTTTTTAAACCGTTCATCACGCTCGGTATTGCATCGTCACCAGCGTGGCTTAGCGTTGGTGACATGCTGCAATACCTTCGCCCGCTTGTGCTGCTGGCCCTCTGCGCCAGCAGCTTGTTCGCTCAAAATATCGACGAGTCTGCGACCCGTCTTCTGCGGTTTCCCGCCACGAATGGCCCGGAAATAACTTTTTCGTATGCCGGCCAGCTGTACTCAGTACCCGCGGCCGGTGGCACGGCCCGGCGCCTCACCGACGGACCGGGCTACGCGATCTTCCCGCGCTTTTCTGCCGATGGCCAGCAACTCGCCTTCACGGCCCAGTACGACGGCAACACTGAGGTCTATGTTATGCCCGCCACAGGCGGCACGCCGAAGCGTCTCACGGTTTCAGCCACTCTCGATCGCGATGATCTCGCTGATCGCATGGGCCCAAACAATGTCGTCATGACTTGGCGCAATACTGCCGCCGAAGTCGTGTTTCGCTCTCGCTGGCATTCATATAATCCTTTCCTCGGTGAACTCTGCATCGTCGGCCTAGACGGTGAGGTACCCCAGCAGCTGCCCGTGCCGCGCGGTGGCTTTATCAGCTACTCACCCGACGACACGAAAATCGCCTACAATCGCGTCTTCCGCGAATTCCGCACCTGGAAGAGTTATCAAGGCGGTATGGCCGATGACATTTGGGTTATGGATCTAAAAACGGGTCTAACCGAAAATATTACCAATAACCCAGCCCAAGATATTTTCCCCATGTGGGCCCCGAATGGGAAAATCTACTTCGTCTCGGAGCGCGCCGGTCGCGCCAATCTCTTCAGCTACGATCTTTCCTCCAAGCAAACCAAGCAACTCACCCGCTTCACCGAATTTGATGTGAAATTCCCTTCGCTTGGTGCCGGCTCGATCGTGTTTGAACAAGCCGGCCAAGTCTGGCGCTACGAGCTCGCCTCCGGCCGATGCGCCGCTGTGCCCATCACGGTCCGCGAAGACTTTGCGGCCGCCCGCCCGGCCCTGGTTAACGTGAGCAAATTTATTGAGAGTATCGACCTCTCCCCCGATGGCCAACGCGCCACGGTCGTCGCCCGCGGTGATGTGTTTACCGCTCCCGCCAAGGATGGAGCAGTCCGTAATCTCACCCAGACGAATGGCGTGCATGAACGCGACGCCGTCTGGTCGCCCAACGGTAAATCGATCGCCTACTTCTCCGACGCCAGTGGAGAATTTGAAATTTATGTCTGCGCGCAGGATGGCCAAAGCGCGCCCGTTCAAATCACCACCAACGGTGACACCTATTATTTCAACCTAGCCTGGTCGCCGGATTCGAAGAAACTGCTCTGGGGCGATCGGAAGCAACGCCTGCGCTACGTGGACGTTGAGACCAAGGCCATCGCGGTAGTGGCCGAAAATGCGACCGCCCCCATCCGCGACTACGCTTGGGCCCCCGACTCCCAGTGGATCACCTGGGTGCGCTCCGCCGCCGATACCCCGAGCACCGCGATGCTCTACAGTTTAACCGAGGGCAAAAGTATCGCCGCTACGGATGGCTGGTATGAGGTGAATCAGCCTACTTTTAGTAACGATGGCCAGTGGCTGCTGTTCGCGTCAGCCCGTGATTTCAACCCAATCTATTCGGACACGGAATGGAACCATGCCTACCAAAACATGGAGCGAATCTATCTGGTAGCCCTCGCCAAAAAAACGCTTTCGCCTTTCGCCCCCAAGAGCGATGAAGTCGCCATCGCTAAAGACGAGGCGACTGATAAAAAAGAGGGCGAGGTCAAACCTGAGGCCGACAAGGACAAGAAACCAGCGGCCAAGAAAATTGTAACCGTCAAAGTCGACGCCGATGGCCTGACCGGACGTATCATCAGTTTACCAATCGCGGCTTCCAATTACTCGAACATCACCATGCTCGGTGATAAGGTCTACTATCGTCGCGTACCCGGCGCACCGGTGAGTGGTGGTGGTGGCGGGGAAGGTTTTGGCGGCGGTAGCCGGAGCCGCAGCGTGATTGCGGTCTACGATTTGAAAGAGCGCAAAGAAACGGAGATCGGCAATTTCGATAACTTCGCCATCAGCGCTAACGGCAAAAAGACCCTCGTGCGCAGCGGTCGTGACTATTCCATCGTCGACACCCCCAGCGGTAAATTAGAACTCAAGCCCGACGCCAAACTCGACCTCAGTGGTTTAGAACTGCGACTCGACCATCAAGCAGAGTGGCAACAGATCTTTGACGAAAGCTGGCGCCAGATGCGTGATTTCTTTTATGCCCCTAACATGCACGGCGTCGACTGGCCCGCGCAGCGCAAAAAATACGCCCCCCTCGCAGCCACTGTCACCACGCGCAACGACCTCACCTACGTTATCGGCGAGATGATCGCCGAATTGCACATCGGTCACGCCTACGTCGGCACCGGCGATCGGCCCGATACGCCCAAAATCAGAACCGGGTTGCTCGGCGCTCAGGTGTCGCGTGATCCGGCGAGCCGGGCCTACCGCATTGACCGGATTCTCCCCGGCGAGAACTGGCAGACCAAGACCCGCTCACCGCTCACCGAGCTCGGCGTCAACGTTAGCGCGGGCGACTACATCCTCGCCGTGAATGGCCGCCCCGTTAGCGAAATCGCCAACCTCTACTCCGCGCTCATCGGTACCGTCGGTAAACAGGTCGTGCTGCGCGTGAATGCAAAACCAATCTCTGAGGGGGCGCGGGATGTCACTATCGTCCCCATCGGCAACGAAGCCCCGCTCTACTATGAAGAATTTGTGCAAAAAAATATCGACCACGTGGCGCAAAAGACCGCGGGCAAAGTCGGCTATCTCCACATTCCCGACATGGGTCCGGAAGGCCTGAATGAGTTTGTCCGCCGCTTCTATCCGCAACTCACGCGCCAAGCGCTCATCATCGATGTCCGCGGCAACGGCGGCGGCAACGTCTCGCCCATGATCATCGAGCGTCTGCGTCGTGAGTTGGCGTTGGTTAATATGCGCCGCAACGGCACCCCCGCCGCCAATCCCAGTGGCATGTTGCTCGGGCCGAAAGTCACGCTCATGAACGAGTATTCCGCTTCCGACGGTGATCTCTTCCCCTATCGCTTCCGCGAACACGGCCTCGGCAAACTCGTCGGCAAGCGCTCGTGGGGTGGCGTCGTCGGCATCAGCGGATCACTGCCCTTCACCGACGGTGGCTCGCTCAACAAACCTGAATTTGCCCCTTATGCCAAAGATGGGAAAAATTGGGTAATTGAAGGCCACGGCGTTGATCCCGACATCGTCGTCGACAACGATCCCACGCGTGAATTCAAGGGCGAGGACCAACAGCTCGACAAGGCCATCGAGGTTATTCTGGAAGAGCTAAAAACTAAAACGCAGACTCTCCCCCCGCCGCCCGCGTGGCCGGACAAGTCACTCAAAAATTAAAGCTGAGGAATTGCTCGGCAAAGCGAGGTCAACCGACCTCGCTTTTTTTATGAGCCCGAGCTGCGCAATAACTGATATTAAAAGTTAGCCCACAGACCTCGGATCAGTCCGCCGCTTATAGCTGAATCCCCAGATTGCAGTGTCGGCATCGTCATAGCCGCCGCAGGCATCCCAGCCGGAAGTGCAGGTGTCCCGGCTGAGCTGCACCAGGCCGAACGGGGTGGTGGCGACGGCGTTCGAGCATTTCGAGCGATTGCGGGTACAATGGAGATTGCGGGCTAGCACTTAACTTTCGGCTTCCGTTTTTAGTTACGGGGCCTACGTTCCCGCTCTCACAGCTCTCCACCGCCCGGCACTGGCAGGACGAAGAGAGTATGATCACGGAGAGGTGGCAGAGTGGTCGATCGCGCCGCACTCGAAATGCGGTGGGCCGCAAGGTCCCGGGGGTTCGAATCCCTCCCTCTCCGCCATTTGGCGAAGCCAAATGGCGTTAATGCGGAACGCAGTAAATTGACGCCAGGCGGCAATAGAGGAGGCATAGGGGCAAAGCCGCAGGCTTTGGGGCACAGCCCCGAGGGTACCGAGTCAATCCCTCCCTCTCCGCCATCCTTCGCCCCTGGGCTTCGGATGGCACGGCCAATTTCGCGAAGCACAAAATTCTTGCCGGCCGACATAACGCTACTGCGAAGGATGCCCTTCGTAGCCTTGGCGAAGGAGGGTCTTTCCCCTGGGCTTCGGATGGCACGGCCAACTTCGCGAAGCACAAAATTCTTGCCGGCCGTCATAGCGCTACTGCGAAGGATGCCCTCCATAGCCTTGGCGGAGGAGGGTCTTTATTTTTTTACGCTGCATGCGTAGAATCTGTGGTTGCACACACCCCCGTGAGACCAGGGAATACCAGCGTTGCTTGGGTATTATCGGGCCATGTCTTCGCGAAGCCGGCCATGTATTACGTCTATCTCTTAGAAAGCATTTCTGACCCTAACCGTCACTATGCTGGGTTTTCCACCGATTTGCGGCGACGTTTGCTTGAACACAACACGGGTAAACTTCCCACAACATCTCCGCATCGACCCTGGCGTCTGAGTACTTACCTTGGCTTTTCATCGAAAAAACAGGCACTGGCCTTTGAGCATTATTTAAAATCAGGTTCAGGTCACGCTTTTGCCAGAAAGCGACTCTGGTTTTCGGCTTCGTACGAGTGATCAGTTGTGTGGTAATAAGTATAGCTTTGGGGCACAGCCCCGAGGGTACCGAGTCAATCCCTCCCTCGCCGCCCTTGCTTTCATATTTTTGCGAGCTGAGCGGCCGATCATTCCAATCGGCAAGTTGCTGCGGACGTTGAGCTCAAGGTGCGCCTAGGCGACCGGTGGCGAGCAACGCGAGCGCTCGGGCGACACCCAGAAAAATACGATGTGGGCCCTGCCCGCCATGGGAGGACCCGCAGGCCATACGGCAGGCATAGAATGACCAGCACTTGCCACAGGCAATAAATTGAAAATCCAAACAATCGCTTAACGGCGCTTTTTCCGCAGCCCCTGCTTCGGCCGGTTCTTTTCGTCCAAGAGCACGACCACCGGTTGGTGCCGCCTCGCCTCGTCCTCTTCGAATTCGGCATATGCAGCGATAATCACCCGATCGCCAGGCTGCACGAGCCGTGCGGCCGCACCATTGAGCATCACTTGACCTTGCTTGGTCCCAGCGATGACGTAGGTGGCGAATCGGGCGCCGTTGTGGCAGTTGTAGATTTCAACTCGCTCGTGTAGAAGAAATCCCGCAGCCCTGCGCAATTCAGGTGCAAGTGCAATGGAGCCTTCATAGTTGAGGTCAGCGGCCGTGACAGTGGCTCCATGGAGTTTGGCCTTGAGGAGGGTTAGACGCATTGTGTGGTCAGGGTTCGTGGGTCACGAAATGGCAGCCCTTGCTCACAGGATTCAGCGCGGCAGCATGAACAACCAGCAGGGCAGTCTGCACGGCATTGCGGAGCTCGATTAGCTCGGCGGTCGGCCGGCAGTCCCGGTAGAAGGCTTGGATATCCTCGCGTAGTTCCAAAAGAATACGGCGCGCCCGTGCTAAACGACGCGGCGAACGGAGAATGCCGGCGTAATTCCACATCGTGGTCCGGATCTGGTTCAAATCCTGCAGCACCAGCATCGCGTCGGCCGCCTTGGTCGGGCTCACCCAGGCCTTGGGCGCGGGCAAATGAAATAATCCGGTCGACAATTCCGCCACGTCGAACTCCGCCGTTGCCTTAGCGTGGACTAGGCATTCAAGCAGCGAGGTGCTCGCGAGGCGGTTGGCCCCGTGCAGTCCGGTGCAGGCGGTCTCGCCGATGGCGTTCAGGTGGCGGACGTTCGTGCGGCCGCGCAAGTCGGCATGCACGCCGCCACAGGAGAAATGCGCTGCCGGCACGACGGGAATTCGCTCGCGCATGATATCCACCCCGCCCGCCAGACACCGCTGATAAATTCCGGGAAACCGCGCGCGGATAAAATCCGGCTTCAGCGCGGCGAGATCGAGATAAACTGCCGCCTCGCTGGTCGTAGCGAGATGCTGCTTAATGGCGCGGGCCACCACGTCGCGGGGCGCAAGCGAACCAAGCGGATGATTCGCATCCATGAAGCGCCGGCCAGCGGCATCGACCAGCACGGCCCCCTCCCCGCGCAACGCCTCGGTGATGAGGAACGGTGCTACGCCGGCCTGATTGAAAACAGTTGGGTGAAACTGGACATATTCGAGATCCATCAGCCGCGCGCCGACGCGATAAGCCATCGCCACCCCGTGCCCAACGCTACCGGGTTGATTAGTAGTGTGCAGGAAGATTCCGCCCAGACCGCCGGTGGCGAGCACGGTCTTCTTCGCGACGAACGCGACCACGTCGCCAGTCACCGTGTCGAGCGCGTAGCAGCCAAAACAGGTCAGCGGCTCATAACGATCACTGGCTTCGCTGGAATTGTGTGAAAGCGTCAGCAGGTCGATAGCCGCGAATCGGCTGCGGCGCGTGATACCCGGCGTCGTATCCACCTGGCGCACGAGGGCCTCGAGGATCGCGTGGCCGGTGGTGTCCTTCGCGTGAATGATGCGCCGCTCGGTGTGCCCGCCTTCGCGCGCTAGGTCGAGCCGGCCAGTGGCGTCGCGGTCGAAAGCCACGTGCAGTTTGTCGAGCAGCAGTTCTTTCACCGCGGCGGGGCCGTCGCGCACGAGTTGCTCAATTGCCGCGGCGTTGGCCGTGCCGTCGCTGGCCGCGAGAATATCCTTGGCCAACTGCGCGGGGTCGGGACTCGTATCGTAGATGATGCCGCCCTGCGCCCAGTCACTATTGGCGTGCAAAGGTTCGCCGAGCGAAAGCAGCTCCACCTGAAACCCGGCGCAAGCCGCATGCCAGGCGTACGCGGATCCGGCGAGACCGGCGCCGAGAACAAGGCAGTCAGTGTGGATGACCTTCATTCGCCGCGCAAATTGAGACTGAGGTTGGCCGCCATCACGGAGTGCGTGAGCGCGCCGATGCTGATGACATCCACCCCCGGCAGTGCATAATCGCGCAAGGTGGCGAAGGTCACCCCGCCCGATACCTCCACGCGGGAACGGCCCTTGATTATCAACACAGCGGCGCACACCTGCTTGGGCGTCATGTTGTCAAGTAAGATGACCTCGGCCCCGGCGCGCAGCGCCGCCTTCACCTCGGCCAGAGACTTAGCCTCGACCTCGATCTTCGCCGTATGCGGAGCGGCGGCCGCGCACAACCGCACGGCCCGAGCGAGCGATCCGGCCGCCGCGATATGATTGTCCTTGATCAGCACGTGCTCACCCAGTGATGAGCGGTGGTTGAAGCAGCCGCCGCAGCGCACGGCGTATTTCTCAAGCGCACGGAAACCCGGCGTGGTCTTGCGAGTGTCGACAATGCGCACGCCCGTGCCGCTCACAGCGTCGGCGAAACGCCGCGCCTGCGTCGCAATACCACTGAGTCGTTGCATGAAATTTAGCGCGGTGCGCTCGGCCGTGAGCAGGGCCGCCGTGGAGCCTGCGACGCGCAGGACGATCGCATCTTTTTTCACCCAGTCACCGTCAGACGCTAGCAGTTTCACTTTCAGCGCCGGATCCACCCGCGTAAAAACAGCGGCCGCAACCTCGAGTCCGCAGATCACGAGGTCCTGTTGGGCGTCGATGACAGCCCGACTGCGGTGCTTGGCCGGGAAAATGGCGCGGCTGGTCAGGTCGCCGAGACCGGCGTCCTCCTCGAGCGCGAGGTCGATCAAATGAGCGGTACGGATGTCGTTCATCGGTTTCAGTTTTTGGGCGTGAGCTCGAACATGCGCTCGATGCTGCGGGCGGCGCGGCGGCGCAGGCCCTCGTCGATGGTAATGATTTGGTCCGGCCGCGGGGCCACGAGCGCCTGGCGCACCTTCTCGAGCGAGTTGAGCTTCATATAGGGACAAAGCCGGCAGCCGCCGATGAAGCGTTTCTCCGGATCCTCCACTTGAAGCCGGCCGACGAGACCGCATTCGGTCAGCATGAGAAAATACGGCGCGGGGGTGTTTTTTACATATTTCATCATCGCGCCGGTGCTACCGACAAAATCCGCGGCCTCGGCCACCTCAGCGGTGCACTCAGGATGAGCGACGACCTTGAGACCCGGAAACCGGGCCCGCGCGGCAGTGACTTCCGCGCTGGTGAACTGATCATGCACGATGCAGGTGCCATCGGAGGCTATGATTTCCTTGTCCACACCGCGGCGCCTCAACTCGGCGCGCACATTGTCAGCCATCAACCGGTCGGGCACGAAAAGGATGCGTTTCTCCGGCAGGCCAGCGACGATGTTGTAAACGTTGCCCGAGGTGACGCATACATCCGACTCGGCTTTTACCTCAGAGGTACTGTTGATGTAACAGACCACGGCGGCATCTGGGTAGAGCGCCTTGAGGCGGCGCACGCCCTCACCCGTGATCGAGTCGGCCAGTGAGCAGCCGGAGCCTCGGTCAGGAACGATAACGGTGGCCGATGGCGAGAGGATCTTGGCCGTCTCCGCCATGAACACGACGCCGGCAAAGACGATCTTCTTGGCCTTCGAGTCGCGGGCCTGCTGGCTCAGGAAATAGGAGTCACCCTTGAAGTCGCCTACCCCGTAGATGATCTCCGGCTCGACGTAGGAGTGCGTGAGGATGACAGCGCCCTGCTCGCGCTTGAGGCGATTGATCTCAAGTGTCAGCGGCGCGATGCGACGGCAGGCCTCGTAGTCCCACAACCGACCGGGCTCGCAATCGACATGCAGCAGGGCGCGAAACAGCCGTTCAGCCTCGGCGTCGATTTCAAACGGCAGACAATTATTTGCCTGGGTCATAATTGAGGGCATGGGCATCTCTGAGTCCATTGAGCACCAATTCGGGCACGACTTCATTGAATAGACCTTCGGCTTCAAACATCCGGGCAAAACCACCAGTCCCGATCACCAAGGGCTTCGTGGCATGAAAGGCCTCGATGGCCACCAAAGAAATCAGGTGCCGCACCGCGCCGACGTGGCCGTGATAAAGCCCTGATTGGATGCTCTCCACGGACGAGCGCCCGAGCGCCGCCTCGGGACGGGCGATTTCAACGCGCGGGAGCTTGGCCGTGTGACTGGCGAGGGTCTCGGCCGACATGCCCACGCCCGGCAGAATGGCCCCGCCGAGGTAGTCGCCGGTGGCGGTGATGACCTCCAGGGTAGTGGCGGTACCCATGTCCACCACGAGCAAATTTTCCTTGGGATGTCGATGCACCGCCCCAATAGCTGCGGCGATTCGATCGGCCCCGACCTCGGCCGGGTTACGATATTTGATCTTGAGCCCGGTCTTCACCCCAGCCTGCAGGACAAATGGCTCGCAGTGGAAATATTTCTCGGCAGCCCCACGCAAACTGTAGAGGGCTGCGGGCACCACCGAGCAGATGGCCACTGCGGTCACTAATTTGGGATCGAAGCCATTCTCGCGCAGGACCACCGTGAAGAAAATTCCCAACTCGTCCGTGGTACCAAGCGGCGAAGTGGATTTGCGGAATTGGCAGCGCAGCGTCTGGCCGTCGAAGACGCCGCCGTGGATCTGGGTGTTGCCGACATCGAGACAGAGGAGCATGTGATCAGGGAGTTGAAAGGATGAGGAGCTTCTCTAGCGCCACAGAAAGTTCAGAACGGGTCGCGCAATGCACGGCGTCACCACCATGGCGCGCATGGATGCCGGCCGGAAAGGCATCTAGGCTCGCGCCCCGGGCGGCGAGGTCGTTGTGCACCACGTAATCCGGCGCACCCTGCGCGAAGAGCCTTTGAACGGCAGCGCCGGCCTCATCAGCCGTGGCGCCGGAGGTCAGTTTGAATGCCACCAGCTTCAACGGCGTGGGGCTAAGGCCGCGGATCTGTTCAACCAGTTTAGGGTTCGCCTTCAGGCGCAGCAGCGGCGGGCGGCGGGAATCGATCTTGGCACCACCGACGGGATATACCTGCCCGTCAATCAGCACCGCCTCGACCCCAAAGTCACCCACCGCTGCTGCGTGAATCACCGCATCGAACCGTTCCGCCCGCAGCAAGCGGGACAACGCGGCCTCGAGGTCGGCAAAAGTTTCGAAAATCTCCTCGCGGCAGGGCGCCTCCGGCCGCTGGGCCCGCCGGGCCCGCAGCAGCACGACCTCATGCCCACAACCCACCAAATGCGAGGCGATGCCGGCACCGGTACTCCCGGTACTGGTGTTGGTCAGCACTCTCACGCCGTCAATCGGTTCGGTCGTGCCGCCACTGGTCACGAGCACGCGCAGACGCCTGACAGGACGCGCTAACGCCGCCTCCACCATGCCCGCGATCTCAGCCGGTTCGGCCAACCGGCCTTCGCCGGTTTCGCCGCAGGCCGTGCGGCCCTCGCCGACGGGCAGAAAACGCACTCCCCACGAACACAGCCGCTCCACCGCCACGCACGTTGCGGGATGGCTCCACATAGCGGGGTTCATCGCCGGAGCGATCAGCCACGGTTTGGCTCGGTCATGGGCGAGGTACAATGCGCCAACCAAGTCGTCGCCCAGTCCCGCCGCGAGCCGGTTGATGGTGTTAGCCGTCGCCGGACAGACGATAACTGCATCAGCCCAACGCGTGAGACTGATGTGCTCCATCGCTCGCCCCCGCTCAAACAGATCGCTGAGCACCGGAGAACCGGTCAACCCTTCCAGCGTAGCGGGGCCGATGAACTTGAGCGCCGATTCCGTGGCTATGACCCGCACGTGGTGGCCGCGCTGCACCAACTGGGAGACTGCCTCACATGCCTTGTAGGCAGCGATTGAGCCGGTAAAGATAAAGAGAAGGTTAGAGCCGGACATTGTCGATGAGCCTCACATTTTCGATTCGCACCGCCCCGAGCCGAACCCCGTCGCGATCCTCAACATAATCTACATCAAATCCAGCGAAGCGCAGTTTCAATGCCGCGCTGGCGGCGTCCGGCGCCGTACGTAGGATTTTCGGGAAATCCACCGCCCGCACCCGACCGTCTGCCGACAGCCGGGCATTTCGCGAACTCAAGGCCAGACCGTCTGCCCCACGGATCGTGGGGCAGGCGATAACCTCGGTCGACAGGTAGAGGGCTTTGGTCATGCCGCGGATCAATTGTAATTGTTGCCAGTCCTTTTCCCCTAAATAGACTCGGTGTGCCTGCACGAGGTTAAGGAGCTTCAAAACGACTGTCAGCACGCCGTCAAAGTGACCCGGCCGTTGCGCCCCCTCCATTTCGCGGCTCAGTTCCTGTTCGGTCACCCGATAACAGTAGTCGTCAGGATAAAGTTCCTGCGGCGTTGGCACGATCACATCCGTGGTGAATTCCGCCGCCAGCGCCAAATCCGCCTCGAGGGTGCGAGGATATTTTTGCAGGTCGGCGGGATCGTTGAACTGCGTTGGATTCACGAAAATACTAAGGACTACGCGGTCGTTTTCTGCCCACGCACGTTCCAAAATTGCCCGGTGTCCCGCATGCAGCGCCCCCATGGTCGGCACAAAACCGATCGAGCAATCGGTAAAATCCAGGCCGCGCCGCGCTTCACGCCAGGCTTGGACACTTGGGTGGACAGTCATCGTCTTGGCCCTCATGCGAGTATTTCCTTGCACGCAGGGAAACGCGCCTCCCGCACGTCGCTTGCGTAGTCGTTGAGCGCGGCGAGAATTACCGCGTGGCCGTCGAGGTAGCGACGGACAAACTTCGGGTGAAAATTCGCGTCGAGCCCTAACAGGTCGGTGAGTACCAACACCTGGCCTGACGTGGCGGGTCCGGCACCGATGCCGATCGTGGGGATTGTCAGCTCCTCAGTGATCGTCTTCGCCAGTTCCGCCGGCACACATTCGAGCACGACGGCAAAGGCGCCGAGATCCTCCAACCGGTGCGCATCGGCAAGAATAGCTGCCGCATCATCCGATGAGCGCCCCTGCACGCGGTAGCCGCCCAATTGATTCACGGATTGCGGCGTGAGCCCGAGATGCCCCATCACCGGAATACCGCCGCTGACCAAATGGGTGACCACCTCTTCGTGCCCCCTGACGCCCTCCAGTTTCACCGCGGTTGCCCCAGCTTGTATCAAAGCCCCCGCGGCTTCCGCTGCGATGTGCCGGCCGCACCGAAAAGTCCCGAAGGGCAGGTCGGCGATGATCACACGTCCCGGCGCCCCGCGCCGAACCGCCGCCGTATGCAGACACATCATTTCGAGGGTGGCCCCAATCGTGGAGGCCAGGCCATGAACGACCATCGCGGCGCTGTCGCCTACGAGGAGGGCATCAGCCTGCGACGCTGCCACCATTCGCGCCATGAGCGCGTCAAAAACCGAAACCATCACAATGGGGCGCTGCTCCCGCCGCGCCTGGGCGAAATCGAGGATGGTTTTCATTCCGCCGCGTGAGTGTTCCGAAGACGGAAGACGGGCGGGCGGAGAAATTTGGAGCGGAGTGCTTGTCGCAGTGCGATCATGCCTTGGGGGTCCTAAAACGGAAGGTTGCGGTTGAAATTGTCCGGTCACGCACGAGTTCGTGCCAGACATGCGCAACGTTGACCGTGCGATACATGCTGCAACAGAAAAATATCTGCTCGGGGTGAGATTTCCGCCATCGGGCCGCCGACCACGCGATTACAAAATAATGCCCCGGCTCGGATTTTGTAATAAAACACCAAACGCTCCACCACTTACCCAAGACCAGAGAATGTCAGCAGGGCACGCGGCGAGTTAACGCGCAGATGTTACCGTCTATTTCGCGAGCCCGACTCAGACGTTTTCATCCTCATTCGCGCTCAGCGCTCGACGATTCAGCGGTAAGTGCTGGGGGAAAAAATAATAATAGAGCATCAGCTGCCAACTCCGCGAAGACCGGTATAAAAGCGCCGGGACTATGATGGAGCCACCAATCGCCAAGCCTGCCGCCCACCGACCACTGAGCACCCCAGCATACCAGAGCAAAGCCACCGGGATGAGGCAGGCGACTACGGTTACGCCATAATTAAGCGACATCGCCCCCAAATAAAATCCATCATCTTTTTCAAACTTAAGACCGCAATCGGGACACCCGCTATTTAGTTCAAAAAGCGTCCCGGCCTTGAACAGCGAATGCCCACCGCAGTTGGGACAACAATTCGAGAGACCACGGGTGATAATTTGTCCTCGGGTGACTTTCATATTTGCTCAGTTAACCACGGATGGGGCAGATGGGCACGGATATTCTGGTGTAAGTGTCCCCCCATAAAAAAGGCGCTCCGTTACGGGAGCGCCTTGCAATGATTGCTCGAGCTCAGGCTTAAGCGCCGAGCTGATAGCGGGTAAACCGCCGCACCTGCATGTTCTCGCCGAGCTTCGCAATTTTCTCCGTGAGGATGTCTTTAATCATCTTATCGGGGTTTTTCACGAAGGGCTGTTCCAACAAGCAGACCTGCGAATAATATTTATCGAGTTTACCTTCGACAATTTTTTGCACGGCTGCGGCGGGCTTGCCCGCCAGCGACGCAGAAGCGATGTCGCGCTCTTTGGCCAAATCGGCCTCAGGCACTTCCTCACGACGCACATAGGTGGGATTGGCGGCGGCGATTTGGAGACAAAGATCCCGGCAGAATGCTTTAAAATCTTCGGTCTTCGCGACGAAGTCGGTCTCGCAATTAATCTCCAAGAGCACCCCAACTTTACCGCCCACATGAATGTAGGATTCAATCAGGCCTTCCTTGGTGGCTCGACTCGACAGCTTGTCAATTTTGCTGCCGAGTTTTTTGCGCAAGATTGTTTGCGCCTGCTCCAAGTCACCTTGGGCTTCATCGAGGGCCTTTTTGCAATCAAGCAAACCGGCCCCGGTTTTGCCGCGGAGATCCGCGACCATACTGGCTGTAACAGCGGGCATAGGGGGAGAACGTTTAGGATTAAACCTCGTCGGTGCTGACGGCGGCTTTGGTGGCGCCAGCGCGGCTCGGACGTTTGCGCGGCGGAACCACGGGCTTCTCTTCTTCGATGAGGCCCTTGAGATTTGCTGGGATCACGACCTTATCGAGATCGATTTCGTCGCCCGTCGCAGCAGCTGCCGCGACGTTGGCCGCGGCCTTAGCCTCGGCGTGGGCATTCCGGCGGGTCTCGCGGTGCGCCAACCCTTGGGTGATCGCCTCAACAATCGTCTCGACGATAATGCGCACCGACTTCGTCGCGTCATCATTGCCTGGGATTGGGTACGTGAGCTGGGTCGGATCAGAATTCGTATCGACCAAACCGATCGAAGGAATGTTCATGCGCTTGGCCTCAGCCACCGCGATTTCTTCGTAGCTGGTATCGATGACGAACATCGCGCCAGGCAACCCGGTGATGTTAGCGATACCATCAAAATTGCGCGTCATGCGG
This sequence comes from uncultured Verrucomicrobiota bacterium, assembly GCA_903856725.1. Taxonomy (GTDB): domain Bacteria; phylum Verrucomicrobiota; class Verrucomicrobiia; order Opitutales; family Opitutaceae; genus Lacunisphaera. The sequence continues at coordinate 16,238 of CAIOCT010000078.1, forward strand.
GCCATCTCGCGGCGAATAGCTGACTCTTCTTTCGAAGAGAACTTAGCCAACTCACCGTTGGTGTCCATGGCTTGGTATTTTTTATACTTCGCGAGGGATTTTTTGATGGTCTCAAAATTGGTCAACGTGCCACCCATCCAGCGATTCGTGACGTAAGGCATGTTGGTGGCCGCAGCGGCCTCCTTAATGAGCTCTTGCGCTTGGCGCTTGGTGCCAACGAGCAGCACATCGCCGCCACCAGCGACGAGTTGCTCAATGAAAACATACGCCTTCTCTAAGTTGGCGTGGGTCTTCTCGAGATCGATGATCGAAATGCCCTGACGGTGGTCGAAAATATAGGGCTTAGAGCGCGGGTTCCAACGCTTGGTCTGGTGACCGAGGTGAACGCCGGCATCGAGGAGGTCTTTAGGAGTGATATTCATGGGATCTATGTCGTAACGGGACACAGGTCGGCCAACTGGGCCGCCTTGCGATCGTAACTGCAATTTAGGTTATAGGTTGAAGGAACAGGAAACGCTGAAAACAGACACCGCGCTCTCCCTTGGCAAGACCGATTCTATAAATTTTAAGGCTTCGTTTATTCACCTCAGATAAAGGCAACCCAATTTTGGGATAAAAAACTCATTAAATAATAATAGACAACAAGATATGATTAAATAAATTTGAGATTTCATTAATGATTTTTAATTAAAAATATGGGGATTATGACCTAAACGAGCCATTTTATGAAGGCTCATTAATGACGCCCGCGGGCAAAGACCTCCCCAGAGCTGTTACTTAACCTGGTTAAACAATCGGCGAGGCCTGCGGCGGTTCAGCGAATGCCATTAAGATAACGTAAAATCTGGAGGAATACGAACTGGCTAGAATCAGAGTAATAGTTGACGAAACGACACCAGAACCATGCAGTTTGCCAGCCGGCCTGCGCGCTAGTCTATCTTCATGCTATCCTATCTTCGCACCCTCTTTCGTTTTCAAGAAAGCGGCTTATTGCTGGTTATACTGGCGCTCGGACTCCTCCTGACCGCCTTCAGTGGCCGAGTGAGAATTCCCCTCTTTGAACGCCAGGCCGACGGCACGCGCCAGCGAGTTTTTCTCACTAACGACGCCGGCGAGCGTACGCCGGCCTTTACGGAAAAAAATAAATTTCTCAACGCGCAGAATATGGCGCAACTCGCCAAAGACACGAGCTTCACCGCCGTTATGGCCGTCGGCATGGCGGTGGTCATTATCTCGGGTGGCATCGATCTTTCCGTTGGCGCAATCTACGCACTTGCCTCAGTGCTCGGCGCACTCGCATTAAGACATTACGGGCCCGAAGGCCTCGCCGCCGGAACTTCGCCCATCGTCGGCGTACTGCTCGGCATGGGAGTCTGCGTCGGCACGGCCACACTCTGCGGTCTAGCCACCGGCAGCCTCATTGTCGCTTTGGGAGTGCATCCTTTCATCATCACATTGGGCGGGATGGCAATTCTACGCGGCATCGCCTTCGTCGTCACCAAGGGTCAGTCCGTCGGCGGCTTTCCAGCAACTTTCCGGGAATTTGTCCGTTACGAGGTCGGAGACGGTCTGAGCATCGTGCCGATGTTAGTCATGTTCATCGTGCTCATCCTCGGCTGGATTTTCCTCTCACGACTAGCCGCCGGCCGCCGCGTCTACGCCATCGGAGGGAACGAACTCGCCGCTCGCTTTAGCGGCATTCGCGTCGAACGGGTCAAGCTGGGCGTCTATCTCATCTCGGGCCTCACTGCTGGCATCGCTGCCCTCCTCTCCCTCGGCTACTATGGCGCGGCTACCTCCGGCGACGGCCAAGGCTATGAGCTTAATGTTATCGCCGCCGCCGTCGTCGGTGGTGCCAGTCTCAGCGGGGGCCGCGGCTCCGCACTCGGGGTCGTCCTCGGGGCGCTCATCATTCAAATGATCAGCAGCGGGATCGTCATTCTCGGCATCGATCAAAATTACAGCCAAATCATTATCGGCTCAGTCGTGATCGCGGCCGTGGTCCTTGATAATTTTAACACGTGGCTCGCCAAGCGCCGCCTCACCGCCAAGGCCAGCTGATTGTTTATGCATGTTGATCAGTGATATCAGCTAAGCCCGCACTCTAAAAATTTAATTCTTAATCTCATGAAAAAAATCCTAACTCTCCTCGCCGCTACCCTCGCTAGCACCGTCCTCGCCGCCGCGGCCCCGCGCACGATTACGATTGGCCTCGTCGCTAAATCTCAAGGCAACCCTGTCTTCCAAGCCGCGCGCGTCGGCGCCCAAGACGCCGCAAAAGAATTAAGCGCTAAGCTCAATCTTAACATCAAGATCGACTGGCGCACGCCCAACGAAGAGGACGCTCAAAAACAGGCTGAAGCCATTGAGCAGCTCGTCCTCGCTGGCGCTGAAGGCATTTCCGTCGCCTGCTCCGACGCCAATAAACTGACCGACGCCATCAATGCGGCCGTCAATAATGGTGTACCAGTGGCAACTTTTGACTCCGACGCCCCCGCGTCGAAACGCTTTGTCACCTATGGAGTCGATGATATTGAGTGCGGCGTACAAACGATGGCCGAGCTAGCAAAAGTAATGAAGGGTAAAGGCGTCGTCGCCGTCCTCGCCGGCAATCCGAATGCCCCCAACCTCCAGAAACGCGTCGCAGGTGTAAAACAAGCAGCCCTGAAATATCCCGGCATCACGATCCGCGATGTTTATTATCATAAAGAAACGGCCCAAGATGCTGCGGCCAAAGTTGAGCAAGTCATGCAGGCCAATCCCGATGTCACTGGCTGGGCCATGATCGGTGGCTGGCCACTCTTTACCGACAACGCACTCAAGTGGCAACCCGGCACCGTGCAATGCGTCTCCGTTGATGCTCTCCCCGCCCAACTCGCCTACATTCGCAGCGGTCATGTGCCCGTGCTGCTCGCCCAGCAATGCTACGAATGGGGTCATCGCACCGTTGAGTTGCTGATCGAAAAAATTGTCTTCAAGAAAAACCCACCAGCCGTGAAAGAGGTTAGCGCGCTCATCCCTGTGACCAAAGAAAACGTGGATGCCTTCGGCAAAAACTGGGATAAGTGGATGCCGAAGTAAAAAGCGGGATTGCCGCAAAGGAACGCAAAGATCACAGAATTTTGCTGATGAAAACGATCAATGAACTCTGTGACGTGGTCCGTGAGACCTCTTATGCCGTTCATGTCTATCATGGGTATGGCCACCTCGAGAAAGTTTATGAAAACGCATTGGCCCACCGTTTGCGCAAGCTTGGTTACGACGTGAAGCAACAGTTTCCCATTCAGGTTTGGGATGAAGACGGCACGCGGATTGGCGACTATTTGGCAGACCTAATGATCGATAATTCCCTGATCCTTGAGTTAAAGGCGGCCAAAACCCTAGCGGATGAGCATCTCGCCCAATTGCTTGGCTACCTTAAATCCACGCGCGTAGAACACGGCATGCTGATCAATTTTGGCTCTTACAAGTTCCAGGCAAGGAAATATGCCCTGAGCCAGACAACGCGGTCGAGTAACTCCGGCGGCATAGCGGCTCTTGTCTCTACGATCTTTGCGCTCTTTTGCGGCTAATCGCGGGCCCCATGCCTTTTCTTGAATTCAGCGGAATTACCAAACGCTTTCCCGGCGTGCTTGCGCTCGACGGGGTGAGTTTCTCCGTGGAGCGTGGTACTTGCCATGCCCTCATTGGAGAGAATGGCGCCGGCAAAAGCACTCTGGGGAAAATTCTCGCCGGAGTGCACACGGCTGACAGCGGAGAATTAAAAATAAATGGACGCATTATTCAGCCAACCAACCCGCTCGTCGCTCGAGAACTGGGGATCGCCATGGTTCATCAGGAACTCGCCTTTTGCCCGAACCTCTCCGTGGCAGAAAATCTCTGCCTCGGTGATCTCCCTCGCCGCGCTGGTTTTGTAAATCACCCCGAGCTTCGCGCCCGCGCGCGCGCTATGCTGGCTACCATCGGAGCCGACATCGACCCTGATACCATCATCGGCACACTCTCCACCGGCCGGGAACAACTTGTGCAGATCGCCGCCGCGGTTGGCACCGGAGCTAAAGTGATCGTGATGGACGAGCCGTCTAGCTCGCTCTCCGCCACGGAGACCGCGGAGCTTTTTCGCCTCGTGCGCGAATTGAAAGCTCGCGGCATCACGCTGATCTACGTCTCCCACCGAATTGAAGAGCTCTTCGCTATTTGCGACAACATCACCGTCCTGCGTGATGGTCACCATGTTGTCACCGAATCGATCGCCAGCACGACGCCGCACCGAGTGGTGACGCAAATGATCGGCCGCGAATTACTCATCGCGACACCCCACCACCTGACCCGTCCACTCGGCGACGAATGCCTTCGCGTCACCGCGCTCAACTCGCCCCGTAAATTCTCTAACATTAATCTCTCCGTGCGGGCCGGAGAGATCGTCGGCATCGCGGGCATTGTCGGCGCAGGCCGCAGCGAAGTCGTCGAAGCTATTTTCGGACTCGATCCCGCCGCCACCGGCAGTTTGGCCGTTAAAGGAAAATCACTCCCGCTCGGCTCACTCGCGACTGCGCTCGCCGCCGGCGTTGGTCTCGTCCCCGAAGATCGCAAGCGCCAAGGACTCGTTCTCGGACTGAACTGTCGCGAAAATACCTGTCTCGCCGCCCTCCCCGCCCTGACCACCTTCGGTTGGGTGCGGCGCGCTGCTGAGCAAACTCTCGCTGAACGGTACACCAAACGACTGCGCGTCAAGGCGCCCTCTCTCGAAACCATCACCGCTGGTTTAAGCGGCGGCAATCAACAGAAGATCGCTTTAGCCAAGTGGCTCGCGCGTTCCTGTGACGTGCTGCTGATCGATGAACCAACTCGCGGCGTGGACGTCGGCGCGAAGGCTGAAATTTATCAATTGCTCGATGAGCTCGCCTGCGAAGGCAAAGCGCTCCTCGTGGTTTCATCTGAACTCCCCGAATTAATTGGGCTCTGCCGCCGGATCCTCGTGATGCGCGAAGGTCGTATCGCCGGCGAAGTTAGTCGCGATGATTTCAGTGAAGCTACGCTGATGAGGCTGATGGCCGGAGTTGCAGCTGCGTAAGCAGGTGCGTTCCACGCCGGAGTTGCAGCTGCGTAGCAGGTGCGTTCCGCGCCGGAGTTACCGCGGCTTAGCAGGCGCCGCGCAATTCAGGACGCGAGCCTAGCGCGGCGCTTACACAAACAACCCGCGCAATTTCTCCGAGGTCGGCGCGGCCTTCGCCGTCGTCAGCACCCACGTCTCACGGTGAGCGAGCACCTGCCCAGGTTTGACGGTGACGACGGGCCCCATCGTCTCCATCTCAACCATAAAATTATCAGGTCCGACGTAGAGAGCAATATTGGTGCCCATGGGGTAATTGCCGGCCGCTTGATAATCTACCTGCTTAGCAAAAACGAGGCGTTGGACGGGATCATGCAGGGCGATGATGCCTGCATCCGCCCGAATCATGCGTTTATTTTCGCGCCCAGCTGGATGCAGCACAAAGGCGTCTTGGGTAAATTGAAATTGCGGATCATCAAAACCCACGCCGCCATGCCCGCCACCCCAAGTACGAAAACCAACCATCGTGGCGCTGTCCCACGACGAACCGTCCCCGAGCGGAACTAAATAGCGCGTCTCCTTGGTCGGCACGCTGCAAGTGAGCGCCCACAAACCGCCGCTCCACAGCATCTCGCTTTCGTTGCGCACAAAATGATCGATCGCGATACAGTCGGACTCAAGTAACGTGATTTTAAAGCCACGCTGAATACGCTGCACCGGATCAACCGCTCCCGTTAAAGTAATGCTCCGAGCATGAGTCTCCACTTCGCAGGGCTGATTGTCGGCCGCGTAAGTTTCTTCGGCTTCATCAGCACCGGGTCGCGTCGCCCACAGCCGATGACCGCCGAGCAAATCCCATTTACCGCGGCGATGTTTACCTGGAGCCCAGTACAGTAAATTGTCGCCATCAGGTCGGCCAAAAAAAGCCACCCGCGGCCCGCGCGCCGTAATTGCCACGAGCCGCAGGGCGGTCGTACGCAACTCGATAGCCTCAAGCCCCTCAAAATTAATTCGCTTAATAGTCAGTCCAGATTTCATGGATAAATGTTAGCTTATTATAAACGAACGCATCCGCACAGGTAAACAGGTATTCAGCCACTGGCCCCGAGCCGCAGGGCGCTCACTTTTATTATCTCAACAGCTTTGCTCGATCCGCCATGGCCTGATTACTATCAGGCATTAACGCAGTCTGTTGTCCCCCTAGCCATTGCATGAGTCTTACTCGCCTAGTAGAGACCCAGTATTTTTGCCGTCCGCAGGAGCAAAAAAGCCCGCTTGACAGTCTAGCCCACCGTTAACACGTTGCCCCTCTCTTGATGCAGAGTGGAGCAGCCTGGTAGCTCGTCAGGCTCATAACCTGAAGGTCCTTGGTTCAAATCCAAGCTCTGCACCCAATTTAATAAGTCCGGTGGCCACCCGCTACCGGACTTTTTGTTTTTCGGCGATGAACCTCCGACATCAAGTGTACGTCCTGCGAAATTTGACGGACCGCCTCTATATCGGCGTGACCGGGAATGTCGCGATCCGTGTGACCCAACACAATGCAGGTTCAAGCGAATGGACCTCTAAGTATCGACCATGGGATCTAATTTGGACGAGCCAGTCGATGTCGCTGGGCGATGCACGCCGCCTTGAGAACATCATGAAGCGACAAAAGGGTGGCGACGGCCTGAATACCTTAATGAAAGAGTATGCCTCATAATCCCGCGGCCGCGGGATCCTTGGTTCAAATCCAAGCTCTGCACCCAATTTCAAAAACCCGTGGGCTAAACCCTCCGGGCTTTTTTATGTCCATCAGCTAAACCACCCATCAAGCCACCGTACTCTGCTGACGGCGCCAGGCCCAGAGTGCGAGGAGCGCGAGAAATCCATAGCTCGGCGCACCACCACCGCCGCCGCCGCCACTGCTGGGAGCGGGCGCAGGCGCTGGGGCGGGCGCGGCATTAACTGTCAGAGTAGCGGCCGAACTCGTGACTGACCCCAGAAAATTACTGACTACAACCGTATAGCTTCCCGCCGAGGACGAACTTGTCGCACTCACCGCATACGTTGCCGTCGTCGCACCAGCTACATCCGTGCCGTCTTTCTTCCATTGATAAGTGAGGACCCCATCGCCGCTGGCGGTAACACTGAGGGAAGCCGAACTCCCTGTCGTAACCGAGACACTCGCGGGCTGCGTCGTAATCACTGGGGCCGTACCTGTAAGCGCGAGCGTAGTCACCACGCCTGCAGATGTAATTTTCCTGATTACAGCATTGCCCGTATCGGCGACGTAAAGATTGCCCGCCGTATCGCTGGTCACGCCTTCAGGCTCATTGAACCAGGCCAGCGCACCCGTACCATCTTTCAACCCAGCAATCGCGGATAAACCGGCGAGGGTTGTGACGACTCCAGCAGGAGAAACTTTTCGCACCGTGGAATTACCTGTATCGGCGACGTAAAGATTGCCCGCCGTATCGAGCGCCAGGCCACTTGGTTTATTAAAACGCGCCGCGGTGCCGGTTCCATCAACAGAGCCACTGGTGCCTGCCGTACCGGCAAAAGTGCTGACCACGCCCGCCGCGGTCACTTTGCGTAAAGTGTGGCTCCCAAAATCAGCAACGTAGAGTACATCGGCAGAATTAATCGCCACGCCCGTGGGCAAATTGAAGCGAGCGGCGGCACCGGCACCATCAGTGGAGCCCGCAGCGCCAGCGGTGCCGGCGAGGGTGGTGACAACTCCCGCTGGAGTGACGCGACGAATCACATGATTGGTTTGGTCCGCCACGTAAACGTTGCCAGCCGCATCGCGGGTAATGCCGACGGGAGCGGAGAAGCGCGCCGCGGCGCCGGTGCCATCCGCGCTGCCTTTGCTGCCACTCGTGCCCGCGAAAGTTGTGACCACGCCGGCGGTCGTCACTTTGCGCAAGGAAGCATTACTGGTATCCGTTAAGAGAAAGCTGCCATCGTCGTTGATCACGAGGTCACTTGGTTCATTAAATCGGGCGACGGTGCCCGTGCCATCGGTGGAGCCCATGGCGATGGCGGTGCCGGCGAGACTGGCGATTTTGAAATCACTCGTGATTTTAACGATCACCTGCGCCGCCGCGTCGGTGACATACAGATTGTTCGCTGAATCAATCTTGAGACCCACCGGCATCAGTAAATACGCCGGCTTAACGCTGAGCGTAGTAGCGGTGCTGGCAGTAGTTTGACCGCTGAGAGTCACTTGGTAGCGGTAGCGATTATTGTTGAGCGCATTCGTCGCGAGCAGAATCTCCAACACCGCAGTCGTGGTGCCACGGTAAGTCGCATTGTCCGCGAGGTCGCTGTAGGTCGAACCACTGTCGGTGGACACCTGCCACTTAATTGTGCCGGTAGTGCTAGCGACGATGCCCAGAGCAACTGGCTTGCCCGTGATAACCAGCTGCGTCGTCGGCAAAACTGGCGGGGCTGGATTGACCGTAAGAGTCGCAGCATTGGAAGTGACAGTGCCACTACCATTAGTGGCGACTACAGTATAACTACCCGCATCACCTGGGCCCGTGCTTGCGATCGTGTAGGTCGCGCCAGTTGCTCCAGAAATAATTACTCCACCCTTTTTCCACTGGTAAGTTGGCGTCGGGTTGCCGCTCGCAACGATTGTGAAGGAGGCGGCTTCACCAACTACCACGGTTGCACTGCTGGGCTGCGTGGTGACCGCCGGCGCCGCGAGTGCGGCGCTGACCGTCAGCGTAGCAGCGGAGCTTGTGACGGAACTGACTGAATTAGTTGCAACTACCGTATAGGATGCGGCATCACCTGCGACCACGCTCGCGATCGTAAAAGTTGCGCTGGTTGCGCCGCTAATATTCACCGCGTCCTTGCGCCATTGATAGGTCGGCGTCGGATTGCCACTGGCGGCCGCAGTAAAGGTTACACTCGCGCCGGTGGTAACAGACTGAGTAGCCGGCTGGGTCGTAATGGTCGGAGCTGTGAGCGCAGCACCAACTGTAAGTGCAGCGGTGGTACTCGTCGCAGACCCACTACTGTTCGTCGCCACCACCGCATAATTACCGGCATCACCCGCCGCGGTGCTGGCGATCGTATACGTCGCACTCGTCGCTCCTGAAATATTTACCCCGCCTTTTTGCCATTGATAGGTTGGCGTCGGGTTGCCGCTCGCCGCGGCGGTGAACGTAACCGAGTTGCCAGCCGTGACCGTCTGGCTCAGCGGTTGGGTCGTGATACTTGGCGCCGTGAGTGCAGCGCTGACTGTCAGCGTGGCTGAAGCTGAGGTAGCGCTACCCCGACTGTTAGTTACCACAGCCGCATAATTACCCGCATCACCAGTCACCACACTCGCAATTGTATAGGTAGCGCTCGTGGCTCCAGGGATATTTGCGCCGCCTTTTTGCCATTGATACGTCGGCGTGGGATTGCCGCTCGCGACGACGGTAAAGGTAGCGACCGCTCCCGTCGTGACCGTCACATCGGTTGGCGACGTAGTAATCGTTGGCGCAGCGAGAGCCGGATTGACGGTGAGTGTAGCCGCCGTACTTGTGGCTGAACCTGATGAATTCGTGGCCACCGCGGTATAATTTCCCGCATCACCCGTAACAGTAGAAGCGATTGAGTAAGTTGCACTCGTCGCGCCGGAAATACTTACTCCGCCTTTTTGCCATTGATAGGTCGGCGTGGGATTGCCGCTCGCAGCGACCGTGAAGGAGGCCGGCGCTCCCGCGGTGACAGTGACCGCAGCAGGCTGCGTTGTGATACTGGGAGCGGTGGACACTCCACCGGTAATAGTAAACGTGACGGTGATTCTCGCATTATTCCCACCGGTTCCACCCACCACATCATAGCCGGTTACGGTAACAGGAAAAGTGCCGGAGGCGCTAGGTGTACCGCTAATCGTCATCTTATAGGGCGCGACAACATTAACTGGATTCCCACCCACAACGCTCAGCCCCGTCGGCAGCGTTCCGGTTACCCGCCAAGATTTAAGAATAGCCGGCGCCCCGCTCTCCGTAATGCCGATGTCCATTGCGGTACCCACGGTACCATTAATTGTGAACGTGGCATTGGCCGAACCACTCGTGGGTGTCGCTGCTGTTGGCGTAGCGACCACATTAAAAACAGTAGCTCCGGCTACTGAATTATATGCGCCCATTGCGGCTACAGCAAAAGCGGAACGCAAAATAGCTGGAGCGTTGCCTAATAGCTGTCCTTCCCCTGAAACCATCAGCCGCAGCAGCGGGGCGCGCTGCAGAAAAAAAACCAGCAAGCCGGTGGGAAATTGCAGCCAACGCAAACGAAGAGCGAGTGAAGTGAGCTTCATAACCGAACAGAATTAATAATAGTTAGTTTTAACCCCACCTGTAACAGCCCAACTACATATTTAATTACAGCCGCAGCCACTGCCGCCCACTCCGCGACCACCCGAGGAGGCCTCGCGAGAAAAATAGATATGTTCAAACAGG
>CAIOCT010000079.1 GCA_903856725.1 uncultured Verrucomicrobiota bacterium
ACGATTTCATTGGTGATGCGTTCGATTTCGAGATCGATATCGCCGGTGTCGATTTGCAAAAGCACGCCCCCGCGGGTGACTGGCTTGCCGATATCAAGGGAGCTGGCGCTGACTCGGCCGCTGACTTCACTTTTAAGTTCGATGGTGAATTCCGCTTTCACTTCGACCGTCCCAGGAATAAACCGACCGGCCTTGCCCTTAGCGGCGCGGGCCACTTGCGCGACGGGGCGCAGGGTGTAGCTGAGACCCCAACCGAGCAGCAGCAAAATCGCGGCCGTGAGGGCCAGGCGGAGAAACCAATTCGGGGCAGCAGGCTTGGGAGTGCTCATTTATTTATCGGTTAAATTATTAAGGACCGGATCTTCCACGATGAGCCCGAGGAATTCCCCCATCTGGCGGAGATATTCGTTGCGGACACTGTAGGTGCCCATCTGGGCATCGTACAAACTGATCTGCGCTAAACTCAGAGCAGCCTCAGCAATATTGCCCCGGGCAAATTCGGCTTGCTGATGCTTGAGATTTTCCGCGCTGGCGACGAGCGCGCGATCGGCCATCGACATGGAGCGAGCGTAAAAATTGATCAGCTTCACTTGGGTCTGCGCTGACTGGGCGAGCTGATCGGTCAGCTCTTTATAGGCAGCTTCTTGCTGGCGCCGGGTGGCCAAGGCGCTGCGCTGGGCGGCTCCAGAAGCAAAGCCATCGAAGATCGACCAGCCCGCCGAAATGCCCACATAGCGAGACGTCAGGGAGTAGGTATCGATTGTGCCGTAAAGATTGTGCTGCACACTCTGGGAGATGCCGGCCACGGCCCCGATTTTTGGGCGTAAGCGTGTCCGCGCGTTGGCATAATTGAGATTAGCGATCTCGAGATTTCTCCGCGCGGTGAGCGCTTCAATGGTGGGCAGCTCTTTTTGCGCCAGGAAACCCGCGAGTAACTGATTGAAAGCGGCCTCGTTGTAGGTGAGTGAAGGCACCCCATCGGGAATCATCTCATTTTCTAAAACAGGGCTACCGGCCAAACGGGCGAGCGATTTTTTAGCCAAATCAAAATTAAATTGCGCGCGCTCGGCGTCGATTTGAGCCGCTTCGACGGCGAGACGAGAATTAACCACCTGCGCATCTGCGATGGTCTGCTTAGCAAAACCTGCTTCATTAACGGCCAATTGTTTTTGGTAATATTCAAGATTAGCGGCGGCCCGCTTAACGGCAATTTTCTGCACAATGAGGGCTTGATAACTAGCCCGCAGGCTCTGTGCGAGTTGCCGATAACCATTGCGATATTGGCCTTGGGCTATGCTGGCGTAAATCTCCCCGATTCGCGCAGAATTGCGCAAGGCGCCCCAATGATAAATCGGCTGCGACATCGAAACCGAGTAAGGAGTCGTGGTCGTCGTGTATCGATTCAAACTAGAATTCAGGGCATTATAAACGTATTCATTCGTGTCCTGAGAGCGGTTAATACTGATATTGGCTCCGAGGCTCGGGAGCAGTGAGGAACGGGCGGAAATACGGCCCTCTTCCGCGATTTCCAAGGTGAGCGCCTGGCTCAGCATCTGGGGGGATTGCTGGGCCGCTTTTTTGAGAATAACCTCGAGATCAGGGAAGATCACTTCCGGCAAAATGAGCTCATTCGCCGTCGGCGCCGCCGCCCATAAATTAACTGCCAGGACTGGGAGCAGCGTGTAGCGATTCAGAAATTTCATGAATAATTTAATAAGCTAAAGAGCGCCGCAAAGCCCCCAATTTGGCAACAGGAAAACCCATGGCGCGCGACGCGCGCCATGGGTTAGTTGAAGTTGGGAGTTTAAGTTTAAGAGGGGGATGCGGGGCGGCGCCTCTCAGCGGCTGATAGTTTAAGTGTAAAGTTGAAGTGTAAGGCAGCAAATCCCCATTCCGATCGCTCCGAGTCTTCAACTTAAACTCTCAACTTAAACTAGCGCCTGGCGCTTAAACTGGCGCTAGTCGCGCTGCGCTTCAGTTGAAGTGTAAAGTTGAAGTCAGCAGATCCCCATTCCGATCGCCCCGAGTCTTCAACTTAAACTTCCAACTTAAACTGGCGCGCCACGCGCCTTAGTTTTCTACTTTCACGATTTCATCTTTTCCGCCATCGCCCCGATCTTAAACTTCCCCCTTAAACTGGCTAGCTCTGCTAGCCTCGTGCCAAGCCGCGGTTGACACCACCCGCCCAGAATACATCGTTTCTCCATGAAAGATACATACAGCGTCAAAGACCTTCAGCGCGAGACCGCTGCCGCTATCCGCACGGCCGAGTCCGGCACGCTAGTGACCGTCACCCGGCACGACCGCCCGGTCGTTCATGTTATTTCCGCAGCGCGTCTCGGGGGACTGCTGGAAAGCATGGAGCTTCTGGCCGACGACAAGTTCAAGACGCAGCTCAAGCGTTTGCGTGCCGGCAAGGTCAAATTCCAACCCGCGACCACCCTTGCCGACTAAAGTCACCGTTGCTAACCAGGTGGTGGAATATCAGCGCGAGCTTGCGCCTGAGCCGCGTCGAAAGCTCAAGGCCGCCATCATGGGGCTAGCCCATGGCCTCGGCGACACCAAGGCGCTGCAGGGAAACTTGGAGGGCTTTTCTCGGCTGCGAGTCGGAGAGCACCGGGCCGTCTATCGCTATCACGGTGCGCAGATTCAGGTCTTCTATGCGGCTCCCCGCAGTGTTGTCTATGAGTTCCTCGCCGCCCATCTGCACGAAATGCTAAGCGAGCGAGAAGACACCGGCGATCCAGCGCCTTAATGCGTTGCCAATACAACGGTCATTTAGACCCTTACACAATTGACGGCGTGATGATATAGTATCGGCGCCTGGACCATTCGCCTGCGTGTATTGCTGAAAAAAACGAAAGTAGAGTGTTGAGCAATCTCCACTCGCCCTCAGGCTTAAAACTTACACCTTAAACCTCAGACCTCAGACCTCAGACCTCACTCCTCAGACCTCACACCCCCCCCCAGCCCATGCTCCGCCGGCTACTTCCCTTCGCCTCTGACCTCTGGATTCATCGTGAACTCCTTTGGCAATTCACGCTTAGAAATGTGGAGCTACGCCACAAAGGCAGTCACTTAGGTCTTATTTGGTCGTTCCTCAATCCGTTACTGATGCTTGGATTATACGTCTTGGTTTTTGGTTACATTTTTAATGGCAGCTAGATCGGAAGAGCGTCGTGTAGGGAAAGAGTGTTCAGAGCCGTG
>CAIOCT010000080.1 GCA_903856725.1 uncultured Verrucomicrobiota bacterium
ATCCGTGGCATTTGGAGAGATGGCCTTCCAGCCTTTAGGCCTTCGTCTTCATCCCACAGGCGATCGCCTAGTCCCAACCTACCCGATTGGGTTACCCTTACACTTGGGCGCTGCGGCGCAAATCGTAGGTTGGAATTATACCGTTATCGCAGTTAATCTCCTCACCATTTTAGCCAGTGGAGGCTTGCTTTGGACCCTCGCGCGGCAACTCGGCTTATCGCCCCTTTGGTCGGCTACTGGGGTGCTTTGGCTCTGGCTGTGTCCCGTTTTTATTTTTTCAGCGCTACAACCGATGAGCGACCTGCTCGCCTTGGCTTGGTCCCTCGCTGTATTATCCAGTGCTCTGCGCGTTCGCGATGACTGGCGCTGGGGACTCGCCTGCGGTGCCGCTCTCAGCCTAGCCGTACTCGTACGACCCACGAGCGCTCTGCTAGTATTTCCCGTGTTAATCGCTTTGGGGTTTCAATGGCGAGCTTACCTAGCGGTTGGCGCAGGCGGCTTGCCCGGCGCCGCCCTCTTTGCGTTCTATAATTGGAAAGTTTATGGCTCTCCGCTGGTCACCGGTTACGGCGAAGTGTGGTCCGCCTTTAGCCGAGCTTATTTCGTGCCTAATCTACTCCAGTTCGCTCGCTGGATCCCTATTTTATTCTCGCCTCTCATTATCCTGGCCCTGGCCGCACCGTTCCTCCCCACTGCTCGACTGCGTGGCTACAAAATGCTCGCTGGATGGTTTGTGATCCTCGTTAGCTTTTATGGCTTTTACTACTGCGCCGGCGAAACCTGGTGGTATCTGCGTTTTATTCTACCGGCCTTCCCCGCCTTAATTCTAGCGGCCGTCAGTGCACTCGCCGCCACCGAACAGACGCTTCGGCTCACCCCTAAAACAACCGCCATGGCTGCGGCAGCCCTGCTCGCAATCTCAGCCGCTTGGCAGATCATCGCAATCCAGCGCTTGGATGTGATGACGCTGGAGCAACGTGAACGTACTTATTCAGATTCCGCCCGCTGGGCCCAAACCCACTTGCCGGCTAAGGCCGCCATTTTTTGCCTACAAGTCAGCGGAGCTCTTTTCTATTATAACGATTTCTTGCTTATTCGCTGGGATCAAATCGCGCCAGATCGATCCAGCTCGCTCCTCACCTCCCTCGCCGCGCAAAAGCGACCAATCTATGCCGCCCTCTTCCCCTTTGAGTCAGCGGAAGCCTTAAAAAAAATTGGTGGCCATTGGACCAAACTCAGCACGGTCGGTCAGGTAACCTTTTGGGAACGTCAGCCCTAAATCGTATGCTCCTCTTCGACGCCACCCATACCAGCCACACTTCCGCGCAGACGGGTATTCAACGCGTATGCCGCACCCTGTTTGCCGAACTGCAACTGCAAGGAGCCGTAACGCCCATCTGCTACGATCCCCACCTCATTGGCTGGCGAGCCCTCGCGCAGAGGGAAACGTCCATTCTCCTTGATCGCAGTGGTGGCACCGGCCGCTCACGCGGGGCCAAGTGGACACTTGCTCAAAAAATAGCTGGCGCCACCCAGCGATGGCTCGGAGCTAAAGCTTCACTACCCGCCGCGAATGGTCTCATTTGCCCAGAATTATTTTCGGCCAAAGTGGGGGCGCAATTGCCCAGTTTGTTATCCGCGGTTGCCGGCCCGCGCGTCGCCATTTTCTACGATGCGATTGCTTTAAAATTTCCTGAACTCACGCCGCCAGGAACGGTCGCCCGCTTTCCCGCCTATCTACGCGAATTGCTTTTATTTGATGGGGTCATCGCCATCTCGGAAGATTCCGCGACTAGCCTACGCGACTATTGGCGCTGGCTGGGGATCGATCAACCACCTCCGGTCCACGCCATCCCCCTCGGCGTTGATCGGCCCACTCTGCTCTCAGCTAACGAAGCGAACCCATCCCCGACTATTCCCCGATTGCTTTGTGTCTGCACAATCGAAGGCCGCAAAAACCACCTCGCCTTACTCGAAGCTTGTGAATCGCTCTGGCTCGAAGGCCTCGCTTTCGAATTACAGCTCATCGGGATGCCCCGAGCCGACACGGCCGGCCCAGCTCTAGCCCGAATTCAAGCCCTCCAGCAAGCGGGCCGCCCTCTTCTCTTTGCAGGATCAGTTTCCGACGCCACTCTCCACGCGGCCTACCAACAATGCAGCTTCACCGTCTACCCGTCATTGATCGAGGGCTTTGGCATGCCCGTGCTGGAAAGTCTCCACTACGGTAAACCCTGTGTCTGCTCGAGCCGCGGAGCCCTCGGCGAATCCGCCCACGGTGGTGGCTGTCTCACCTTGGCGTCAGTCGATGCCAACAATCTCGCCGCAACGTTAGGCCGATTGATTAAAAATCCAGTAGAAGTTGCGCAGCTCGCAGCTCAGGCCCGCAGCCGCCACCTGAAAACGTGGCCAGAGTACGCCACGGCGTTCACGACTTGGATGCGCGCCCTGCCGCGTCGCGCTTGAGCCAAGGCTTTGCGGTTGCTTAGAATCATCAACTGACCTGTAGTCCGACCCAATTTCCATGCCCCTGTCCCTGTTCACGACCAAAACGAGCAAAGCGATCATCGCCCGAGCGCGGGATGACTACGCGACGAAGATGCGGCTGAAATATAAGCCTTATTACCATGCCATGGAGGCGCAACGGGGGACAAAAATTCAGCTGCAAGGCCGCGAGATGGTCATGCTTTCAAGCAATGATTATCTCGGTCTTTCTTTTCATCCCAAAGTAATCGAAGCCTGCGCAGCAGGGGCCAAGGCTTGGGGTTCCAGTACCACCGGAGCGCGCATCTCCAATGGTTCACGGGCCTATCATCTAGCTCTCGAAGAAAAACTTGCCGCGTTTCTTGGTCGCGAGGCCTGTCATGTGAGCGTGGCGGGATATATTTCCTGCCTCTCGGCAGTGGCCACTTTTGCGCAAAAAGGTGATACGATTCTCGCGGATAAAAATATCCACTCATGCCTCTGGGATGGCGTTCGCTTATCAACAGCCACCGTCGAACGCTTCAGTCACAATAACCCAGAGGATCTTCGACAAATCTTACAATCAGTTGACGTCAAATCGCCTAAAATGATCGTGGTGGAAGGAGTTTATTCGATGGAGGGCCATATTTGTCGCCTGCCTGAAATCGTGCGAACGAGCGAAGAAACTGGGTCCTTCATGGTGGTAGATGATGCCCATGGCTTTGGCATTCTCGGCCGCGAAGGTCGCGGCACAGTCGACCATTTTCAGGTAAACGACAAAGTTGATATAATTTGTGGCTCCATGTCTAAATCGCTGGCTAGCACTGGCGGATTTATTGCAGGCTCGCGCGAACTCATCGAATTCCTGCGGAGCAACTCCAAACAAACCCTTTTCAGCGCAGCGCTCGCTCCGAGCCAAGCTGCCGCCGCGACTACCTCACTTGAGCTGATGCAATCAGAGCCTGAGCACTTAGCTCGCCTGTGGAAAAATACTAAACGCTATCGTGAGATGCTGAAAGG
>CAIOCT010000081.1 GCA_903856725.1 uncultured Verrucomicrobiota bacterium
GTTTCGCCCAGTGGCGAGAACTGAGGACGAACACCGGGTTGACAGCAGTCAACAACGGTGCCGCCTCTGTTTCGCCCAGTGGCGAGAACTGAGGACGAACACCGGGTTGACAGCAGTCAACAACGGTGCCGCCGCTTAGCTAACCCTCAGGGTGTTTTAGCGGACCAACCTTCGGGCCAGGTGGTGCCGGGGAGGGGGCGCCAGAAAATATCCTGGTCGATCCGCGGCGCGTGATGGCGATATTTTTCGGTGAGGCGAATCTTTGTCTTCAGATTTTCGACTAAATTTTCACCGTAGAAAAAGGTATTGTCGGCCACGCCGGAAACCACGAGGACCTCGGACTTCGTCGTCTCGAGCAGCTCGATGAGACCGCGAATGTTGGCGAGTTCCAAGTCGATCGCGCCCTGGAGTTTTTTCTCATAGCTCGTCTTGGTCGCGGCGTCGGTCGCTTTGAGATAACCGTAAACTGATTCACACCAGGCGCAGACGCTGCGTAGGCTGGAAACCCAATGCAGGTAAGCGCGAACGCGATCGCGAAGATCGGCGAAGACGGCGGCAGCTGCGGCATTTTCGGTGCTGACGCGGCGAGGAGCCCCGGGGGCCGAAATTTGCTCAGTGGCTTTAGCCAAGCCATCGAGGCGCGCGATGAGGGGGCGCAAGCGTGCGATGACGTGCTGATCCATATCTGCGGCCATTTTCGTACCGGAAGCTTGGGTGATAAGATCGAAGAGCACGTCTTTGCCGAGGTCGACGAGGCCGGGATTGTTGTGCTGGAAGCAGCCGTGGCGTTCGTAGTATTCGCGTTCGGCGGCGGGGACCGCCTCGACGTCGGGGACAAAGGGGCGGTCCCAGGTGCGCTGCCAGCAAAAGCCAAAGGCGCAGTAGAGTCCGACCAACGGTTGCCACATTAGTGCATTTTCAAAATCCTGCCATGCCGTGAGGAGGCTGCTCGCTTGGGCCGGGCCGACGAGGGTGGTGGCGTATTCCGTGAGCACTTGCTCGACGGGTTTTTCGGGGAAGAATTGCGCCGCACGAATCACTACGGGATTAGGCCAGTAGGGTGCTTGGGCCGCGTTGGTCAGACCACCAAGGCAGCTAATGCGCTTGAGACCCGCCCCGCGCATAGCGGTAAACTTTTCGTGCAACATCCGGGGGAACGGCAGCCCGAGGAGCGGCTCATGATTCATGACGCCCGAAGCAGAGTAATGGAGCACGGGCTCGCAGCCTTGGGCGCGCGAGGCCGTCAGGGTGTCGGTTTCCGCTTGATCCATCGTGGTGTGGAAGAGGCTGCCGGCGACGGCCTTGTTCTCGGGATATTTGGGGTGCGCGTACGGCACATCGTAGCCTTTCACGAGCAGGGAAGGAGCTTCCCAGGTGACGTGTCCGCCCATGCCGGCTTTAATGTGCTGATGCTCGACCTTGAACGGTTCGATGCGCAAAATAACATCAAAGTCGGGGTTCAGTTCGGCCGCGGCGGTCTGCAGATTTTTTAGATAGCGGACGATGCTTTCGCCCGCCGCTTGCGCGACCTTATCGTGGTTACGCCATTCGCGGATCATGTAGGGTCCGCCGTTGCGGCCCACATAAAGGGAGGCGGTGTGTTCGAAGCCGGCGCCGCTATCATTCGTCCAAACAGACATGTAGCTCAGGTCGGGTACATGGCGCATTAATTTTTGCAGAGACTCGCGATAATGGCGCTGCACGATCGGGTGATCTTGCGCCATGGTGTAGCGCGGTAAGCGCGAGCGGAAGGGGTGGTCGACGCGCGCTCCCCGAAGCGAGGGATATTTTGCAAAGAAGCGGTCCGGCATCGTGCGAGGCTCAAACATGCAGACGCCTGGTTTCAACCCGTAGCGGCGACCCAAATCGGCCAGCTTTTTGAGGTGGTTGAGATTAGCATCGAGGTAATGCGCGGGCCACACGCCCTTAGTCAGTGGCGTATCGATGAAGTGATTGAAGCCTGGGGCGTAGGTGTAGAATTGCGGATAATACTCAAAGGCGACCATGTCCTCGAAGGGCATATGCGCTTGGAGTCCGTTGACTTCGCAGTGCGTGAAACCGGCTTCGGCAAGTGCGGCGACATAGCGCTCGGGTTCAAATTTGCGGGCGCTGCGCCAATATTGTGTGTAGCAGGCATCCCAATGCGGCCGATGCCAGCCGAAGGTGGCCGGCAACCACACGCCTGCCGCGAGCTTTTCGCGCGTCAGATCGCTGGTGGCTGTAGCCAAGAGGCGCACCGCGGCGAACAGAAAAGAACCGTGAGTCGCGCAAATTTCACCACTGCCATCCTCGGCGATGCGCAGCCACATCCAAGCGGTGGCCGTCTGGGCGGCGCTCGGTAGCCGTGCGGGGCGACCGCGGGAGGCGAGGGCCACCGTGACGCCCATTTGGGCGCCGGCACTCGCGCTGACATTAGCCCCAGTCAGCTTGCCCAGTTCATGGGCGGCGGTGATTTCACCCGGCTCAGCCGCAGGCGAATAATGGACGGAGGTCAGACGCAGAGGGGTAGGAGAGGTCGACATAAGAGTGAGGCGAAGCACAAAAGGCCAACCACCGGCCAGCAATAGGAAAGATCAGCGAGCGCCAAGTAACACCAAACATTTCCCAGTAATTACATCACCGCGCCCCCGAGGGGGCCGGTGCGCCGGCCCCAAAATAACGGCCCACCCTGGAGAGCGGAGAGCGGCCCTCCAGTTTACGAACCGCCGAGCCGCCACAAAAGGCACAAAAGGCGCAGAATCGACCAAGGCATGGCCACGAAAAACACGAGAAACACAAAAACGAACCAATCCATTTTTAACCGCGAAGGGCGCGAAAGGACGCGAAGGGGCGGGGGAGGAAAAGATGAAACCGGGGAAAGTAGAAATCTAGAAACTGAGATCCGGATCGGCCCTCTTACCTCTAACCTCTGACCTCTGACCTTTTGCCTCTATGCCGCCTCTAGCCCCAAGCCTTAAGACCGCCACGAAAAACACGAGAAACACAAAAACGAACCAATCCATTTTTAACCGCGAAGGGCGCGAA
>CAIOCT010000082.1 GCA_903856725.1 uncultured Verrucomicrobiota bacterium
GCACCACTTGGCCCGCTCGCGCCGGCAGGTTACCTTCGAGCGCATAACTCGCAAGATCAGGGAAAGGTTGTCCTACCTTGACGCCCGCCCGGGCGCCGGCCGAGCCAGCCAGCAGCAAGGTTAGCCCCAAGATAAATTTAGGAAGTAACGACATAATTGAAAAATCCGCGAGTTTGGTGACGAGCATGGGCGGTCACAATGCAGCCTTCTGCACCCATGGATTCTTGAATAAATTTAATCCCATCCGCCGGATTCATAATGAAAGCGGTGGTAGAGAGAGCGCCGGCCTGCAAACAAGTCGGCGCGATCACGGTTACCTGCCGCGCGCCATGCGCCACGGGATAACCCGTTCGCGGGTCAATAATATGTCCGTAACGAATGCCATCCACCGTGAACCCGCGCAAATAATCACCCGAAGAAGCCACACTTCGATTGGCTAAAGCAAGGCTACCCCAGCAGGCAATTCCGGGACGCGTCGGATCTTCTAGTCCGATATGCCAACCGGGTTTACCAGGCGCAGCGCCGATCGCATGAATATCATGACCAAAATCTACGAGCGCGCAGGTGATCTGATGTTCTCGCGCAATCCCCGCGACCATATCCACCGCGTATTCTTTGCCCCAACCGCCAAAATCAAGCGCCATGCCCACTTCTGGTAAGCGCACTCGACCTGGCGTCCTCTCTACGCGGGCCCAACCAACGAGCCGTCGAGCCGCGGCAACTTCAACTGCCGTCGGCACACGCGGCACGGTTGCCTTATAATCCCATAGCCGCATGAGCGGTAATGCCGTCACATCCAATAACCCTTGAGTCATGAAATGCAGCGAATGACACACCTCGAGAAATTGCTCCATCTCCGCATCGATGCCCACCCAATCACGACCGGCTGCGGCGTTAATGCGCGAGACCAAACTATCCGGACGAAAGCGGGAGTATTTTGCTTCAAAGGCGGCTACCCAAGCTACCACCGCCCCTTCAAAGATCTGCGCCGCGACCGGATCAGCGCAGACATACTGCACTTCACATTGAGTCCCCAAAGCTGCCCAGCGTAAATAACGCAACGGCTCCACGACGCCAGCCACTGGGGCAGCGGACGGCCGCTTGGTCATTTCAGCAATGAGGGGCATCGAGCCGATCGATTGATTAGCGAGTGAACTTGAGCCCAACCGTGAAGGCATTGGCCTGACTAAAAGCATCCTGACGCGTCACCC
Organism: uncultured Verrucomicrobiota bacterium; assembly: GCA_903856725.1. GTDB lineage: Bacteria > Verrucomicrobiota > Verrucomicrobiia > Opitutales > Opitutaceae > Lacunisphaera. The sequence goes on from CAIOCT010000082.1 coordinate 1,212, forward strand.
CGTCAAGTCCCCGCGAAGTATAACGATCGTAAGCGACATCAAGCGCCACCCACGGCTTGACCTGCCAAATTAATTTTAGCCCTACATCAATCGTCTGCATATGAGCCAAACGATAATCAGAAGAATAATAAGGAGCCTTGCCGGTACCCGTCTCTCCCAGCTTCGGCTCATAACGCGTGATGATGCCCGCAGCATCCAAATTGGTATAATAAAAATCCGCTGCCGACTGACGGTACCAACGAATCGAAGGCTGCAGCAGCAGATGCTCGCTGATTTTCTGAATCCACAGCAAAGATAGCGTGTGGCTCGCGATACCAAAAGAATCATGGTAATAGCGGTAAGAAGCATCAATCGCCCCATGCCACGATTCGACATTATGGTTGGTGCCTAAAAAGAGACTGACCTTATTTTTCTCTGAAGGCCGATTCTCCGGCACCGTATAATAAAAGCCGGGGTCAAGGTCGAGCTTCCGTGTAGACACAATCTTGTAGGGATCGCTCAGAAAACCCTGCGTGGTACCCCAGGAAACATTAGCTGTCACGGAGGTGTTTTTATCCAGCAGCTGAATCAGCCCGATCAGAAAATCATCACCCGTTTTGGGCCGCTTAATCGTCCAACCTATTTTCTCTTCATTGATCGTGTCATCGGTCCGACCGTAGCCCAGCAGCAAGCTCGTGTTTTTATTATTAAAATCAGTGACCGTGTTTAATGACAACCCATTCGAAACGTAATCACTCTCACGACTATTGGCGACTCCCGCGGTAACATTAACTCGATCAAATTGATGCGACAAAGCTGCATCCCATGCTTTGCGCCGATCATGCATCGAAACAAGTGGCGTGGCCGCCCCCGGCGTACGCGCCATCTCGCCCGTCGGCGTCGCGCCAGTAATCGAATCGATAACGCCCATTAACTTAAAATGTGTAGAGGTCGAAAGATCGGTTTCTAAAGCCCCATATTGGGAGTGCACCGCAATGCGGTCATTATCCTCGTGCCAGCCCTGCATCTTAAAAGTCAGACTCGATTCCGCACGCGCGGTCCGAGGTGAGAGAATCAGCAGCAGGCCGGCTAACAAAAGGGCGGGCGGCGAAAACAAAGACTGCGAGCGAGAGGTAGTCATAGGGAGGGTAAGATCTTGATCATATCCTTAATGATTATGAGATGAAGCGCGGTAAGAAATAGGCCAAATTGCGGGCGTTTGTCAGCGAGGATCAATTTAGGACACTTAAATACGCCGAGAGTGCCATACATCAAGCGATTTGCATATTAGCATAAGATTGTCACCTCCGCTACTTTGCTAGAATGCCATTTCTTACATCCTAGCGATCAATGCTGTTTATCAACCAGCCCGCGTTGCGGGAGCGTATTCAAAACGAGGAGCGCCGCCGGAATTATTCAGGTGGAGTAAACGTAACCCATGAGCAGCTTCCGGCGACTTACTTTCGGGCTGCCGGATAACTGCCGAGCCATTTAACGAGCGGACATTTGCGGCTCAACTCCTTGAGCGCCGCCTGCATCGCGGGATCATCGTAGTGTCCCTTCACATCGAGAAAGAAAATATAATCCCAAGGCCGCAACCGGCTCGGCCGTGATTCGATTCGCGTCAGGTTCAACTTACGCCGGTTAAACGGCTGCAAGGCATGCAACAATGCTCCAGGTTCATGATGAAGTGAAACGAGTAAGCTAGTCTTGTCATGACCGGTACCGGTCGCCCCAGAAGATTCGCGACCTAGAAAAACAAACCGCGAGGTATTATTTTTAAGATCCTGAATGTGGGTCGCGGCCACCGGCACCCCATAACGTTCACCCGCCAGACGCGGCGCCACGGCCGCCGCCCCTTTCTCTTTCGCGGCAATCTGCACCCCCCGGGCGGTGCTCTCTACATCGATGAGTTGGGCATGCGGTAAATGCCGCTGTAACCAACGCCGACATTGGGCCAGTGCTTGATCCTTTGAGTAAACCTTCTTGATCTTCGCCAGCGATTCGCGCGACAACAAAGTGTGCTCAATTTCTTGATGCACCTCGGCGACAATTTTTAACGGCGTCTCCACAAATAAATCGAGCGAATCCCGCACGGTGCCTTCCGTAGAATTTTCTACGGGGACGACGCCATAATCAGCCTCACCTTTCTCCACCGCCGTGAAGATATCCGCAATCGTTGGCATCGGGCGATAATCCACGCTCGAGCCAAACTTACGCAGAGCGGCAAGGTGCGTGTTGGTGGCTTCCGGTCCGAGGTAAGCGATGCACAACGGCTTTTCGAGGGCGAGAGCGGCTGACATAATCTCGCGATAAATAGCCTGCACGGCGGCCGGCTTCAACGGACCCTGGTTTGCCGCTTGCACCCGGCGCAGCACATCCGCTTCCCGCTCGGCTACATAAATGCGGCCGCGCGCCCCGCGCTTAATCTCTCCAATTTGCTGCGCGCATTTTAAGCGAGCATTGAGCAGCTTGACGGTTTTTTGATCAAGGGCGTCGATCGACGCACGAATTTTGGCGAGTTTCTTTTTCATGACACAAGAGCAGGTGACTTTGGGGAACGCCGCAGAGCATGAAGTGCTTTCGCCCGTGTAATCAACTCCGCAAGCACCTTGGGTGTAATTGCCTGCTTCGGATCATCCCCCAGCCCGTGACTCGGGCTAATATGCGCCTCAATACATAAGCCGTCGGCTCCGTACGCCACCGCCGCCAACGCGCAGGCCGGCACATAAGTCGCCTTGCCCACCGAGTGCGAGGGATCAACCACCACGGGAGCCCAAGTGCGTTCCTTCAGGAGCGGCGTGATCGATTCATCCGGATGATTACGATAACCATCCAACCCAGGTTGGGTGCCGCGAGGGCAAAGGATGACGTTGGGATTGCCAAAATTAACGATGTATTCTGCCGCCGAAATAAATTCGCTCAACGTGCCGAGATGCATGCCGCGCTTCAGGAGCACCGCCGTTTCTCGACCCGCAATCGCTTTACCCACCTGGCGAAGGAGCGAGTAGTTCAAGGCATTGCGCGCCCCGATTTGCAAAATCTGCACCCCCGCCCCCAGCGCTAAACGCAGCTGTTCTTCATCCATGACCTCTGTATCTACCGGCAAGCCGGTGCGGCGGGAACCCTCCATTAAAATATCAAGCGAGCGATTGTCCCCCTGAAAAGCATAGGGATTCGTCCGCGGCTTCCACACCCCACCACGCAGAGCATGCGCCCCCGCTTCCTTTACGGCGTGAGCGGTTTCGTAAAAATAATTAGGGTTTTTTGGATCAATGGTGCACAAGCCTGCCATCACCAGTAGCTCATCACCTAAGGTAATCCCGCCCACCTTCACCCGGTGCCGCGCCAAATCAGACTTAATATCCATTAATTTATGCGGCGACTGAATGGTATCGACGCGGTCAACGAAGGCCAGCCCCTCGAGACGACTGATCATTAATTCGTGCCGCTCATCACCCACAATGGCGTAGATAGTTCGCACGTCGCCGACGATCGGCTGAATGCGGCAGCCAAACTCAGCTACAATTACAGTGAGCGCAGCAACTTCGACTTCGGTGAGACGATTATTTTTTGGCAGGATCATGGTGGGGAGTTAAAACAAAAAAGCCGCCCAGTGGGGGCGGCTCCTTTGCAAATTAATTCTGGTTGAGATCAGAGTTTGCGTGGGGACATGCCGCCGGAGTTTTGCGGGGTAAAATAACCCGCAAAGCTAAAGTAAAAATTGGCGACAAAGCAATTCATCGGATGGCATTGGTGGCGAGCGGCCGGATGACTGTCAATGCCCGAGCGGCCGTCCGTTGCGACCGCAGTAGGTCCGCGCCTGGCTCAGTAAATCAGCCCAGGCTGATGGTTGCCCGCACGCAAGTCGCGCCGCGGCCCGGGCACTGAGGGCACCGACAATATTACCCGTGCCGGAATAAGCACCCACCGCCCAAACCTGATCGCGGACTTCCGCCAACACGGGGAGTCCGTCTGTTGTATATGCAACCGAAGCGGCCCACCGATGCGTCACTGCGGCCCGAACCTTTAAATCTTCCCGCAAAAATTTATCCAGCCGGCTTTGGATCAAGGCCGTAGGCTCCGTCGCAAAGGTCCACTCTGCGGCCTCCGCATGATCACGAAAACCGCCTAAGGCCAGGCAACCATCCGGCAACTGCTGCCAATAATCATAACCTTGCCGGCGATAAACTGGCCGAGGGAAATTAACCTCCCGCGCAGGGGCGGTGGCGAGCATTTGCAAACGCGCGGTCCGCACGTGGGGACTTAGCTCAGGAAAAATTTGTTCCAGTCGACCATCAACGGCGACAATGACGCGTTCGCATAAAATTGTCCCGCTGGCGGTCACCACCGCGCCTTTTGTAATTTTTCTGACGGGCGAATTTTCATAAAGCTGCCCACCCTCCGCCCGCCAGCGCGCTGCTAAATTCCGCACTCGGGCCAACGGCTGCATCACGCCATCAGTCGGCAGCAACAACCCCACCCCCTCAGGCCCAGCGTAAGATTCTACCGGCAGCCCACTCGCCCGCAACGCCGCCAACTGTAACTGACAATCAGCCAGTTCAGCCGCATCCGCGGCTACGCGCAACGAGCCGGTTAAGTGAATAATCTCAGGTTGCTCGCAGGCCTGCCGCTGAATCTCAGCCGCCGTTTGCAGATAAATCGCCGTCGCCGTCTCGCGACCATATAACACAACAGTCTCGTGAAAAAAATTTGCTAATCCTGCGAGCAAGAAGCCGCCATTGCGCCCGGCGGCTCCACCTCCAACCAAGCCGGCGTCTATGCCAACCGCCGCTACTCCTAACTTGGACAATTCATCGAGCGCCGCCAGCCCCGAGCCCCCCAATCCCACGACGCAGACCGCCGCGCGCACGGTCCCCTCAAGCGGCAATGGCAGCGGCCCGGTTCCCTGATCCCAGATGGGTAAATTCACACCCGTTATCTCAACCGATAAACATGCCCCCGCCAGCCAATTTGTTTCTCACCATCAGTGCGTGCTCGCGATTGACGCCCCGCGACGGGTCCGCCTTGCTGTCTGCGCTCTCGCATGAAGCCTCTCTACGATTTCAGCACCCTCCCCGTCGACCGCACCCTCGCACCTCGCGATGGCATGGTGGCGGGCGATCTCACTGAACAATATTTTGACCTCGGGCGTCGCGCGCTCGAACTCATCCATTTTTCTTCGGTCTTGTGCGACAAACCCCATTACCCAGAAATTCTTGACCTGCCTTGCGGCCATGGTCGCGTGCTCCGTTGGCTGCGCGCTCACTACGGCTACGCGAAGATCACCGCTTGCGATCTCGATCGTGATGGCGTCGATTTTTGCGCTCAGCAATTTGGCGCCCTTCCTGTTTACTCTGAACCTGATCTTAATCAGCTTCATTTCCCCAAGCAATTTGACCTCATCTGGGTCGGCTCTCTCGTCACCCACCTCAATCACGATCGCTGGCTCACTACGCTCGACTGTCTTGTAAAATGGACTCGTGAATGCGGCGTCATTATTTTCACCACCCAGGGCCGCTGCTACACCAGCCTACTCGCTCGCGGCCAACGGAATGTGACCGAAAATATTGATAAGCCCGCCCTCTTAGAAGAATTTGCCCGGACCGGCTTTGCTTACCAAAAATATTTTGAAGAAGAGCATGGTGACTACGGTGTCGCGGTCACGTCACCTGAATGGCTCCAGCGCACGCTACAACGCTACCCCGATATTATCATGCGCGCTTACTTAGAAGAAGCGTGGGGCATGCAAGATGTCGTCATTCTTTATAAGAAAGCTGGTCACTACGAGCCCGTCCTCGGTGTGCCTGAAATGAACCGAGTCGCCCCCGTGCCGACGCCCGCAACTCGCTACGGCTTTATGGATTGGTTGCTCGGACGCTAACGCTATCCGCGGCGACCGAAAAACTCCCAACAGAGCACGGCGGCGGCGGCAGAAACATTTAAGGACTCGACCGTCTCCACGCCAGGAATCTTGACGAGGCGATCGCACTGCGTCGCTACTTCCGGCACGATCCCCTTTTCCTCGTTACCTAAGATAATGGCCGGCGGCCGCGGGAGTCCGCGTTCCCGTACGGCCGACGGCGACAATTGGTTACCACGTAAACTCGTGCCGATCAGATAATGGGTGCGTTTTAACTCTGCACAAAAACCTGGCAGCGATGGTACGCGGTAGAAATTAACAAACTCCATGCCGCCTTCTGCCACCCGATAAGCGGCCTCGCCCGGTAAGGCTTGGGCCGGATGATCCGGAACAATAATTGACTGCACCCCGAAAAAAGCGGCCGTGCGCACAATCGCTCCGACATTGTTAGCGTTGCTCACGCGATCCAATAGCAACAGCGGCGCCTTCGTCTGCCCCCAGGCGGCCAGCACTTCGCGCGTTACTTTATTCAGGGGACGCTCACCGATAATGGCCACAATCCCGCCATGCAATTTTGTGCCAGCAATTTTCTCCAACTCGACCGCTTCCACTTGGCGATATACTTTTTTCTGGCCGGCCAACTGCGAACAAAGCTCCCCCGCACGCTTACCAGTAGCGGCATCAAAAAAGAGCCGCCGAACTTCCGCGGGGTGACGGGCGAAAAGCATGCTGACGGCTTGCCAGCCACAGACATTGAGTTCGCGGGATGAAGCAGGTGAAAGTGGTTTCATAGACGAGTATCGCCGACCAAGGTGAATTCTTCGCGATCATGATAAAGATGGCGAATGCGGAAATTGGTCGCGTGGCGCATGAAGGGCGAGTCTGGAGCGCGCACCTCGGCGAGCAAGCCGAGGGAATCGACGTGGCCAAATTTAAAATTTATCACGAAATGCCGACACCAACCCTGCGCCAACCAGGGGGTCACGATATTCTGCATCACGTGATGCGGCTCCTCCACCAAATCACAAAAAAGCCAGTCGTAAACTTCGCCTGGGGCCGGTTGAAATTTAAAAGCATCCTCCAGCCGATGAGTAATGAGGGGATTACCGAAAGCCCCACCCTTGAGGGGGCCATTGTCGATCGCCACCACGGTAGCTCCACGCTTAGCGGCACTGTAACTCCAACCACCAGGGGCAGCGCCGAGATCGACGACCGTCTCGCCCGCCTGCGGCTCACGACCAAGCACAATGTAAGCCTCTTCCACTTTAAGATAAGATCGGGAGGGCGCGGCATCATCATCCGCCATGCGCCGCTGCCCACCCAGCCAAGCCTCGCGGGAAACAAAAATGCGGCCAAAGTCGGCAAAAAATACAAAAAGTCCGCGCGCCGCACCACCACCCCGCGGCAGGTCCGGGACAGCAAGTTTCGCAATGCGCGATAATTTTTTCTTTAACAACTCAGCAAATGCTTTCTCCACCGCGCTCGCGCGCCGACCGAGCCCGACCACTTCTGGCACCATTTGAGAAACGCAGGGCCAAGGCGCCTCGATCCGCTCTCCCCGCAGGCTTTCAAAAAAATAATCAGCTAACTGCGCCGCTAAAGCATTCACCGATTCACCCTTTAATTCACGGGGAGCCAAGAGGGTTAATTGCGGAAAAATCATCTCCGCCACCGCAGGCGGTTCAGCCAGCCCAGCGACGGCGGGTGCCGTTGCTTTCGCCGGCAATTCCTGACTCGCCCGCACCCAACCCGGCCCTTTCTCAGCCACGACGAGACCGGCCAGCACTAGCTCGCGCTCAAGGAGCGATTCATAACCAAACTGGCAAAGAGAGAGCATGCCATACCCTTACGGGCAATCTAGCCGCCGCCGAGAGGAAAATCTTGTGACTTACTGTTACGCTCCGCCCTAAAATCTCCGTGCCTTTTTCTCGGGGGCCCGTTCAATCCCATTTTCTCATGCGCCCGCTGACTTCCGATCTTCGCATTCGCACCGCTCGCCCGCTGATCTCGCCCGCCATCCTCGAAGAGGATCTGCCGCTGACCGAGTCTGGCGCGACGCTGGTTAACACGGCGCGGCACGCGATCGGCAATATCTTACAGGGTCATGACGACCGCCTGCTGGCCATCGTCGGTCCCTGCTCCATTCATGATCCGGCGGCGGCTCTCGAATACGCTCAGCAACTTCAGCCCGTCGCCACCCGCTTCGCGCGCGACTTGCTGATCGTTATGCGCGTTTATTTTGAAAAACCTCGCACGGTCGTTGGCTGGAAAGGCCTTATCAATGACCCCCACCTCGATGGCAGTTTTCAAGTCAACACCGGCTTGCGCTTAGCCCGCCGGCTCCTTCTCGATATCAACGCCCTAGGCCTGCCCATCGGCACGGAATTTCTCGATACCACCCTCGGTCAATATTACGCGGATCTTGTGGCTTGGGCCGCTATCGGGGCCCGCACGACCGAAAGCCAAATTCATCGCGAACTCGCCTCCGGCCTCTCAATGCCAGTCGGTTTTAAAAATCGCACCGACGGTGATTTGCAGGTCGCAGTTGATGCCATTGTGTCGGCTCGGCATCCCCACTCTTTTCCTTCACTCACCCGCGAAGGCGCACCCGCAGTCCTCAGCACCACCGGCAACCCCGAAGGTCATCTCGTGCTGCGCGGGGGCAGTCGCACCGGACCAAATTTTAACCGAGCTGCCGTCCAAACCGCCGTGGCGTTGCTCAAGAAATCAGCGGCCGCTCCGGTCGTGCTCATCGACTGCAGTCACGGCAATAGCGGCAAAGAGCCCGCCGCCCAGATCACCGTAGCTCGTGATATCGCCGACCAAATTGGGAACGGCGAACGTGCGATCATCGGCGTCATGCTCGAAAGTAATCTCGTCGCCGGCAGCCAAAAACACGAGCCAGGTCGCGCTTTGGTTCATGGGCAAAGTATCACCGACGCTTGCCTCTCCTTGCAGGAAACTCTCCCCGTGCTCGAGCAATTAGCCGAAGCTGTAACAGCTCGGCGGCGCGCTCGAACCTGAATTTTTCGCGATGCGTGTTCTTATCGCCTTCGATAAATTTAAGGACGCGCTGTCGGCTGCCGAAGCTTGTGCTGTAGCCGCGACGACGCTGCGAACCCAATATTCTGATTGGCACCTTGATCTCTGCCCCCTCACCGACGGTGGCGAAGGCTTCGGGGAAACCCTTACCACGGCAGCCCACGGCGAAATACGTACCCCTCTCGTCACCGGCCCTCGCGGGCAGCCAGTCAAGGCCCGGCTCGGATTCATCACCGCCAATAATATTCCCACCGCGATTGATCGTCACCTCGCGGTTGAAAATAAACCCAACGTCATCAACGCACCCCTCGCCATTGTTGATCTGTCATCCGCCAGCGGACTTGCCTTACTGTCGCCCCATGAACGCGACCCTTGGCAAACCTCCACTAATGGCACCGGCGAACTCGTGCGGCTCGCCGCAGAGGCCGGAGCGGGAATGATTTTACTCGGCGTTGGTGGCAGCGCGACCAATGACCTAGGACTCGGCGCGCTCGCCGCACTGGGTTTTAAATTTTATGATGGCGCTGGCGCAGATCTCGGAGTGCCCACGCCCGCTCGCTGGTCGCAAATTCAGCGCATCGATCGGTCAGGCGCGAAAAAAATTCCCCCTATTTTTATCGCCTGCGATGTCACTAACCCACTCCTCGGACCCCGCGGAGCCACGACTACCTTTGGTCCACAAAAAGGCTTACGCGCCGTCGACATTGCTGGACTCGAGGCTCAGGCCACGCGTCTCGCCGCCCTCCTCTGCACGACGTGCGAACAACCCCTTACCCTGGCTCACACCCCCGGAGCGGGCGCGGCCGGCGGCATCGCCTTCGGACTGATGGTCGCATACGGTGCAAAATTAGTACCGGGCTATGACCTCGTCTCGGACTGGCTAAATTTACCCAGCCGAATTCATGCGGCCGACCTCATTTTAACAGGAGAAGGCCGCTTCGATCTAACTTCGCTAGATGGCAAAGGGCCCGGCTCACTGGTCAACGCGGCTCGGCGACTTGGCAAACCTGTCCATGTTTTTGCCGGCAGCCTAGGCTTACCCCCCGATGGTGAACTCCATGCCATCACACCAACTGACCTGCCACTCGCCGTCGCGCTTCCCCGTACGGCCGAGTTGCTCGCCAACGCCATCGCCCGCGCGCGACTCGATCAACTGCCGCCACGATGATCAATGCCTCCCGATTCTCCTCGCCAACTCGTCGAGGCATTTTCAAAAATCACGGCCTATGCTGCTCCGGCCTTTCGTGAAAATTTCTTTCGGCACGCTAGCGGTCGGTTTTTTAGCAATGAGTTTGGGTTGCGTCAGCAAACCCACCAAGGCGGCCGTTAAACTACCACCCCCGGCTATCAGTCGCCCCGGCTCGGTAACGATTACTCCACCCGCCGAAAAATTGCCCCCAGTTCTTCTCGGCATTGATGTTTTGGAAGCGGATAAATTTGCCGCTATCGCGGGGAAAAAAATTGGCCTCCTCACCCATCCCCCTGGCGTCAATCGCCGCGGCGAAAGCACCCTCGAAGTTCTCCGCCGCGCGCCGAACGTAAAATTAGTTGCCCTGTTCGCGCCAGAACATGGCCTCGAGGGTCAAATTAAAGCGGGTGATAATTTCGGCGATACCGTGGATAAGCGCACTGGCTTGAACGTCTACTCCCTCCACGGAAAAAACCGCAAACCTACCAAAGCCCAACTCAAGGGCCTCGATGCTCTCGTCATCGACCTTCAAGATATCGGCGTACGTTCTTATACTTTCAATGTCGTGATGCGCCTCGCGATGGATGCCTGTTTCACCTACGGCGTCGAAGTTATCGTCTTGGATCGGCCCAACCCCCTCGGAGGTTTGAAAGTAGATGGCCCGCCACTTGATCCAGAAAACATGAGTGGCGTCGGCGCTTTTCCCCGTATGCCCTACGTGCACGGGCTAACAATTGGGGAAATTGCCCGCATGGCCAAAGATGGCTCGCGCGCGATCGCGGGCATGCCGCTCTCTGACGAAGTACGCGCTAAGGGCAAACTAACGGTAATCCCGATGCGCGGCTGGACGCGCGCCATGCGCTGGCCTGACACTGAATTAAAATGGATCGCGACCTCCCCTAACGTACCCAGTTACGAGGCAGTCATTGGCTACGCTATGGTGGGGCTCGGCACACAGAATAGCGGCTGGACCTGGGGCATCGGCCGCGATTTTCCATTTCGTGGCATCGGATTTCCCAGGAAAACTCCCGATGAGATTATCAAAGCCCTCGAGGCCTACAAAATCCCTGGCCTCAAGCTAGTGAAGCTACCCGGCCTCGATCGTGAAGGTAAAACCATCACGGGGGTCTATGTCCAAATTGCCGATTGGGAGGCGTGGCATCCGACCGAGCTCTCCTTCTATATGCACAAACAAGCGGCAACTTGGCAGCGGCTGAATCCTTTTGTCACCCTAACGAGCGAAGAGGCCCGCACTTTTAAAATTCACGTAGGCTCCAATGCTTGGCTCACCGCTCTCAGCCGTGAAGGCCGCACGATCAATGTCGCTAGCTTCATCCAAAACTGGTCGACTCGCGCGAAAATCTACCAAGACGAAACTAAAAAGTTTTGGCTCTATCGATAAGCACGCGGATTCCGCGGCTAGCCTCTCTTTTGGCAAGGGCCAGCTCGCCGGCAATCCGGCGCTTCTCATTTGCACTTAAGCTCGCCGCCGGCTTTAAACGTGCATGATCTCACCGCGCCACTCACGCCTCGCCCAACGCTTGCTCGGGCTTTCGCTTCTTTTGGGGTTTTTCACCATCTGCGTGGCGCAACCCCCCGCCAGTTTTGATCCCGTTTTAGAAACTAATAAATTGCTGGCCACCATGCCAGCTGCCGCTCGCGCTCAATCTGACGCTTATTTTGAAGGCGGCTATATTTTTCAGATCTGGAATCTAGTGCTCACGCTGATCATCACCTGGGGGCTGCTCCGCTGGGGAGTCACCGTAAAAATTCGCAACTTAGCTGAGCGGCTCCTCACCGCACGCTACCTACAAGGTCTGCTTTTTATCACTCTCTTTGCCCTGGTCAATTGGGGCCTAACCCTACCGTCGGATTATTATGAAGGCTTCATCCGCGAACATCGCTTCGGTCTTTCTAATCTAACTCCCGGCGGCTGGTTTTCCGAACAGCTCAAATCTTTTTTGGTCGGCACGATCATCTTCAGCTTAATCGGCTCGCTGCTCTATCTCGGCATCCGCAAATCACCACAACGCTGGTGGGTGCGCGCCTCTATCGCGACCCCGTTCTTCATGATTTTTATGATGGTGCTAGCCCCTGTATTTATTGCCCCACTTTTTAATAAATATACCGCTCTGACCGACGCGAAGGTGCGCGACCCGATTCTATCTATGGCCCGCGCGAACGGAGTACCCGCGGATAACGTCTATCAATTCGACGCCTCCAAACAATCCAAGCGCGTGAGCGCCAATGTCAGCGGCGCGCTAAACACCATTCGCGTCTCCCTGAATGATAACCTGCTGAACCGCTGCTCACCCCAAGAAGTTCAAGCCGTCATGGGCCACGAACTAGGCCACTATGTCCTGAACCATATTTACAAGATGGTCATCGATTTCACCCTCTTGATCTGCGCCGGCTTCTGGTTCACCCACTGGTTTTACAGCTGGGCGAGCCGCCGTTTCGGCGCCTCTTGGGGACTGCGCGGAATCGACGACTTCGCCGGCCTGCCGCTCCTGCTCGCGGGCTTGGCAATTTTTATGGCCATCGCGACCCCGATTCGCAACACGATCATTCGCACCAATGAAGTGGAAGCGGATATCTTCGGACTCAACGCGGCGCGACAACCCGATGGCTTTGCGACCACGGCGCTCAAACTCTCTGAATATCGCAAGCTTGCCCCGGGCAAGTGGGAAGAAATTTTCTTCTTCGACCACCCCAGCGGGTATAATCGAATTCTCATGGCAATGCGTTGGAAAGCCGAGCATCTCGCGGAAATCACCACCCCGCCGAAAAAATAATCAAGGAGCGCGGGGCTTGGCTTAAAAGCCCGCGCGCTAACGGCAGAAATATTTACTGAGCGCCCGTACGGGCGGCGCTATTCTTAGCCACCCAAGCATTGTAAGCCGCCCGAGGCATAAATTGCAGCGACGCTGAGTTAATGCAGTAACGCTGGCCAGTGGGTGCAGGGCCGTCAGGAAAAACATGACCGAGATGACTGCCATCAACCGCACTGTGCACCTCGACGCGCTCCATGCCCCAACTACTATCACGCGTCTCTGCCACAAAGGCGGCTTCAACGGGCTTCGTGAAGCTCGGCCAACCGGTGCCCGAATCAAATTTATCGCGGCTATCGAATAACGGAGTGTCGCTGCCGACGGCAAAATAAACTCCGTCCGCATGATGATCCCAGTACTCATTTCGAAAAGGCGGTTCCGTGCCCTGCTGCCGGGCCACCTTAAATTGCTCCGGCGTCAGGAGCGTGCGCCACTCGGCCTCCGTGCGCTGCACCTTTGTCTTGCTCATATCAATCACGACTCGCGACGGGAGCCCACAAGCAGATTTTTCATCGCCTGGAGCACAATAAGGGACCGCGGCGTTTTGATCTTTAGCTTTCATAGTGGAATCGGCGGCGGTTAAGAGGCCCGCCCCAACGAGTGTCGCGAGCAGGGCCAGCGTGGAGAGAGACGATGCGGTCATGAGAAAAGAGTGAGCTAAGAATTAGCTTTTGGCAAACACGGCTGACTGCTCAACCCCCGTCGGGCCCTATTCTGTGCGCACCTGCACCGGCCCATCATGGAACTCATTTATGAGGACTTGCCCCGACTTAAGTCCCTGCGCGCGCGGCACCGGTCGACCGGCGGCATCTCGGACGATCACATAACCTCGTTTCAGCACTGAAGCAGGACTCGCTGATTCCAACCGCTTCCACAGTGACAGCAACCGATGCGATTCCTGCTGCACGCGCTTTTCCGGCGAAGCCTGCGTGAGCCGCGCTCGCACGGTCCGGACCGTCTCCCGTCGTAATTGCAGAGCCGACCGAGTCGCGGCGCCCAAGCGATTACCGAGATCATCCAGTCGCAAATAATTTTGCTCAATCGTTGACGCTGGCGAGAGCAGCCGCAAGCGACTGCGCGCGTGATCCAGCTTTTCTTGCGCGCGCCTGACTACAGAATCTATAGCGGTCGCCATGCCCTCCCCAGCGCGCGTCAGGCGATCACATGTCTGCAGATAGTTACTCGATATTAATTCCGCCGCCCCGCTCGGAGTTTCTGCGCGCACATCGGCCGCCAGATCACAGAGCGTAAAATCAATCTCATGCCCCACCGCCGAGATAATTGGGACGCCGCAGGCCGCAACGGCCCGCACTAATAATTCTTCATTAAACGCCCATAAATCTTCGATGCTCCCGCCACCACGCCCCACCACGAGCACGTCAAAAATTTTGAGACCCTCTGCAAGCGTAAGCATCGCAGCGATTTCGGCCGCGGCTCCTTCACCCTGCACCTTTGCCGGCAGCACCACCAACCGCCCCGTCCAACCGCGCCGCGTCAGAATCCGCATGAAATCCTGCACCGCAGCTCCGGTCGGCGAAGTAATAAAACCCACCGTCCGCGGTAAGAGCGGGAGCGGCTGCTTGCGGGCTGTCTCAAATAAGCCCTCCGCAGCCAACTGCTGTTTCAGCTTTTCAAACTCCTGCTGGAGCCGTCCCGTGCCATGCTCGATCAGCGCTCTGACAACGAGTTGATACTGGCCACGTGCCTCATAGACGCTGATTTCACCGTAAACTAAAACCTGCAAGCCATCCCGTAAGACTACAGTTTGTCGCTGCGCATCACCCCGAAAAAGTACGCAGCTAATTTGCGCGCCGACATCTTTCAGCGAAAAATAAATATGTCCGCTGGCCTGGGCCCGAAGATTGGAAACCTCGCCCCGCACCCACCCCGGACGCAGCCCGCCCTCGAGCAACGTCTTTACCTCGTGCGTAAACTCAGTGACTGAGCGGATTCGCCCAGCATCATCGAGCGTCAGGTCAGGAGTTTTTTTTGCCATAATGCCGGCGAACAAAATGAATTAACAGTGACAAGCCGACAATAGCACTGAGACCGATAATCGCGAGCCGCGACTTTCCATGCAGAATAGCATCACCGAAAATGACAAAGCCGACGCTGATCGGCATAACCACCGCCCACGAGACCCAGAGATAGGTCAAAAAACGAACCCGCGCGAGGCCCAGCAAATAACTTTGCACAAAATAAGGCGGGCCCGGAGTGATGCGCACGATCAAAGTTAATTCGCTATGATCAGCCTCCTCAAGTTGCGGCACCCGATATTTGGTCTGCGCAATTAAATGCTCCAACCATGGACGCAAACCGGCGGCAACCAACCAGTAGGTCAGCGCTAAATTAACCGCTAGCGCGATACCACAATAGAGCAGTACCAGCGGCAGACCTAACTGGGCGCCAAAAGTAGTTCCTGCCGTCAAGGTGAACGCTATCATCGGACAACCCACTGCTGGCAGTATCGCCATCGCGGTAAAAAAGACTAGCGGCCCCGCATCCCGCAGTACTTTCAGGCCATCATCCAGCGCGAACCGCAGACTAAAATTGTGCAGCTGGAGCCACCAGAGGCCGCCGAGAGCCAGACCCAGCAAAAGGATAAGCCCAATGATTAATTTTACTAGAGACGGACGTTGTTCCACCTCCCCACCATGCCGAAATCGCTTTGGCCCCGTCAAGGGCGGAGGCGCGACATCCACGTCGCTCTAAGGACTAGGCGTTACTCGCCGATAGGCCGCTAGGCTAAAAAAATTATTTTCGTCGCCGTAAAAAAACCAGGTGCGTTTTTCAACTCGTCCCTCTCGTCCCGCGAAGTGTCGCGCCGGCACCACCAACCAGCCGGACCAATGCTGGACCGCCGCTTCGGCAGTGGCCGGCAATTGAGCCAACGTTTGCAACTCAATCCGCCGATTTTCCTCTGTGCGCAGAAATGCCGCCAGCGGTTGGTTAACTGGCAACGCCACGCGCAAGGGAGACCCGACTTGATCAAGCCCTCGCGTCCAGACTCTCACCTGACGGTAGACAGTATAACCCAAAGCTCGCTCGGGTTGCCGGACCGCCGGCCAACCCGCCTGATAAGTGTAAGCCGTGCTTGGCCCCAGAGTCAGAGCTGCGCCTACGGCCGCTAGCGCCCAACCGGCGATCCGCGCATAGCGCGGCAGAGATGCCAATCCCCACGCGGCCACCACCACCAGCCATGGCGCGACGAGCGCCCAAAATCGAAAACTATAAGGATGCCACTGGAGCAGCGCATAGAGCCAGACCACAAACAGCCCCACGCCCACGCTCCACCCAATTACTAAATTTGCTCCCTGGCGCCGCCGCTGCAGCACCGCAGAGCAAAAGCCGATGAACGCCAAACCGAGACTCAGCACGCCAACGGATGCGACATCCGCATCCGGAGCTGGCAACCGAATAACTTTTTGTAGATTCGCCCGTCGATCGAGTTCATCAAATGAAAATTGATCGGCCGAGGGCAACGGTGCAGCCAGTGACTCCGCCAGTGCCTGGGCGCGCCCACCCCAACCAAGCGGTTGGGCATTTGGTTCAAATAATTGCACGAGTGTCGTGTGCAAATTGAGGCACAATTTTTTGCGGTGATCAGCTAGGGATAATTCAGGGCCGTGTTGTTGCTGCCTAGCCGCCGCCGGGCCCATCGTATTGCCATACGTCTCGAAGTTACGCATTAATCCAGGCACCATCAGCACGAGAGCGGCAAGCAGCCCCGCAAAAAAAGTTGTTAGCCAGGCGCGACCAGCAATTCGATAGCGCCAAGCACACCACACCACCCATCCCAGAACACTGGGTGCCAGATAAAATAAAGTACCCTTAGATCCAAGGGCCAGCGCTACGCCCGCCCCACCCAGTACGGAGCCTTCACCCCGCTGGAGCGAGATGAGCCAAAGATAAAATGCGGCGGTGAAAATTCCAGCTGTGAATAAATCCGTATAAGCAGCGGTGAACTGCGGCCCAAGATTAGCCATACCCAAGAGCAAGCCGGCCGCACCAAGGGCGGCTGCTCGATCCAAGCCCGTACAGCGCGCAAGCCCCGCCGTGGCGACCATCAGCAGACCACCACCAAACGTCTGCGCTAGGGCCACCCATGCAAAGCCCGTGCGATGAGCTCCTGCTAGCCAAGCCATGACCAAATCCGGCGCTACGGGCATATAATTTAACCGCGCATCATCTGTCGTAAAATGCGTAATTCGCCCCTCCTGCAACCAGAGCCCAATGCGCGAAAGCCGATAGGTGAGCGCATCGTAAACTACGGGCTCCCCGTGCACTGCCAACAACACGAAACCAATATAAATGATAGCTAGCACCACACTGAGCCCCGCGACCAAGCGGCCGCTCCACAGAATCTCTACACACTTTCTGGCCAGATCGCCCAAGGCGGAGGCATCGTCCGCTAAATTATTTCTGCGCCAACTCGCCAAACCAAAAAATGCCCCTGCATGCGCGAGCAAGAACCCCTTAGCCCCTAACGCACCCAGCCCACTCAAGATTTCTCCGCTTGCCGTTACTAGTAATAAGAGGGCTAGCCCCCAACCGATGAGCTGACCCAACATCCCCGACGAAGGATTGAGCGCCCGCTGCGCCAACCAGGCGGCGCTAATCGTTAACAGCCCATCTAAACTAAACTGGTAAATAAGAAATGCGTCGCTCACAGCAGATGTTAAAGTCGTCCCTGCATGTCAGTCGGCCAGCAACAGCGCCGCAAGGTAATCCGCTAGCCAAAACCGCCCAGCCCGCCGCCAAAAATCAAGCTTCCGTTAGCGCGGTCCTCCCCTAACGTTGGCCCCCGATACCGCATGAAACTATCTATCGTTATTCCCTGCTACAATGAGCGCAAAACCATCCGCACGATTGTGGATGCCGTCCGCGCTGCTCCAGTGGCCGAAATGGAAATCATTATTGTCGATGACTGCTCGAGCGATGGCACGCGGGACATTCTCCGCGATGAAATCACCCCGCTCGTGGCACGCGTGATCTACCACGAAGCCAATCAAGGCAAAGGCGCCGCCTTGCGCACTGGCTTTGCAGCCGCGACAGGCGATGCGATTATTGTCCAGGACGCGGATCTGGAATATGATCCGCAAGAATATCCCCGGCTGTTGAAACCTATCCTCGACGGCAAAGCTGATGTCGTCTTTGGCTCGCGCTTCATGGGCGCGGAAGCGCATCGCGTCGTTTATTTCTGGCATATGGTCGGCAATCGTTTCCTCACCCTACTCTCGAATATGTTTACCGGGATTAATGTCACCGACATGGAAACCTGCTATAAGGTATTCCGCCGCGAGGTACTGCAGAAAATCGTAATCGAGGAGAATCGGTTTGGCTTTGAGCCCGAGATTACGGCGAAGATTGCCGCGGTTCCTAACTGCCGAATCTATGAAGTTGGTATTTCTTATTACGGTCGCACCTACGCCGAGGGTAAAAAAATCGGCTGGCGAGATGGCTTTCGAGCTATCTATGCGATTCTTAAATATAATCTATTTCGCTAATCTGCTCCGCATTTTAAGCGCTTTATTAATGGCGACGGCGCTGCCTCTAATTTTTTTAGCCCCCCTTACTCTGCCATGACTCGCGCCGCCACGACTAATCAGGTAACGCTCGTCATTCCTGTTTTTAACGAGGAAGCCGTCTTGCCGGAATTATTAGGACGCCTCACCGCTTTATTTGATAAACATCCCGCGATTACTTGGAGCGCTTTATTGGTAAATGATGGGAGCCGCGACCAGTCTGCACAGATCATTCGCACGCAAAGCGCCCGCGATGCGCGTTTTAATCTGCTCGAACTCACGCGCAATTTTGGTTTTCAGGCTGCCCTCGCAGCCGGTCTTGCGCAAGCCTCAGGCGATGCGCTGGTGACCCTTGATGCTGATTTACAGGATCCGCCGGAAGTAATTCCTGAATTAATTGCACAGTGGCGACAAGGCCTCGATGTCGTTCGCGCCGTGCGACGTTCACGACAAGAGACCGGTGCGCGGCGCGCGGGCATGGATCTTTTTCATCGTCTTTTTGGTCGTGTCGCTGATTTCCCCATCGAAGCCAACACCGGCACCTTTGGGCTCATGGATCGTGAGGCCGTCGATGCACTTAATCGACTCCCTGAACGGAATCGTTTCTTTCCCGGTCTGCGTTCTTGGGTCGGCTTCACCACCGGCGAAGTTTTTTATGATCGGCAAGAGCGCGCCGCCGGCGAACCCCAGCAGACCTTGGGCAAATTACTGCGCTACGCTCTAGATGGAGTTTTTAGCTTTTCCTATCTTCCCCTACGTCTGCTGACGTATACAGGAGTTTTCATCGCGCTCGTCGGCTTTGCCGCAGCCGTTTTTTATACTGTCCGCCGGCTGCTCAATATTGAAACGGCGCCGACTGGCTACACCACGCTGGTAACAATCGTCTTATTTCTCGGCGGAGTGCAGCTGATTGGCATCGGTGTTCTCGGTGAATACCTCGGGCGCGTTTATGATGAAGTGAAGCATCGGCCACTTTATCTGATTCGCCGCAACCCAACTGAGGCGACCACGCCGCGGAAAGTCTGATGAGCCGGCTGCGTTGGCCGGGCCTCATTATTTTGGCGGCACTCTTAGCCGTCATTGGTTGGCTGCTGATTGCCACCACGTTCATGCCGTACGATGACGAAGGTTATGTGCTCCTGAGTCTGGCTAATTTCAGTAAACACGGCGGCTTGTACGATCAGGTTTTCACCCAATACGGCCCTTTCCCCTTCCTGTATTACGATTTACTCCACTGGCTATCCGGTTGGCCGATCGCCCATACCCTGGGGCGAGCGGCCACGCTGTTTCATTGGATCGGCTCAGCTTTATGCGCGGGGCTAATTGCGTGGCGTTTATCCGGTCGATATTGGACGGCGTGGTTCACGACGGGAGTAACCTTTGGCTATTTGTGGCAAATGACGTCAGAGCCGGCCCATCCTGGTAGCCTGATCGCCTTAATAACCGCGATCGGCTTGGCTGGTGCCGTCGAAGCGTTGCTTCGCCAAAAGCCCAGGTTAGCCATGGCCGTACTCGGACTGTCTGGAGCGATTCTTCTATTAACGAAAATAAATGTCGGGTTACTCTGGTGTGCGACCGCCGGTGCTTTCGCGCTCCTCCTGACTGGAGCACCGGCAGAACGCCGTCGCGGCGCGGCACTCGCGCTCCTCGGCTTGGGGGTCATGCCTTTTCTTTTAATGCGCCCGTTGCTCGGCACTTCCTGGGTGCTCACCTTGGCCTGCATTTTTTCCGCAGCGAGCGCGGCCGTCATTAGCCTTCAAGCGAGCTCAGCGACGGCAATCTTTCGGCGCCGCGACGCGCTTGGGGGGTTAATTATTTTTGCTGTGACCGGAGTCGGGATCATCATCGCAACCCTCACCCATGGCACGACGCTCAACGGACTAATCAATGGCGTCTTGCTCCAACCGCTGCGGCACCCGGTTAATTTCCAGGTAGGGTTTGCGTGGCAACCTCTCTGGTCCTGGCCCCTCCTCGCCCTATCACTGAGTATCGTCAGTCTTTGGCATTGGCGACCAACGCTGCACTCACGATTAGCTGCGATCGTCGCAAGTTTACGAATCATCGGCTTTGGGGTTTTTTTATTCCATCTAGAAGCGTGGCTCACCATTCGCGGGGTCGGCCAAGTCATCAGACTCATCCTTCCCCTGGCCCCATTATTTTTAATCCCGCTCTCACCCACAACTCATGGGCGTTTTCACTATCAAGCGATCGGGCTGGTGACCCTCATGGCGATGGGGCAACTCCTCCACGCCTACCCAGTAGCGGGAAGCCAAATGGGCTGGGGCACTTTTTTGTTTATCCCAATTTTTCTCATCGGCCTCACTGAGGCCGTTGACCATTTTAATCGCCAACGACGTATGACTTGGGCCCCTCTCGTACTGGCCACCAGCGCGCTCGCGGCTCTGGGCTGTCAACTTTACTGGTTATTTGATACAGGCCGCGATCGCTGGTACACTTCGTTGCCGCTTAATCTACCGGCTGCCGAAGAGCTCCGACCCCCGGAAAATATTCGCTACGCTCTACGCATCCTGACGACTAACGCACAACTCCATGCCGATGTCCTCTACTCACAACCGGGCATGTTCAGTTTCAATCTTTGGAGCGGAATTCCCACGCCGACCCTGAAAAATGCGACCCATTGGTTTTGGCTACTCAGTGTAGCTGAGCAACAGGCCATCATTACCCGACTCAGCGCTACCCCACGCTCCGCCATCATTAGCTTGCCGGGCTTAGATGATTTCCTCACCGAAAAATTACATATGCACATCACGGGGCCCTTGGTTGCATACTTACAAACCCAGTACCGACCACTCTTTGCTGTTTCCGGTTATCAATTCCTCGTGCCTAAAACTAGCTCAGCACAACCTTTTCTGGTGGCAGAAAATTTTACCAAACAAGTCGGGGTCGGTAGCAGCGAACCTAATTTAATTACCGTCAATGTAGTGGCACGGGCCACCATTACCCGCGTCACCATACGCCACGTAAATCACGCTGAACGCGAATTTCTGCAACTCGACGCCACCAACAGCCGAGTTATGGCTGAACCCATTAACGCCCTCGGGCAATCAATCGGTCCCAGTCAGCTGATGACCTGGCCGCTCAACTTGAGTGGGCTCTATCGCCTGAGTCTGTATCACAACGGACCAGCGAGCCCTGCCTTGCCAGGGTATCAACTCATCTTTCTCAATGCTACGGGTGGCGTCGTGCTAGAGGCCTGCTACAGCGAGCCCCTACCGTTTCCGCGCCACTAACAGGAGGCTGACGCCAAAGGGAAAGGGCAGCCGCCAATAAGCGAGCCGAACCAAGAGCGCCCGCAACAACGTGTTCAGCCATGACGGCGGCAGCTGATCCTCAGGGCGAACTCCCGCCGTACCCCGCGAAAACCAGCGGCGCCATTTACGCACCAGCCAAACAATCGGATAAACCACCACGTTGGTGTAATTGACATGGACGAGCTCCCATTGCTCAGCAGGAAAAAGCGCCATAAGCTGTGCTCGATTATATCTGCGAAAATGATGCAGCGCTACATCCCAATCACTCCATAAGGCCATTCCGGCCGGTACCGTTACTAAGGCGACGCCACCTGATTTCAACAAACGCTGAAAGCCAGCCACCACTGCCCGGTCGTCAGGCGTATGCTCAAGGACATCGAGCGCGGTGATGTAATTGAGCGAGTCGGCTGGTAGCGGCACTTGATCACCCGCGAGACTAAAAATTTGCTCCGGGCGAAAGCGCGCCCGCAATAACCGTAAAGCTTCTTCGTGATCATCCAGCACCAGCACCTGACAATGCGCGGACATCTCTTCCGCAAACAATCCCGTGCCAGCGCCACAATCGAGCAACACCTCGGTTGATTGGAGAGGGCCCACCCGCTGCAACCAGCCACGCGCAAAATCTCGTTTGCCCGCGTAATACCAATGCGTGGCTTCAATGCGCGCTAAATTAGCGTACTCGTCGGCGTTCATGAATGACGCAGAGATTGTGCGGGACCAGATAATCTGTCCATACTGCTCTGTCTCATTTTGTGAATACTCGCCTTCGCTTCATCTCCACTGGGCCGGTCATCCTCGCCTGCCTCCTTGCGCTTGCGCATGCGTGCTTAGCTATGTGGGCGAGTCGCGGGCAATCCACGACCTCAGATGAGCTCGCCCATCTGACCGGCGGTTACACCTTTAATCACTGGAACGATTATCGCCTCCATCCAGAAAATGGTCTTTTGCCTCAACGTTGGCAGGCCCTGCCGCTCAGCTTGGGTACCGCGCCAATTTTTCCCTCGCTTGACTCGACGGATTGGCGCGAAGCGAACGTCTGGAAACTAGGGCATCATTTTTTCTATGAGGCGGGCAACGACCACGCCCCCCTGTTGCGCCAGGCTCGCGCGATGAACTCATTTTTTGGCGCGGCACTCACTTTGTTGGTTTTTTTCTGGTCACGAAAAATTTGGGGTACAGTCGGAGCCATGAGCTCTGCTATTTTCTGTGCCTTCTGCCCTACGCTGCTGGCGCATAGCGGCCTCGCTACATCGGACCTGGCCGCTGCATTTTTCCTGCTAGCTAGTACCGGCGCTTACTGGCGCCACTTGCACGATCATCGTCCCCAGTGGTGGTGGCTCAGTCTAACCGCATTTGGACTAGCCTGCGTTGCGAAATATACGGCCGTGCTTCTCCTGCCGATCTTCGGCCTGCTTGTGCTCGTGCGCGCGCTTAGTCCGCAACCGCTCATGCTCGCTGGTCGCTCACTGCTGCGTCGCCGCGCTAAATGGATAGGCCTGATCATCTCTCTCAGTACGCACGGCCTGGCCGCCATGATCACCATCTGGGCCTTCTGTGGTTTTCGCTACAGCGCCTTTAACCCCACTTTACCCGCCGGTGATTTTTCGCTGCCGTGGGATTTTGTGCTGAGCTTTGGGGGCCGACCAGCGCAGGTCATCGCATTTTTCCGCGACGCCCATTTGCTGCCAGAAGGATGGCTCTACGGGTTGGCCTTCGTGCTCAAACACGCTGAAGCCCGCGGCGCCTTTCTTGATGGGGCTTACAGCATTTTTGGCTGGGTCAGCTTTTTCCCCAAAGCCTTTCTCTACAAAACGCCCCTTTCGCTGCTGGTAGCCATCGCCGGCGCGATATTGCTGGCCACTTTGCGCTGGCCAAAAATTACGAGCGCCAAGACTTGGTTTTATCGCACGACCCCACTCCTTGTTTTCTTTGCGGTCTATTGGCTTTTTTCTCTCAGCAGCCACTTAAATATCGGCCAGCGCCATATTTTACCCACTTATGCCGTGCTCTATATTTTTTGCGGCCTCCTCGGCTGGGCCGTGCAGCGCGCCCTGCAGCAAACGCGCGCTGGTGGCTTCACCGCTTTGGCCGGGTTAACTCTCTTGCTCGGCTGGCATATTAAAATTTCTGCGGAAATTTCCCCGCACTATCTCGCTTATTTTAGCCCACTCGCTGGCGGCCCTGCGGAAGGCTACCGCCATCTCGTCGATAGCTCCCTAGACTGGGGTCAAGACCTGCCTGCCTTAAAAACATGGTTGGAGTCCCCCCAACGTCGCGGGGCGAAAATTTATCTTTCATACTTCGGTACTGGTGAGCCCGCCTACTATCATATTAATGCGACCCGCCTGCCTTTTCTAAACGGCTTTGCCCAGATCTCTCCCTGGTATGAACCTCACGGCGGACTGTACTGCATCAGTGCCACCATGCTCCAGCAGGTTTACAGTCCTTACCGAGGTCCCTGGACAGCCGAGCAGGAAAAAGCTTACCAAATTGGTCGCGCCAAAGAACCGCTCTTTCGTGAATACTGGAATAATGCGACGATCCGCGCCGAATTAAAGCAGCTCGGACAAAACACAGCCTTTGAAAAGACTTGGAAGGACTATGATATCCTGCGCTTCGCTCGTCTGTGCCATTATCTCCGCGCAAAAAAACCCGAGGCCTCGATCGGTTATTCCATTTTAATCTACCGCTTAAGCGAAGAGGAGATAACAAATGTCTTACATCGTCCTTATCGCGATTGGCTCCACGCGATTAGTAGCCTTCCGAACTAAATTAAACTGAGCCTCAGCCGCCTCAAGGCTCATGACGCAGGCTCCACCACTCTTTGACCGTGGCTAATCCAGCCTCCAGCAGCCAGCCTGCGAAGAGCAACATCAGCAACCACGGCAGTGGCTGTGTCGAGCGCCGCCAAACAACATCAAATTGGTTCATCTGGGTTTGGGTCATAATTAAAAACCCTTGATTAATGATGAAGCACAGGAGCCCATCCAGCCAGAGACACAAAAAAATAGTGACACAGGCAACCCGCGCCACCCAGCGGGCGCGAACCGCCAAGGCTGGATCGATCGCCTGCCGCCAAAGCCAAATCGCGGGCCAGATAATAAAAATCCAACGATAGGCATAATTTACACCTGAGATAAAACAGGTCAGTAATACGATCGCCCCCAGAGCAGCTCGGAGGCGCTCGGTCGGACTTCCTTCGGTTAATAAGCCGACCGTCACCCGAGCTAAAGCCAAGATCAGAGCTCCCCCGACAATGAGCAATAGACTCGGCAGTGCTGAGGCGCTGTCAGCCCAGCCAAATTCCCGCCACCACAACGGCGCCCCCATCGCATGAACCGTCGAGGGAATGATAAATCGGCTTCGATTAATATCTGGCCACACACTTACCAACGACAAGGCCACGACCACGAGCGCCGCTAAAAACATCGCGGGCATGCGGCGCACCGGCCGAACCCACAGAAAACCCAGCGCGGCCGCAGCAGGAAAATATTTTAAACCTGTCGCTAAGCCAAGTGAACCAATCGCGACCCAGCGCGGCCACCGTGCCGGCGTACTGACGGCCCAACCACATCCCGCGAGTAGGATAAAAATTACCAAATCATTATTTGCGCGATCGAGGGCTAGAAAAAAAGGCGGGGAAAGCAGTACTGCCCCTAACCAAATGGACTCGAGCATGCGCCGCGGGCGGGCGGTCGCCCACGCTGTTAGCGCAAAGCCGGCAATCCAAGTAAGACCGACCAGAAAATTATGCGCACGAGTCAGCCCGAGCCAACGTAGCGCCAACCACCAATCCGAATAGACATGCCCACGCATGAGCGGATCGAGCGGATTAACTCCATGAGGATCAGCACCTGCGCGGACAGCATCTACCGCGGCCAACACTGCATACGAATCTAGAAATTGCGTGTTTCCATACCCTAAAATACCCAAGGTCCTCAGCACGCTAGGCCAGAAACCACCAGCTATCCATCCACTCATGGTCAATAGGACGAGCAAGGCAACCGGTCGCGCCGAGAAAAATCCGGCAAGCTGAACACGAGGATTATTACTACCGGTCATGCAAAAAAATCAAAAACTCCCCACCTTGCAAATCAATCATATCCACTCTTGTCATTGTATAATTATTAAGGAGCGCTGGCCGATTTCCCCTGAATGGCTGCTCCGCCGGGACCCACCCCGACCGGCAACTCCACCGCTGTTAACCGACTGATACGCGTAATCCGGGTGCCAAATCTGCGTTCGGCTAACAATTGGAGCGTAAAATTATTTGGCAACTGATCAGCGAGCGGTAGCTGATGGTCGCCCTCCGCCGTCGTCGGCCGAAAAGTCTGCATAACAAGAACCTCCTGGAAGGTCCCCGCCTGTAAATGATACTGCAAGCGCTCCGCCATGAGCTGACCACGCCCGACTAAAATTGAAGGCATTTTCAGCAACAGCCAAGGCAGCGTCGACTTATTGGTCAGAATGAGCCGATCCCCCGGTGGCCGCGCGAGCACAAATCTTTTCTCCCATTCGATTTCATCAATGCCAGTATGCGAATAAAGCGGCTGCGCGAATCGACTGGTCGCTGTCACGACCGCCAGCAATGCCAAGCCGATTAAAATTGTCCGTGCCCCGGACCACCGCTGAGCAAATATCCCGCCCGCCCCGACAATCGAAAAAACAAAAACAAGGTGGAGCGGCAAGCTGAGGCGCGAAGCCATTGGATCATTGAAACTCGCCCAATAATAAAAAAAAGTTAACCCCGTGTTTGCGATAATTCCCAGGCCCAATAAAATCAATGCGACCTGATCCTCGGCTAGACTGCGTAGCCGAGCCGGTTGACGTAAACTGCACCCGATGAGCCAAACAAGCGCGGCGCACCCCAGCCACGAAAGTGTGATCGAATTAGCATAGCGCTGGGTCGTGCTAAAAAGAAAATCGGCGGCTCCCTCCAGGTTTTTACTGAGATAATCTACGCTAAAACGTGTTTCTTGATTCGGTTTTAGCTCCCACATCCAGCGAGTATTATTGAGCACTTTATTTTGTAGCGCACAGGGCACTAGCAGCAACGGCGCTAGCACTGTCGGCCAAGAAATAATAACCGCTCCTCGCCGCCACCAGCCCAACCCGATCAAACCGGCGACGGGCACCACATAGACTGCTGATTCATAACGCGACTGAGCTAATAATAGCGTGCCCAACACCAGCGCTGATAGTCGAACGTGATCAGGTTGTCGCAAGTAAGCACCACCGAGCGCAATCACGACGAGAATCATGAAGAAATTAAGCAACTCCATGCCCGAGCCGGTGGCATTCTGCCCCAGCAACGGCAGAGAACCTAATAACAATAAAGCTAACCACGCACCCCATTGGCCCGCTAATCGTCGGCCCTGATAATAGGCCAGCGCTAAGGTCATGGGCAAAAGTGCGGCGTTTAACCAATAAGCATTAGCGGTGCGATAACCTGTAAAATCATGCACGAGTGAGACCAGGAACGGATAAAAATTTGGCCGCTTATCGAGAAAATTATCCGTGGAAATGAAGACCCCCAAGATATCGTAGCCACGCACCATCGTCGCCGTATCGCGAAAGTAGTGCATGTTAAAAGCCGTCGACTGCAGCACGAACTCATCGAAGAGCACTTTGCTGCGGAAAGGCTCTGCATTAAATGCCAGCAACGTAAATAGGCCAATCGCGAGCCCCGCCCCCCAGCCCTCACGATGGCTGATCCCAATGCTCCCGAGGCGCTGCTGACTCAGCTGCCACAGGGCGACCAGCCAGAGCCCGAAGGTTAACCCGAGCACATAGTATCCAAAGCGCTTCACGAGCATACCCCCGGTTTCAGGGGCCCAACCAATAAAGCCAAAGTAAACCGCCGCAATGGCCGCCAGTCCAAACAACACCAAACGACACTCAGACCGTGACCAGAAAGCTGGTGTAATTTTTAGCACGAAAAAATCTGCTTACGGCAGCCGCTTAATAAAACGCTCGAGATACTGATCTCGCGCCTTTTCTTGCTCTAATGGGGTCAGCTTGTCCAAAACTGGCGGCACAACCAAAGGCCGGGTGCTGGGGCCTTCTCGGACCGACAAAATCCGACTGATCCGACTCACGGTAAGCGGGGTGAAGCGCTTTTCCCAAACCGTCTCTAGTTGATAGTCTGCACCCAGATCATCCTCGGCAGGCAAGACTAAGCGACCGCTCGCCGGCTCCACCGTATAACGCTGAAAAACATAAATAGCGGTGAAGGTGCGGTTGCGGAGATTAAAAACGATATTTTCTTTATGCTCGAGCGCTTGCCGAACGGGCGTACTCGAAACTTGATGCGTGAGCCAAATAATTGAGTTATTATCAATTACCAGATAGTCACGCTCAGGATACTTTTTGATAAAAGCCCTGCGCCAATCCATCTCACGGCCGACATAATATTCGATCGAATACCCATGCCGAGCCATCGCTGGCAGCGAGTGAGCGAAAAAACCTACCCCGATCACCACGGCTAAAATCTGCCAGATTTTTCCGCGCCAATTCATTTCTGCTGCCACGGTCACCACGGCGATCATCAGCGTGAGATTAAACGGCAAACTGAGTCGGCGAATGACTGGGTCGTCAAATTTGCCCCAAAAATAACAAAGCAGCAACAAGGCATGCGCGGCGAAACCCAAAGAAAAAATAGCCAAAGCCGCACGCGCCGGCGGTGCAGTACGCAATTTGCTGAGCGTCTTAAAACACCAGAGTCCGAAAAAAATCAGCGCGCTAAAACCCAGGATTGATAGCACGAGCGAATTCGAGTGCTCCCCAGTTGTATTAAAGAAAAAATTAAGATCGTGCGCGACATTGTCTGGCAAATACGCGAAGGAAAATGGACGGTCAAAACCTGGCTGACTCGCCATTTCCCATGAGGAAGCCCGGGCGCTAAAAACTTTATGGTGCAGCGCGTACGGCAGTAAAAGCAGTGGCATAATCAAGCCAAGGCCAGTGAGAGTGGGCCGACGCTCGTCCCACCAAACCCATAATACCGTAAGTCCAACTGGCAGCAAAAAGATGACCGATTCATAGCGGGTCTGAGCCAACAACAGACCGGATAAACACAAGGCATCAAGCGACGGACCATCTCGCCGACCGACATAACGCATCGCCAGCAACAAGGTACTCAAAATCATCACCAAATTTAATAATTCGAACCCTCCCCCTGTCGCATTTTGTGCCAACAAAGGCAGGCTCGTGAGCAACAAAACCGCCACGGCACCCGCCCCACGCCCGCCGATGCGTTGGCCGGTCAAATAGGCGAGCGCCAAGAGCACAAACGTCAGCGCAGTGTTGAGTGCGAAAACATTTTCTGGCCGATACCCTGTGAGATCATGCAAGACCGAAACTAAAAATGGCTGAAATAAGGGCCGTTTATCAATTTGTCCGGCGAGCAATTGAAAGGCACCTTGAATGTCATTGCCGCGCATGGGCACGAGCGCCGTTTTGTCCAAATGCATGCTCATCGAAGTGCCGAGGAGCATCACTTCATCCATCAAGATTTTAAATCCATAGCTCTCATGGACCAAGAGGAGCAAGCCGCAGCCTATAATCAAACCAACCGGCCAGCGCGGATGCTGGCGCCACACAATGCCGCCAGCTAACGAGTCACGGCTGATGCGAAATAACGACCAGCCGAACAATACGGTCAGCCCCAACATCGCCCAATACCCACCGTAAATCACGGCGATGAGCGACTGCTCAGCTGTAAACGTAAAAAAACCTGAAATGACGGCCAAGGCCGCGATCAGAATAAATAAGACGAAGCGACGATCCATAATATATATGTCCAAAGCCCAGGCGGTGAGCAGTTGCAAACGAGCGTGGACGACTCACTGCGAAAACAAAAGACCTCTTTCCAAGCCAACCTTAGGCAAATTTTTCACCTCGGGCGACCAATCATCATAGATGTGCCACTCCTCCATAGTCGGGATAATTAATACTCGCTAACGATAACTATAAAAAAGCCGCCTCAGTTAAGGGCGGCCTTGGGTTGTCCTATGCCGGCTTAATTAAGGAGCGTAGGTAATCGTGCGGGAACCAGCGATACCACTGATCGTAATGGTCACACCTTGCGTGTAACCAGTGGGATAGGTCTCGCTAGCAACTGTGTTAACGGCCTTCACGTAGTTGGTAGCGCCAACCAGCGAAATAGAAGCAGCGGTTGAGACGCCATTTTCCAGGAAGAATTGGTCAGCGGCCGCGGACAGCTGGCGCGCATTGTTGAGCACCGCTTTATCTTGGGATGACTGGCGAACTTTCTGGAACGCAGGAATGGCCATGGCGGCCAAGAGGCCGATGATGACCACGACGATCATGATTTCAACGAGCGTAAAACCTGACTTGGAACGTGTATTCATTATATTTATTTTTAGTGAGTTATTATCTTTGCCAACAATTTGCATTTATCTATCTGCCGCCCCCTCTCCGCAATCCTTTATTGTTAAGATTCTATAAAAATCATATCCAACTGAGCGATAATTAATTGCGTTAGTTTATTCTGTGAAGTGTGCCGCTGATAGATAGCCACCTAGGCAGTAGTGTCTAGATCAGCAGGGCGCATGACTCTTTAGCGACACTGAGCTATAAAACTTAAGCGCTATCTCAGTCTCCCACCTGCTCAGCGGCTATTTGCAGCAGTTGATCCCGCAGGAGCTTGGTCATCACCTGCGTCCGCAGGAGACTACTGCAATTGCGAGGAGTGCAAAACTCCGCTGGTCAGTATTGTATCTACCCGATTAAACAAAAAAGGCCGCCCGGATAGGGACGGCCTTGCGCAGCCAGTAATCTAATAAAATTTAAGGCGCGTAGGTGATCGTGCGAGCCCCAGCCAAGCCACTGATTGTAATGGTCTGACCCTGGGTGTAACCAGTGGGATAGGTCTCTCTGGCGACCGTGTTAACGGCCTTCACGTAGTTGGTAGCGCCAACCAGCGAAGTAGAAGCAGCGCTGGTGACACCATTTTCTAGGAAGAATTGGTCAGCGGCCGCGGACAGCTGGCGCGCATTGTTGAGCACCGCTTTATCTTGGGAGGACTGGCGAACCTTCTGGAACGCAGGAATGGCC
>CAIOCT010000083.1 GCA_903856725.1 uncultured Verrucomicrobiota bacterium
CGGGCCTTTATTCCATCCACATTGAAGCCGTGCATGAAGACGAAATATTTGCCGTTGGTTAATCGATCCGGCCAATTATCTCCCGGATCGTTGGTCATGGTGGGGCGTGCCACCTCTGGTAAAACCAGCGAAGTACCATCGTACTCGGTCGGCCCCGTCGTAAGATCGATATGCCGATACATGGTCTCAACTGCACTGAGTCGCAGCGGAAGTGCGATGGTTGTAATGAGTGTGCCGTCGGTTTTTTCGACTCTGAGGACAAGCGGTGACTGAGTGCTCGTGCGTCCTTCAACGAGTATCACGCCGCCGTCGTTGTTTTTGATGCGCGTCAAAAATTCATCGGACAGCATAACGCCTGCAGCCGTCACCTGCTGCGTTATCGCCGCGCCTGCCGATTGGGTGAAATCCGGACCAAATCCGGATAAAAAAATCTTTTGGTGATAGGCTAGTGCGTCATCACGAGTCGAAGTTGTCACGCGGTTCAGTGAAGTATAAACAAAATTCACAGCCCCATCTGCCTGCTGCAGTTTATACTGATAGCCCGCTTCCGGCGGTAGCACCGCCAAGAGGGATTTCAGATCGAGGAAAATTGGGAAAAAATCAACCAGATCTCGATTACCATTAATAACATCATCGCAAGCATTTGCATCTGAGCTAATCCCCATAAACATATCCGTGCCTCCCATATCGCCAAAGTCATCATCATCGTTAATCCAAAAATGGAACGGTTCAGCTGCGGAAGTGAGATCAGTGGCGTTCTCTGTGCGAAGCTTGATTACCCCATCACGATTGGCATCCACGGCCAGTTCCGCCTGAATCGTTTGCAATGGCAAATTAACGACCACTCGGCCCGTGCCAGTTTCTACGGTAAGCACAAGCGGGTTGTTAGTGAAGGTGCGTCCTTCAATGAGAATGACTCCCTGTCCTTGATCCTTGATGCGCTGTAAAAATTCCAAGGATAACTCCACGCCCGATGCCGAGATCTGTTCTGTTGGTGCCGATCCAGCCGGTTGGTCGAAACTCGGCCCAAAGCCGGTGTCGAGTGTACCCGCTAAATAAGAAAAAGCCGTTGCTTGGGTCAGATTTGTATAAACAAAATTGAGAGCCCCATCGGCTTGCTTGAGTAAATAATGGTTCCCCGCACTCGGCGGCAGTGTGTTCAGCAGCTGCTGAATATTTAAAAATACCGGAAAGAAATTCGCCAAATCATTAACGCCATTGACGCTCGCATCTAAACCATCTGCTACACCGTCGTTATTCTCATCCCGTGTATTCACCAGCAAGGCATAGGGGCTTGCGGATGTTATAACATCGGTATGGGCAATCAGGTAAGGCGTGATTGGACCGGTCGCTGGCAGAATAACTCCATCGCGATTAGCATCAACCGTCAGAGCTGCCGCGAAGGACTCGCTTTCAAAGGCTTGGATTTTATATATTCCGGGCCGAGAGCCGAAACGATCGAAGGGATCCAGCAGATAGGTTGAGGTTTCGGTCTGGCTTGCGCCCACCAATTCCGTTTTGAAGCGATAATCGCTCGGATGACTAGCGCCTTCGGGGGTGAAAATTTCCGCCCATGTGATGTCCCGCGCTAGCCCGGGCTGAATCTGCAATTTGTAGCGCAATTTACTGGCCGACGCGCCGGTGGTTAAAAAGGCGTAGTGAGCTATAGGCTCAATTAGCAGCGCTGAATCCCCAGAAAAAATCCATGGCGATGCACGCAAAGCCACCTCAGCTTGTACGGCATTGAGCGGGACTTCTGCATTCTGATATTCGGGTCCATGACCAGGCGTACCACTCGTAAGCAGCGACCCTACCGGATTAAATACTCCCACCCCAGGACTCGTCTCTTCGTAAGCTTCGCTGTGAAACACTACGGCCGTTAGATCCGGCTGCACTTGAACCCAATAATTATTAAGTCCGGGTAAATAACGAAAAGGCAGCGGTAAACCGAAACTGAACGAATTTACTTTTCCAGCGTAACGCGACAATCCGGCAGCATAAAAAGCAGTTGATGCTGGTGAATTAGAGGGGCCCGCGTAGGTACTAAAAATTCGACCCACCCCTTCCCCTTCAATTAGGGCGGCGGCTGAATCTGGATAGGACAGCGACCTCAAGCTAAAGGTTGCCCCACCAGTGGCCGACCAGGTGGTAGTTAGGGTGATGTTACGATAACGATCAGTTGAGTCGGGATAAGTGTAGTTACCCACTCCCCTGATCGGTTTAATAATCCCCGGATGATTGGGACCATAATCAGGATCAAATGTGAATGTCGTAGTGATACTTCCGATAGTTCCGGGGATCAGCGTCTTAATCGTAGAAGGAACAAGGTCTTGCTGCAGTCTTTCCCCTAAAACGATAAATGCTTTGGGTGGCTGATAGTCATACTGTGCGAAATGAGTTTCACCCTCAGCGGTAACCTCAACATCAATTACCCCTCCCGTAACCGGCGCCGGAAAAATCTGCGCGGATAAGGATGAGACAAGATTCACCACAAGAAATTCGATGATGATGGCTGAAGATCGCATAGGCGTTAACTTGCGACCGGACCACCACCGCCGTTATTGCCAGTGCTGTTGGTGGGTGGAGCATCAGGGACGGTTAGAAAAATCTCTGCCATTCCCTGCTCGTTGGTGCGCAGACAAATTTCCGTCACGCGATTTCCTGAGCTGACTAATAAGTTGCCGGTAGACGGCACACGGATTGTTACAACCGCATTGGCTAGTGCCGTGCCGTCATTCCGGCCTACCCAGATCATCAAACGCCCGCCCGGCAATAGGAGGTGACCTGGACCAAATAGTGGAATGACCAGCAACTCAGAGCTGCCCGCGCTCACGATTGGTCGAGGAAAGAAAATTGGGAATTCCTGAACTTTGCTCGAGCTCAGCGTTTGCCACTGGCCAGTTTCAATTTGGCCCAGCGCGGATAACGGTATAGAGAGGACCATCATTATAAAAATGCAGGCGCTCGTGGCTTGATGGAAAATATTCCTCTTGGTCGGCATGAGTAAGGTTGAAAGATACCAGTAAGATTATTGACCGTTCTCAGGGAATTCGGACGTATGCTCTTGCGATGCCCCCCGCGCCGGTACGAACTTCGACACGACGACCTACTAAGCCCCCGCTAGCCGTAAGTGAAATTTGCGATAGACCTTCGCCCAAAGTCAGCACCACGGGTGCATTCAACATTGGTTGTCCGGCTGCATCAGTCACGCGGACGGCCAATAACCCCTGGGCCCCAAGATCGTAGTCACCACCGATAAACGGTAAGAGATGATGAATCTGACCATTATAATAATCAGCGGGATCGCTTCCTCGGCGAAATTCTTCCGCATTGCTCAGGCCGTCGCCATCGCGATCAAGGCTAGCATCCGAAACGAGCGGGTTGAGGCTGTGCCGAACTTCATAGCCATCACTTAAGCCATCTCCATCCGTATCAGGATTGCCTGGACTCGTTCCAGCGTCAGATTCGGCGGATAGGGAAAGGCCATCATCATCCGCATCCGCATTAATTTCATCCAGGGATTCAGCCAGTCGCGGATTCCTGCCATACTTGGTTTCCCAGACATCCAAGAGGCCATCCCCATCAATATCGCGGCTCGTTAATTGATCAGACTGACTGGGGTCTGTCCCGATGAGCAGCTCTTGCCGCAACGTGAGGCCGTCCTCATCGGTATCAGAATTCAGCGCCGTTGCTGCATCAGCCAGCAAAGGATTGTAGCCGAAAGCCAATTCTACGCCATCAGCTACGCTGTCGTGATCGGTGTCGGCGTTGCTCGGATCGGTCCCTAAGAGGTACTCTTTAATATTCGTCAATCCGTCGGTATCGCGATCCTCGGCTCGATCATTAACAGCGGGATTCAAGCCGTGCGCGACTTCCCACGCATCGTCCATACCGTCACGATCAACATCCACGAACAGCGGGTTCTCAAATCCCACGAGTAAGTCATCAAATGCCGTGGTAAGCGTAGTATGGCCGCTGAGTCCTAAGCCAGTCAGGCCATTCGCTGTCGTGTGCACAAAGCCCAAATCGGCAGCGATCATTTTCCCATCTAGATAAAGATCCCAGCGTTTCAGGGTATAGTCAGACCGCGTGGTGAGTCGCAACCAATCCACAGCCCGTCCGCTCGCCTCAAGCGCTGGACCCTGAGCGGTAGATAGCCAGTAACCGCCGCCCACCCCGTCGCCATAAAATGCCTGCAATATGCCTAGCCCCCCCACGCCAGTAAGCGCCACTTGCAAGGCATCGGTATCGAGAAATACCCCGCGCTCTGGCGTCAGCGCTTTCGCCGGCCTGACAAATAAATCAACGAAAGTAATGGGAGAATCAACCCCCTCGAAAGATTTTGCGAGGAGTCCGGGCGATGCACCGGGGGCGACACTCACCGCTTGTTGTCCGGCGTAGACAGGCGCGGCCACGACGCTCGCCGCACCGCTGACGACCCAGCCGTTTTGGCCGTGCAACGCTCCCAACTGATACCCCTCAGCTGGCTCAAAATTAGCCAGGAAGGGCAACGTATTCGCCATTGCACTCACCGTATTAACAACGGAAACGGTGGCGGCGTTTTGATTATCGGTTGCGACCGCTTTTAGTAAATAGGTGCCCGCCGCAGGGACCTGCCATATACATTCAAATGGCGCGATTAAGTCCTGGCCTACCTTCACAGTGCCGGCGAAAAATTCAACCTTCGCTACTGTGCCATCCCGATCACTAGCCGTCGCTGTCAATGTCAGTGTAGCAGGAAAACGAACTTTTGTTCCC
>CAIOCT010000084.1 GCA_903856725.1 uncultured Verrucomicrobiota bacterium
AAATCGTAACCGTAGACTGCAAAGGAATCTTTGTCATCAATCCGAAGCCTCAATTCTTGGATGCCATCCTCGATCCCGCTGCAGAATGGGCCATGAGTAGTGTTAACTATCGCGATGCCGATAATCGATACCGTTACGACACCGTGGCGCAGCCGCTGCGTGGCTTAACCCGCAAGTTAATCAGCCAGTTCAATCCACACCGCAAGATTACCGAGACCGAGGAAGTCTTCCTACTTGCAGTGAAGACTTCCAAGAAGGCCAAGGACTTGCAGTTGGATTGAATGGGCCATTTTATGCCAATACCTGACAGGAAACGCACCTGCTGACTCTGACCCAGACTCACTTTCGAGCTGTGGTCCAAACCGCCAGAAGAATGAAGGATCTCACCTAACAGCCTGTCGGACACGGCTGAAATTTGTTTAACTAAGCAGAGGCGGCCATAGGCTGCTGTTGAGAAGACAGCCCACACCATAGGGCACAAATACGTTATGGCCACCAAACACGAACTACACACCGCTATCATACCACTAGGCAGCACTTAGCTTTACATGGCTTGATAGGTAACGGGTATTGATCTAGTATGAGCTATTGGCCGTGTTGTGTTTTGGCCTTCTGATTTGCATGGCTTGCGAGGGTTTATCGATTCGTGGCTTCAGCTAGCAGGCACATTAGAAGCCGTCGTTGAGGTCGGTTGAGTTCAAAAATGTTCACCCGATTCCATTGCCATTATATTGACAGGATTTTGATGCATTTCGTTCCGCACCGTTCGTAACGGTTCGTATCCTTACCTCTGTAAGAGCCTTTATCAGAGGAGAAAGCACGGTTTTCAAGACCGCCGCGATAGACCACTCTGCCACCCTTCCGTACTGCCTCGCTGACCTTAGCGTTAGCGAAATTTCGGTGGTGTCCAGTCTGCATGTGGGGGAAGGGGAAACGGTCGGGTGGGTGTAAAACACGCTTTCATCGGGCCGCGAGACCTGCAGCATGACCAGCCATGGGCATGACGCTGGCTGGGCAGACTTTTTTTAACTAATCCTGAATAGATATGAAATTGTATTTCATGGGCATTGGTGGAACGGCAATGGGCAATACCGCGTTGCTCGCGCGGGCGGCGGGGCATGAAGTGCTTGGGGCTGATACAAATGTTTATCCGCCGATGAGTACCGTGCTGGCCGCGGCGGGAATTGTCTTTCATCAGGGTTACGACCCGGCTCGCCTGGCCCAATTAGCCCCTGACCTCGTCGTAATTGGTAATGCTATGTCTCGAGGAAATGTTGAAGTAGAGTGGCTGCTTGAGACCCGAGCGCTCGGGTTCACTTCCTTGCCCGCTTTTTTGGCCGAATTTATTCTGAAGGGGCGAAAAAATATTGTGATAGCGGGCACGCACGGAAAGACGACCACGACGGCGCTCACGGCTTATTTGCTACGAGCAAATGGGCGCGATCCCGGTTTTTTAATTGGGGGAGTGCCGGTGGATCCGCCAGTGGGGAATCACCTCGGCACAATCGCTGATTCGTTTGTGATTGAGGGCGATGAGTACGACAGCGCTTTTTTTGATAAGCGCAGTAAATTCATTCATTATGCGCCGCAGATTGCGGTGCTAAATAATCTAGAGTTCGACCATGCCGATATTTTTCGTGATTTGCAGGATGTGCAGCGGACCTTTTCGCATCTGACTCGGATTGTGCCGCGCAACGGTTGGATCGTGCTTAACGGGGATGAGGATAATTTTCGCGTGCTGGGGCCGATGGCTTGGACGCGGGTAGTGCGGGTGGGCACGGGCGAAAATAATGATTTAAGAATTATCGATTTCTTAGAAACCCCCGCGGGCGTGCGCTTCAAATTAATGTGGAAGGGAGTACTTTGGTCGGAAGTACAATGGACTCAGCCTGGATTATTTAATGCGCGTAATGCCGCGATGGCTGCTTGTGCTGCGGGGCTGGCGCTGGCGGCCTCGCCGCGCAATTCGACGTCGGCGACGGATGACCCCACTATCCTTAAGCTCGATGCCTTGGCGCGATTCCGTGGAGTGAAGCGCCGCCAAGAGCTTTTGATCAATACGCCTGCGCTTAAAGTAATGGAGGATTTCGGGCATCACCCGACTGCCTTAGCCGCGACCTTGGAGTCCTTGCGCGCGCGTTTCCCCCAGCACGTTATCCATGCGGCCTTTGAGCCGCGGAGTAATACTTCGCGCACTAAAATTATGCAGGCCGGCTTTATGCGTGCGCTCGCCTTGGCGGATGTGGTTTATCTCGGCGCGGTGGCTCAGACCAATAAACTCAAAGCGGAAGAGCGATTTGATGCAGACGCAGTGATTCAGTTTCTGGATACGCAAGGTGTCCACGGACATACGGCTGCGACGAATGCCGCGTTGTTGGCGACCATTTCTGCGCAAGTAAAAGCTACTCAGGGACGGTCGCAGCTCGTGGTCTTTTTCACCAACGGATCCTTCGATGGAATCATCCAGCAATTCGCGGCTGGAGCCAAAGGGTAGGCCCGAGCCCCGCCCGATTTACTGGGCTTGTTTCGCGGTCTTGTACTCGGTGGGCTTTTGGCCCTTGGGCAGCGCGAGCAAATCGTAATCGTGGTAGCCTGTGATCGTCACTTGGGCGAATTCACCGACGGGTAAATTTTTCGGCACATAGACGCGACCGTCAATGTCGGGGGCATCAGCCTCGCCGCGAGCTACTCCCGCTTCTTCTACGAGCACTTTTATGGTCTGGCCAACATAGCTTTTGGAAACTGTCGCTGCAATTTGCTGCTGGAGCGCCATGGTCTGATGCCAGCGAGCTTCTTTTACTTTGGCCGAGATTTGGTCGTCCATCTTGGCTCCACGCGTGCCCTCTTCCTGAGAGTAGCGAAAAACACCGAGGCGTTCAAATTTAGTTTCTTTGATGAAAGTGCAGAGTTCGGCAACATCCGCTTCAGTTTCGCCAGGGAAACCCACAATAAAGGTGGTACGGATGGCGATGCCCGGGATGCCGGCGCGAATGCGACGGATGAGCGCGCGAATATAATCACCGCTCGTTTCGCGCTGCATGCGTTCGAGCATCGCGTCACTGATATGCTGCAGAGGGATATCGATGTAGCGGGCTACTTTCGGGCACTCCGCGATCGTTTTGATGAGCTCATCACTCCAGTGCGCTGGGTGAGTGTACAGCAAGCGAATCCAGAAGTCTCCCTCGATGGCGTTCAATTCGCGCAGTAAGGTGGTGAGGGCGCTGCCGCGGGAAGAGTCAACCGGGGTGCGGGGGTTCGGGCGCTGCTCCCACGTGTCCATGCCGAAGAAGGTAGTGTCTTGGGAGATCAGGTTAATTTCTTTGACCCCATCCTTCACAAGCTGGCGAGCTTCCTTGACGACGCTCTCGATGGTGCGGCTGCGATGCCGGCCGCGAATCTGCGGAATAATGCAGAAGGTGCACGGGTGATTGCAGCCTTCCGCAATTTTAATGTACGCGAAATGTTTGGGCGTGAGCCGAAAGCGCGGGGTATCGTAGTCCGGAATATAGGTGGACTTGCCTTCAATAAAATTGGCGGGCGCGTCGCTCTTGCCGCGGGCCTTAGCGTAAATTTCCTCGATAATCGGCGCTACCTTGGTGATTTGATCAAGACCGATGAAGGCATCGACTTCATCGTGTAAGGAGGTTGAGAGGTCTTTCGAGAAACGTTGAGCCATGCAGCCCGCGACAATCAACTTTTGGTCTTGGCGGCGCTTCGTCATGCCGCGGCTTTGGTGAACTTCCAGAATATGGCTGAGGGATTCTTCTTTGGAGGAATCGATGAAGGAGCAGGTATTAACGATGACCACATCGGCTTTTTCTGCTTCGGGAATAACCACCATTCCGGCTTGGTGCAAATGTCCGACCATGATCTCGCTATCCACGAGATTTTTGGCGCAACCGAGAGAGATGAGGCTAACTTTGATCATATCCTGGTAGGAGAACCCGCGAGCCAGTCGTGGGTGAGGGGTCGAGGGAATCGCGACAGCCTGCTGCAAGAGCGGGCGCTA
Organism: uncultured Verrucomicrobiota bacterium; assembly: GCA_903856725.1. Classification (GTDB taxonomy): domain Bacteria; phylum Verrucomicrobiota; class Verrucomicrobiia; order Opitutales; family Opitutaceae; genus Lacunisphaera. The sequence continues at coordinate 4,010 of CAIOCT010000084.1, forward strand.
AGAATAAAAAACGGCGGTCAGAGACCGCCGCGGCAGAACGTGCGTCGACCTCGAGCTGTTACTTCTTGCTCTTGGACTTAGCGGCAGCCTTCAGGAGGGCGTTGCGGCGCTTGTGGTAGGCCACGCGGCGTTTCTTTTTGATGTGCTTGTTGAATTGTTGTCCCATAAGAGTAAAAAGTGAAAGGGAGAGTTGTTTGGATTATCTGGCGAGAGTCAAGCGTGGTCAGGCCGGCTCAATAGCGGGCCAAAGTGGGGTCGATTTGCTGAGCCCAAGCATCAATTCCGCCGGCAACGTTGGTGGCTTGGTCATAGCCCTTGCTGCGCAGGAATTGCGTTACGCGTTCACTGCGACCGCCATGATGACACATTACTAAAATCGGCTGATTTTGGGGCAGGGTGGCTAGGTTTTCTGGAATTTGGCGCATCGGAATAGGCCGGCTCCCGGCGACGGCACAAATCGCGATCTCATCTGGTTCGCGAACGTCAACCAGGAGGGCTCCTTGGCGGAGGTACTCAACAGCGGTAGTAACATCAATTTCTGGGGGCATTTCCATAGATTAAGCGCCGTAAAATGGGCCCGAAGAGGTAAAAAGCAACCGCCAGTTCGCCGTTGACGCTGACGTTGAGCGTTAAATTCTAGGTTATGCCTGAACGTTTCGTTGTCATCATGGCCGGTGGTCGCGGGGAGAGATTTTGGCCCCAAAGCCGTCTCGCTACGCCTAAACATTTGCTATCGATTGTGGGTGATCAGCCGATGCTCACCCAGACGGTCGATCGAGTGATGGGGGTGGTGCCTCGCGATAACATTTTTGTGCTCACAACGCAGGCCCAGTTAGAGGGCTGTCGGCGCGCTTGTCCCAATTTACCTGCGGCTAATATTGTAGCGGAGCCGATGGGGCGGGACACGGCGGCGGCGGCAGGGTTGGCCTTGCTGCTCGTCAAGCAACGCAATCCTGAAGCCACCTTAGCTATGTTGCCGGCCGATCATGTCATCCATGATGTGGAGGAATACCAAAAATTGCTCAAGGTGGCTTTTGATTCGGCGGAGGCGGCTGACCTACTGGTCACGATTGGAGTGAAGCCGCTCGGGCCCGATACTGGTTTTGGCTACATTCAGCAGGGCAATTTGTGGCGCGAGATGAGTGGCCACCGCGTGATGGGGGTTAAGCGTTTTGTGGAAAAACCCGATTTAGCTACGGCGAAAGGTTATCTCGCGACGGGAGAATATTTCTGGAATGCCGGCATGTTTGTGTGGCGGGTGCCCGTGGTAGAGGCAGCTTTTAAGGCCCATGCGGCCGAGCTTTATGCGGGGTTGGCGCAACTGGAGGCCGCCGCTAAATCGACGGGCGGTTGGGCGGTAGCGCTAGCGGCAGTTTACCCTACGCTCAAAAAAATCTCGGTTGATTACGCGCTGATGGAGAAATCAACTCATGTGGTCGTGGTGCCTGCAAGTTTTGACTGGGATGATGTGGGGGCATGGCCCGCGATTGCTAAACATTTTACCCCTGATGAATCAGGTAACGTTCTACGGGGCACGGCCATGGTTGAGGCTGGGCGCGATAATATCGTGGTCAGTGCGGATGGTCATCTGACTGCCGTGATCGGAGTGAGTGACCTTGTGGTGGTGCACACTCCCGAAGCCACGCTCGTGGTCCATAAAGATAAAGCGCAGGAAATTAAGGCGCTCTTGAAGCGACTTGCGGACGATGCCGCCCTCAAGAAGTTTTTGTAAACGATGCGCTGTCTCGGCATCGATTACGGCACCAAGCGGGTGGGTCTTGCGCAGGGGGATGACCTCGGCGTAGCCACGCCGCTCCCTGCATTAGTCGAGACCGAGGCGGTTGCTCGCTGGGCTAAGTTGGCGGAGATTATTCAGCAGCGTCGGATTACTGATTTGGTCTTGGGTTATCCTTATAATATGGACGGTTCAGTGGGTTTTAAAGCGAAGGAAGTGGATGCCTTTGCGAGCAAGCTGAAGGCTCAGTTTAATTTACCGGTTCACCTCGTTGATGAGACTCTCACGAGTTATGCGGCTGAGTCGACCATCGCAAAAAAATCTCGGCGGGAGGTGCGAGACTCCGGTTTAATTGATTCCCGCGCCGCCTGTTTGATTTTGCAGGATTTTCTCGATCAGCGAATGCCGCCGGCTATTCCGAGTACGTGATTTTTAATCTTTCGGTCGATTGCATCGACTGTCCTGACCGCCTCAATTCTGGGGTAACAGTAGCCCCGGCACGGTGGGTAATTCCGCGAGTGAGGAGAGGACGCAGTGATGGTGGCGGCGTAATTTTTCGCTCGGGTGATGGCCGGCTGCCACCAGTACGCAATCAACACCCATTTCGCGGGCTACCTCGAGATCGTGGATGGTGTCGCCCACGAGAAGAATCTCGGATGGAGGTAAGCCGAGTTTACGAACCTGCCCCTGGCCGAGTTTAGATTTACTGCTCGCGTAAATATTATCGAGACCAGCGAGGTCGGTGAAATGGTGGGTTAGTTCGAAATGAGCGACAATTTCTTCGAGAGTTTTTTGGCGATAGGCTGATAAAATCGACTGCGTCAGGCCGGCCGCGGTTATCGTGCTGAGCAAGCGGCGAGCATCGCGATGCAGCGCACAATCCAGTCGTTGGGCATCGTAGTTACTAATAAATTCAACACTGAGTGACTCGAAGCTATCTTGCGCGGGATCAAAGCCCAGTTGGGCGTAATAATTGCGCACGGGGAAATCAAAATGAGCGTGATAGCGTGAGCGGTCGAGGAGGGGTAAGCCACGCCGCCGCAGCAGGCCGTTCATGACCGCGATGGAGTAGTCGAGATCATCCAGCAGCGTGCCATTCCAGTCCCAAATTATGTGGCGATAGGTCAGCGGTTTCACGGGCTGCATAGTTTGGGGTTCCTCCGGCAATAGGCTCAACTCTTTTCATTTTTGATTATGGGTGATGATGCTGGGTGAGGATCTTGGGGTAGGGTGGGATAATCACCCGGTATGAACGGTCACGCGGTGGACGATTTATTAATATCTCCGGCTTGCGGAGGGTTCGGGTGGCCGGCACGATCACGTTGATGAAATCACGCTCGTCTGCTCAGGTGCCTCGCTGGAAATGCGTCTGTGCCTACGATGGCACGGCATTCCACGGCTGGCAGAGCCAAGAGGGCGGCAATACGATTCAAGATTTAATTGAGCGACAGCTGCGCAAGATTTTGGGGCAGCGCGTCCGGCTTGAGGGTAGTGGACGAACCGACTCGGGGGTTCATGCGCTGGGGCAAGTATTTCACTTTGATGCGGCTTGGTCGCATGGGGGCGAGAAATTGCGTCTGGCTTTGCAAAGTGGTCTCCCCCGCACGATTCAATTAAAAACCGTGCTACGAGTCGCGGCCGATTTCCATGCGCGTTTTGCCGCACGGGGAAAAGTTTATCGTTACCATATTTATTTAGGCGAAGCGGACCCATTTACGCTGGCCTATTGTTGGTCGCTGAATCGCGAGCTCGATTGGCCGGCAGTATTAGCGGCGGCCAAGGTCTTGCGCGGAAAGCACGATTTCTGGGCCTTTTCTGGGGAAAATGATCGAACTTATGAAACCACGGTGCGGGATTTGCGTCGACTTGACGTGGTCCGGCGCGGGCGAAAGGTCACTTTCACTTTTGAGGCCGATGGCTTTCTTTATAAAATGGTGCGTAGCTTAACGGGAGCGTTAGTGAGTGTGGGCTTAGGCAAATTGACCGCGGTCGAGCTGGCCGGATTAATTAAGACGCGGCGGCGAGTGCCTGCGGTGGTAACTGCGCCACCCCAAGGATTGTTTATGCTCAAGGTAATTTATTGAGGCGATGACGATCACGTTACCACGTCGCTGGCGCGATCCCCTCGACGTGATTTTTCCGCGTAGTTGCGTGCATTGTGCTGGCTTGGTTGAGGGCGGTGAACTGCGGCATCTGTGTGATCATTGTACTCGACAACTGTTTGTTGTCACCGAACCACATTGTACGACGTGTGGGCATCCGTATTTCGGCGAGATGGAGGTGAATCGATTGTGTCCCCATTGCGAGGCGCTGGTGCCCTGCTTTGGAGCTGGCAAGACGGCGGTGCTACTCAAAGGTCCGGGCCGCGCTTTAATCCATGCGTTAAAATATCATCATGCGTTGCAAGTGCTGGAAGATATTATCGCAATCATGGCCATGGTCCCTGGGTACGGGGATTATTTGCGCGGCGCAATTTTAGTGCCGGTGCCCTTGCATCCGAGGAAATTGCGCGAACGGCGTTACAATCAGAGTTTATTATTAGCTGAATGTTGCGCCCAGGTGGCGGGGCCCACGACCGTCGTGCAGGAATTACTTTGCCGCGTGGTAGATACGGAATCGCAAACTCATTACGATCGGGTAGCACGGCAGAAGAACCTTAAAAATGCCTTTGCTTTGGCTCCCGCCGCCGCCATTAATTCGGCCCAACGTTACCTCTTGGTTGATGATGTTTTTACTACTGGTTCTACACTCAATGCTTGTGCGACTGTCCTGCGTCGCGCCGGTGCAGCGCAGTTGGATGTCATCACCTTCGGGCACGGTTAACTTTTATCTATGAGCCACTTCGCAAAACCAAAATTATCAACGGTTAAGAGCGCTAAGACCAAAAAAAGCGTTACGACTGAAGGGCTGTGGACCAAGTGTCCGCTCTCGGGCGAGATCGTTTTCAACAAAGAACTCGAGCAGAATCTCATGGTCGTGCCCCAAAGCGGCTATCATTTTCCAATCGGTTCGCGGGAGCGTATTAATAGCCTGGTGGATGAGGGCACATTTGAGGAATTTGATGCTCAGGTAAAGTCTGGGGACCCCCTCAAATTCGTCGATTCGGCAGCCTATCCCGATCGAATCAAACGGTACGAAAAAGATAGCGGACTACCTGAGGCTGTCATTTGTGGTTTAGGTAAAATGCAAGGTATGCTGGTGTCATTAGCGGTGATGGATTTTCGTTTTTGTGGTGGCGCTATGGGCGCAGCAGTGGGTGAAAAAATTACGCGAGCCATTGAGCGGGCGCTGAAGAAAAAAGCCCCCTGCATTATCATCAGTTCCTCGGGTGGCGCGCGCATGCAGGAGGGGATTTTCAGCCTCATGCAAATGGCCAAAACCAGCGCGGCACTGGGCCGGCTAGCTGAGGCGAAATTGCCTTTTATTTCTATTTTGACCTATCCGACTACGGGTGGGGTGACCGCAAGTTTTGCGACGCTCGGTGATGTTATTTTGGCCGAACCCGGTGCGCTCATCGGTTTTGCGGGGGCGCGAGTGATTAAAGAAACAACCAAACAGACTCTCCCCACTGGGTTCCAGACGGCCGAATTTTTGCTGAAGCACGGATTGCTCGACCAAATTGTTAGCCGTCTAGAAATGCGGAGTCGCGTGATCTCCTTATTGCAGGCCTTGCATGGGCATCATCAGGCGACCCGCTCAGTGAAGAGTGCGGATCTGGTGACGACGGCGTGAGTTTGCGCAACGTTCGGCGTTCAATTGTGGACGTCATCTCTCCTTATGAGCGTCGCGCCTAATCCGACACATAGCCTAGGACGTAGCGTCGATTCGGCGTCACGGCCCTTTTCTGATTACGCGGCGGTCACCGCTTATCTCTATGCCCAAAAGGCGCGGGGGCCTAGATTTGGCGTAGAGCGGATGCGTGGCTTGGCCGCGGCGTTGGGGCATCCCGAACGAAGCTACCCCGTGATTCATGTGGCTGGCACTAATGGTAAGGGCTCGGTCTCGGCCATGCTTGACGCTATTTTTCAGGCGGCTGGTTGGCGTACGGGGCTTTTTACTTCGCCCCATCTGGTGCAATTGGGGGAGCGCGTGCAAGTCAACCGGCAGATACTTACGGCGGAGGCGATGATCGCTTATACGAATGAAGTCCGCGTGACTTGTGCTGCCGCTGGCGTCGCGGCGGACGCGGAAGATTATCCCACTTTTTTTGAGTTCATGACCGCCATGGCATTTTTGCAATTTAAGCGTCAGTGCGTGGATCTTGCCACGATTGAGGTGGGGATGGGTGGACGGCTGGACGCGACCAATGTTGTCGATCCGCTCGTTACGGTAATTACGTCCATCGGACTCGATCACTGCGTTGAACTCGGGGCCACTTTTGAGGAGATCGCTCGGGAGAAAGCTGGAATTATAAAGCCGGGTCGGCCCATCGTACTGGGGCGAGTACCGCTAGCGGCTGAGCAGATTATTCGGGCGATTGCCGCCGAGCGTGGAGCGGTGGTGCATTCAGTGCGCGAAATTTATGGGGAGGATCTAGGCTGCTATCCTCAGACTAATTTGGCGGGTGATTATCAGCGTTGGAATGCGGCTACGGCGACGTTGGTGGCGCAGGTGATGCCAAAAGAGTGGCGACTGACTGCACCGGTGATCGCGCAAGGGCTAACTCAGGTCAATTGGCCAGGGCGCTGGGAGTCTATTAAGCTGGAGGACCGTTTGCTCATTTTGGATGCCTCGCACAATCCGGAGGGCGTCGCGGTGTTGGCGGAAAATCTGCAACAACTCATCGCTACCACGGGTCGCCGGCCGCTGATTGTCGCGGGGGCCTTGGGCGAGTTTCGCGCGCGGGCCATGTTGGAGGTCCTACTGCGTTATGCGCAGGAAATTTATTTGGTCACACCTCGCCAAGAACGGGCTTGTCCAGGGGAGGTCGTGCGGGCTTTCGTCCCGGCAGCGGAGCGTCATCGCGTGCACGTTACCTCCCTTGATAAAATTTTCCCCGAACCCGGCGCCTGTGTCATCGGTAATTCCACTGATCCGGTGGTCGTGACGGGATCAATTTATGTACTCGGTGAGGTTATGGAGCGACTCGCGCTTAAGCGGGCCCTGCCGGCGTCGGGGGAGAATCGTGGTTAGCTTCCCGCTTGTTTCTCGGGCGATCTGCTGCAAATCTCTCATTTCTCTGATGAAACCTCGACCGTCATTTGCCGCTGCTTTTAGAGGTAAGCGGGTGCTGATTACAGGAGGGCTTGGCTTTATCGGTTCGAATCTTGCCCGCCGGCTGGTGGGGTTGGGCGCAAAAGTTACCATTATTGATAGTTTAATTCCAGAGTACGGCGGTAATCGACGCAATGTGCACGGGATTGAAGGAAAGCTGACGATTCATTTAGCCGACGTGCGTGATCGACACGGCTTGCCAGAATTTTTACGCGGGCAGCATTTTCTTTTTAATCTCGCGGGGCAAACGAGTCACATGGACTCGATGACTGATCCGGAGACGGATTTAGATATTAACTGCCGCGCTCAACTGACCTTGTTGGAAGCATGCCGGCAGCATAATCCTAAGCTGCGAGTCGTGTTTGCAAGCACGCGGCAGATTTATGGTCGGCCCGATTATTTACCGGTGGATGAGCAGCATCCGCTTCGGCCGGTGGATGTGAATGGGATTAACAAATTGGCGGGCGAACAGTACCATTTGCTCTACAGTCAGGTTCACGGGGTGCCGAGCACGGTCCTGCGGTTGACGAATACGATTGGTCCGCGAATGAGGGTGAAAGATGCGCGGCAGACTTTTGTTGGTATTTGGCTTAAGCAAATCCTCGAGGGGCAGCCCATTGCAGTTTGGGGTGGGGACCAATTGCGCGACTTTACTTTTGTGGATGATGCCGTGGAAGCTTTCCTGCTGGCGGCGACGCATCCCGACGCCATCGGCGGAGTTTTTAATTTGGGGGGCATCGGGCAGATTAGTTTGCGGGAGCTCGCGGCGACCTTGGTCGCGGTGGCGGGTACGGGCAGTTTTCAAGTACGGGCTTTCCCGTCAGCCCGTAAAAAAATTGATATTGGCGATTATTATTCTGATGGCCGCTTGATCGCCGCCACACTCGGGTGGCAACCGCGGACGACCATTAAGCAAGCGCTCACCAAGACTCTCGCCTATTATCGCCGAGAGTTGGCCCATTACCTTTGAGCTACGCGCGTAGCCTTGCGCGCATGGTGAAATTATAATTCTGTCTCCTCGCCTCATGTCTTCTGCTTCCAGTTCGAAAAT
>CAIOCT010000085.1 GCA_903856725.1 uncultured Verrucomicrobiota bacterium
AATGCCCAGATCTTCAATGATACGGAGATCATCATCCGCATCTTTAAGTTTACCCCTAAGATCTGGCTCAATATAGCGCTCAATGATACCTAAAACTATGGCCGGTAAATGCTCCGTATTACCCGTCTTTCTAAATTGGGCTGCCGATTCATAAGTCGCAGCTGAACAACGCTTAAGAGCTTCGCGAAGATTCGCATCATCTTCAGATGTAAAAGGTTTTAGCTGAAACCCGCCAGCACTGTGTACAGTAGGAGCCATAGAGTGATGCAATGGCACAGGCGGGATTTTGTAAACCCCAAATATTCTATACCAGCCCAATGCGACCGAGCCAGTTTAGCCGATTGACTTGCTGATGGTTACGAGGCCACATCCGATTTCATTTTAGGGCCATCCCTCCTTAGTCGCACATTGATTTAATCATCCTCATTCGACTGATGTCGCTCCCCCTCTTTAGCCCCCGCCCTCAGCCTGGCCAGCCGCTGATTCTGGTTACCCATGAATTCTTTCCCCACCGTGGGGGTATCGCGGTCTATGCCACCGAGATGGCTCGGGCCGCCCAAGAGCTAGGTTATGCAGTCGAAGTTTGGGCCCCGGCCCTTCCGCCTGATGTACCGGAATTACCACGCAACTATCAAATCAAGCGTCTACCCATTGCCGGTGATCACAGTTTATTGAGCCAATGGCGTATGGCTCGCCGCCTCATTGCCGAACGTAAACGATTGCGAAGTGCTATTTTGTATGTGCCGGAGCCCGGCCCCCTGCTCGCCCTGCTTTTTTTACAATACTTTGATCGCCTCAAGCCGGCGCAACTCGTGCTCACCTTCCATGGATCAGAAATCCAATGGTTATCCTCCCGGCGGATCTTGCGCTGGAGCACCACCCATCTCCTACGCAAGGCTACGCGGATTGGCGTTGTGAGCACCTTTGCGCTAGACCTCCTCCGCCAACATTTCCCAACGGCCGCGCCAAAAGCAGTCATCACACCAGGAGCCTTACGGACTGACCTAAACTCATGCGCTTTGGCGAGAATCCCCAAGCCTAAGTCCAAAACAATTATTCTGACAGTCGCGCGCCTCAACCCACGGAAAGGCCAACTGCAAGTAATCGCCGCACTCCAAGCGCTACCCGCCGATCAGCGCGCCTCACTTGAATACTGGCTGGTCGGATCTCACAGCAAAGACAACTACGAGGCCGCCCTGGAGACAGCCAGTCTCGAGGCAAATTTCCCAGTAAAATTTCTGGGCGATATTCCCGATGACCAACTAAGTGACATTTATGCTCAAGCTGATATTTTTGCGATGACGAGTATGCCGCATAAACAAAGCATCGAGGGGTTTGGACTCGTGTATCTCGAGGCTGGCGCGCACGGCCTTCCGATTATTGCACATGCGATCGGCGGCGTGCCCGAGGCCGTGGCACATGGTGAAACTGGCTTGCTAGTCACCCCGGGCGACACGGTAGCGCTGACGGCAGCTTTTGCCCAACTCATCGCTGACCCCGCTCTTCGCCACCGCTTAGGCGAAGCCGGTCGCGTTCGAGCCATTCGCCATACGTGGACTGATGCCGTACAATCATTGCTAGACCAACCAGCAAACTTAAATCTCACCGCTTAAGCCCATGATCGAATCACGCACCCAGATCACTGTACGCTACGCTGAAACTGACATGATGGGCATCGTCTATCACGGAAATTATTTACCCTGGTTTGAAGTGGGTCGCACCACACTCCTCAAAGAATGCGGCCTGCCTTATCGTGAGCTGGAAACGCAGGGGTATCTCCTGCCAGTAGTTGAACTCGGAGTTAAATTCACCAAACCAGCACTCTACGATGATACTGTGACGATCATCACGCGACTGCATGAGCGTCCCCTCCTACGCATCAGGCTTGATTACGAAATCCGTCGAGGCGACGACCTCCTCGTCACTGGCTTCACGGTCCATGGCTTCATTAATAAAGCCGGAGAACCCGTCCGACCGCCGGCGCTCTTTACCGAAAAAATGCGCGCTTACTTTCCACCCGCCGCTTAAGTTTGGACAAGTGCGGCAGGATCACCGGCCACCTGATTATATTCCGCCAAAACGAGCGCATCAGTTTCACGTGATTGAGCAACTGTGAGCCTCGTCCGCGCCGAGGCTGCCCCGGCCAATTGTTGCACCGCCCAAACCGCATGGGCGCGAACGATCGGCGAGGCATGCTCAGCGAGTTGTTGGAGTATCGGCAATAAATCAGCCGCTCCCGTATTGGCAGCCACGATACAGGCATTACGCAACAGACCGGCCAGCTTGAGCCGCTTGATGGCAGTGCCTTTAAAAACCTCGGCGAAGCGCAGCGGGGTGAGGGCGAGAATCTCCCCCAGGGCGAGCTCGGCAATATCACCGCGCGCGCTGAGCAACATCCGCCGCCCCGCTTGGGCAAAACGATTCCACGGACAAACCTCTAAGCAAACATCACATCCATAAATGCGGGGGCCAATCCCGCGCCGCAATTCGCGAGGAATAATCCCCTTATTTTCAATCGTGTGATAGGAAATACAACGGCGCGCATCGACTACCCCTGGTTGCGAAAAAGCTTCCGTCGGACATGCGTCGAGGCAACGCGTACACTTACCGCACAGTAAACCGGTTGGCTCAAGTTGGTCAGGCGTTGGCAATTTCTTGCGGAGCGGCTCATCAGCCGTGATTTCCCAACGCGTCAGGATCGAAGCAAGAAAAAGCCAATTCCCATGCTGCTTGGATATCAGCATCGCATTTTTTCCTCGAAAACCCAAACCGCTGCGCGCGGCCCAACCACGTTCCAACACAGGACCCGTGTCGACATAGTAACGATAATCGGTCGCGGCCAGTCCACCCATCTCCTCGAGCACTCGCCCAGCCGCGGCTAACCCTGGCTTGATCGTATCATGATAATCAGCGTGCAGCGCATAACGCGCCCAAACGGGAGCACGCGCACGCTTTTCCCTTTCACCCGCGGCGGCCGCGAGCGCTTGTCCCACAGCGGGCGATCCATAATTCACCCCCAAAATAATAACGGTGCGCGCCCCCGCTAAGACGAGCTCAGGGTTTAATCGCTTTTCTTTGGTTCGCTCCATCCAGGCCATATCCGCCTGCAGCCCCTGATCTAACCATGGCGCCAGCCCAGCGCGAGCAACCGATGTCACGGCGGCAAAACGTACTTCATCAAAACCCACATCCCGCAACCGGCGACGCAATAACTCACGGCTCTCACCGGTTACAGCTGCGCCCAGGCTCGCGGTCATGATTTTGTCGACTGAGCTTCCTGACGATAAACCCGCAGGACGTGGGCTGCGATTTCCTTCATGGAGCGATGATCCGTCAGCACCATGGTCCCCGTTCCACGATAAATTTCTTCGCGCTGAGCATAAAGCGTGCGCACCCGTTCCACAGGATCCGCTACTTGCAGCAGCGGCCGGTGGTTGGCGTGCAAAGTCCGTTCCAAAATAGTCTCAACCGAAGCGTGTAAACAAATCACCACCCCACGACTCTTGAGTAATTCGCGCCGCCCCGGAGGCACGACCAAGCCACCTCCACAGGCGACCACACAACCCTGCCCAGGATGGCCGTGCTCAATAAAAGCCAGCTCTAACTCACGAAATTTAGACTCTCCTTCCTCTGCAAAAATCTGCGTCACCGCCTTGCCTTGTGTCCGTTCTATTTCGTGATCGCTGTCGAGAAATTGAAAATTGAGCTGCCGCGCCAGCAATCGGCCAATGGTACTTTTACCCGTACCCATAAACCCCACGAGGTAGAGATTGAGATCTGAGAGAGTCATTCGTCGAACCTAACGAACACCGCGAAAGTCACGGGTGCAAGAACGGGTTAAGGGCCCCGCCAGCTGCTTCGGTGCACATCACTAGAGGATCAACGCGCCGGCTCTGAATAAATTCACCCTGTTCAAGGCTAGATAATAATTCCATTCTGTGACGCCATGTCCTTCCCAGATAATGCAGTTCACCACGATTATAGTTTCGCGAGCGACAATACGGCTGGAATAACGCCGGAAGCCCTGAGCGCTCTTAATGCTGCCAATAAGGGAGCGGCCCCTTCCTACGGGCAGGATGAATGGACGCAGCGAGCGAAAATCCTCATCCGCGATATTTTTGAAACCGACTGCGATATTCATTTTATCTTTAACGGGACCGCCGCCAATGCCCTATCGCTCTCCGCATTATGTCGCAGCTACCACAGCGTCATCTGTCATGAATATTCTCATTTAGATAATGATGAATGCGCAGCGCCGGAATTTTTTACCGGCGGGGCCAAGATTATTTCCGTGGCTGGACCCCACGGAAAATTGCTGCCGGCTGATGTTGAACGCGCGGCGCTCAAACGCACCGATGTGCACTTCTCCAAGGCCGGCGCACTTTCGCTCACGCAGTCCACTGAGTGGGGCACACTTTACAACCCCGACGAAGTCAAGGCGCTCAGTGCTGTGGCTAAAAAACACCAGCTTACCCTGCAAATGGATGGCGCCCGCTTCGCCAACGCGGCCGCGACCTTAGCGACTCGCGGCATTAGCCCAGCCGACTTCACCTGGCGAGCAGGAGTGGATGTGCTCAGCTTTGGTGGCACTAAAAACGGCATGAACAGCACCGAAGCCGTGGTCTTCTTTAATCATGAGTTGAGCCGTGAATTTAATTACCGCGTGAAGCAAGCAGCTCAACTCGCTTCCAAACAGCGTTTCGCTAGCGCCCAATGGGTCGGCATGCTTGAGACAGGTGCATGGCTCAAGCACGCTGCGCACGCTAACGCGATGACGCAGCGTCTCGCCGCCGCGCTCCGCCCACTACCGCAATTAAAATTTATCACCGAACCCTCGGTCAACGGCCTGTTCGTCGAATTACCCACCGCTGCCGCTGAAACAATGTGGGCCCGCGGCTGGCACTTTTATCGTTTCATCGGCGAACACGGTTATCGGTTAATGTGTTCTTGGGCCACTTCGCCCGAAACGATAGACCAATTTGCAGCTGAATTACGCACCGTGCTCAGCCCAGCAGCAGCTTCAGCCAAACAATAAAAAGCGCCTCCCTTTCGGGAAGCGCTTGGACCGAAAAACTATTGCGCGATGCTTATTTAGCAGCCGGAGCAGGCGCCTTTGGTCCTTCCTTAGCGCTTAAGACTTCAATTTCGAAGATAAGGGTCGCGCCTGGAGGAATCACTTGGCTCCCCTGATCGCCGTAAGCCAGCGAGGGTGGAATGTAGAGCTTGATCGTGCCGCCGACACCGATCTTCTGCATGCCCTCGAACATGCCAGGAATGACGACGCCGTCTTGCAGGACCAGCTCAGCCGGTTGACCGCGTTCACGGGTGTTGTCGAAAATCTGACCAGAAACCAGCGACCCAGTATAATGCATGGACAGCAACTGACCAGGCTGCGGAACGGCTCCCGTGCCAGGCTTCACGATTTCATAACGCAGCCCACTCGGAAGGGAGACGACGTTTTTGTTTTCCTTGAGCTTTTCGAAGAAAGCCGTGCTCGCTGCCATATTCTGGTAACGCAATTTGGTCATGAAGGCCTCGTTCTTCTTACTCAAGAAAGCTTCAACCTCAGGCCCGATGGCTTTCGCGTCAAAAGAAGGCTGACCGCCAGCCGCTGCCCCAATCATACCGCGCGCCATGGCCTCAACCTGCGCCTGCGTGAACTCCATTTGGCGCAAGCCCATTTGTCCGCCCATATACCATCCATAGGCTTCAGCAATTTGCGCCTCGGTGAACTTGGGCGCCGCTGGTTTAGCCGCGGCGGTGGCACCGACGGCCACGCCTGGAACGTTAAATTTAACGGCATCTTCCGCGGAAGCAGCGTTGAGGAGAACGAGGCCGAACAGAGCGGCCGTGAGCTTGGATGGGAATTTCATATCGTATGGGTAAACTCAGTTGAGAAACGGCCTGAGTGATTTTGTGCCGTTAAAAACGTCGGAACTTGGAGTACCTGAGTTAAAAATCAACCCCTTTGGCTAGAAAAATCACGACTGGAACCACGCCAGCGCAAGCTTGTCAGTCAGCGCTCCCCTGCCTAAAGATAGCCAATCCCATGAACGAAAACCAATTCTGGCACAGTACGGATGGCCAGATCCTCACGGTTAAGAACCGCGGCGGCGACAAAGTTGCCCTGACCCTCGTCTTCTGGCCGCGCAACCTTACCGAAATGGCCTTTCTCCAGGCGCATCTCGCGGATCTCCATTTTACCGAACGCAGCTCACTCGCTCGCATCGGCATCGAGATGCATCTCCAAGGGCCACCCACCGTGGACGGTCATCGTCTCTTATTATCGGCTGACGCTTTTATTTACGACGCCAACTTTCCCAACGCCGCCTATTGGAAAAAACTCCTCCGCCCGGGAACACCCGTCGGCCGACTTTTTTACGCCCCAGCCGCCGCCAAACTTTCAAGTGCTGAGATTTGGGACGCGGTTAAAACCAATGGTCTTAAGCTACCCAATACGATCAGCATCGACTCGCGCGGTCGGGTCTTTCTTACCCCGCATCAAGTTAACTACACCCTCTCGCCGCGTCTGCAGCGGATCAATTTCGAGCTCATTGTCAGCGGCAATGCAGGGCGCAATTTTCTCGATAAGGTGCAGATACGCCATGATGCCTCCCCACTGACCATTCCGCCGCGCTCTGGTATTCTCACCAGCTGTTCCATGTACCTGAAGGAACACTATGTCGTCCTGAATCAGGGCGAAGGTAATTTCGGCCTGCATACCAGCGCGGTGCTCCTCGACCCCATCAAGACTTTCGGCACGAATATCATGCTGGAAATTTATAACACCGGCGACCAGCCCGTGGTAAATCCGATGGTCTCTGTGGATATTTTTCGGGCGCCACCGTTTACTGACCCCGAGGTCAAAACCCTCACCAAGAAACGCCAAAGACTGCTGTCTACAGCCAGCAGCCTTTACCAATGCCTTGATCGCAATCCGCCCCTCGACACTCCTGAGGCTCGCCCGAAAACCAAAATCACCGTGCGAGGCCAGAGCGCGACCATGGAAAATCGCAGCGTCCTCGTGCGCGCCAACGAAGATCTCAAAAAATTCCTAGCCAGTGCGGCCTGTCCCATTGGGAGTCGTACGATGATTCAAGCGCTCGATGCTGCCCCCAGCGATGCCGACACCTTAATCATCAATTATTTTCCGGATCTGCTGGAGCACATTGAGCTCCTCACCCGCATCGGTGATTTAAAACTTAAACGAATCATTTTCCGACAGGCCTCTCGCACCCACGGTTATTTCCTCTCCAGCAACGCCCACGCGCGCCTCGATACCTTTAACGCTATCGGAGTGCAGGTCTATTGGTACGACGAAGTCACCAAAGACCTCTACGTGCATACCTATAAAAAAGAGCATGGCTTCTTCGTGCGCGAAGAAATGGCGCGCAAATTTCAAGAAAGCACTATTCTCGCTTTTTATGGTTCAGCCGTGGGCATCGAACAGGCGGACACGGATCGGATTACTCGGCTGGTGGAACAACTCACCGGCTTTATCGGACCCAACGTCGGCGTACTGACAGGGGGTGGCGGCGGAGTCATGCGTCTAGCGACTGATCAGGCCCGCGGCAAAGGCGCGCTCACCGGAGCGTGCTTTCTCGAGCTGGAGGCTCAGCCGCCCGAACTCGGCGTAGATTTCTTTAACACCTTCCAAGAAACCTCGCGGCACTTTCGCCAAAAATGGTTCGAGGCAGCCGATTTTTGTATCTTCAACGTTGGCGGCGTCGGCACTCTCGAGGAAATTGGCATCGAAATGTGCAATCTCAAACTCGGTATCCGGCCGCGCGTGCCTTACGTTTTCTTTAATTCGAAATTCTGGGGCGACCTACGCCGTCAACTGCGAGAAATGATCCGGACAAAGCGGGCGCCTGCCTGGATTGCAGATTATATTCTCTTCACGGACGATCCCGACGAAGTGGTCAGATTTTATCGCAAGACCCTGCAAGTTCTTTAATCGATCGAGTGAGGCTGCCGCTGAAACCATCCCGCCTGGGCGATTATTTTATCCCCAATTTTTACCTACAGTAAGGTCTTGTTGCCCGAGAGCTAAATGCTAACACCTTCCTCATGCCTTTGCCTAAATCTGTTCTTGTTGTCGGCTCCGGCGGACGCGAACACGCACTCATCAAATCACTGGCCGCATCGACGGCTCAGCCGCGGGTACTTTGCGCTCCAGGTAATGCGGGGATCGCGGAAGCGGTAACTTGTTTTGCGGTCGCGGTTGATGATATTACCGGCTTGGTTGCGCTGGCCCAACGCGAGCGCGTTGAATTAGTGGTCGTCGGCCCCGAAGTGCCGCTATCACTCGGGCTCGCTGATCAATTACTGGCCGCGGGCATTCCGGTTTACGGCCCAACCGCTGATGGAGCCCGTCTCGAAGCTTCCAAAACATTCACCAAAGAAATTCTCTTAAAATATAAAATCCCTACCGCGGCCGCGGGATTTTTTACTCAAGTTGGCCCTGCCCTAGACTATCTGCGCTCGCGTCCTGTGCCTATTGTGATCAAGGCGGATGGACTGGCTGCAGGAAAAGGCGTAGTTGTCGCCCAGTCATCGACTGAGGCGGAAGCCGCGGTTCATGATATGCTAGCGGGGAATAAATTCGGCGCGGCGGGTAGCCGTATTCTTATCGAAGACTGTCTCTTTGGCGAAGAAACTTCTCTGCTGGTGGTCGTCTCGGGACGAGATTACGTAATTTTACCTACCTCGCAGGATCACAAGCGAATTGGCGATGGCGACACCGGCCCCAACACCGGCGGCATGGGAACTTATTCTCCTGCGGAGGTGGTTACGCCGGCCCTGCTCACCCGAATCGAAAATGAAATCGTTCGCCCTTCCGTAAATGCTATTGCCGATGAAGGCATGCATTATCGCGGCACGCTTTTCATTGGCATCATGCTCACCCCTACGGGCCCCAGCGTGATCGAATATAACGCGCGCTTCGGCGACCCCGAAACTCAAGTCGTACTCCCGCGCCTCGCCACTGATTTACTCGCCCTCCTGTGGGCCGCAGCCACCCATCAACTGCGCAATTTCACCCTTGAGGTAAAATCGGACTATGCGCTGTGCGTCGTCATCGCGGCCCAAGGTTATCCCGAAAATTTCAATCGAGGCGATGTCATCACCCTTCCCTCCGAAGCGGATCTCGCTCCACAAACTTGCATTTATCATGCAGGCACAGCCAAAAGCCCTACCGGGCAAATTGTGACTAATGGCGGCCGCGTTCTTGGCGTCACATCCCTCGCGGCGACACTCCGCGAAGCAGCCGCGCGCGCTTACGCCACCTGCGAAAAAATTCAGTGCCGCTCTCGTTATTTCCGCCGCGATATTGGCGCCCGCCAGCTCAACCGCTCGTGAAGAATTTACTCCCGGCACTTTTTCTTTTTTTAGTACTGACGGGGGCCGCCCGCGCGGCCCAACCGGAGCCCATGGATCTCGGCGCCAATCTTGCCTATCTTCATATCAAAAGCCTAGCGGACGTCGCGCCCACCCTTCTCGTCACTTTATCCGCTCAGCGCCCCTTCGTACTCGATCTCCGCTATGCCACCAGTGATGCCGCCGCTCTTGCTGTTTTCCAAACGGCGCTGGCACGGCATCCCACCCCTCTTTTTATTTTATTCAGCGCAGCCACTCCCCATGAAATTATCGCCACAGTTAAACAAAGTACGGGAGCTATCATCACCGTCAGTGTAGCCAGCGCCGATGCTCCCGCGCAAATTCAAGTTAAAGCTGATCCCGCCATCGATCGATTAGCTTACGAAGCCTTAGGCCAAGGCAAGCTGCCGCTCACGCTTGTTTCAGGGAAAATCGAAAAAGAGCGTTTCGATGAAAAAACGCTCGTCCAAGAATTTAAGAACGGTAATCCCGACGCCGAGCCCCCGCCCCTCCCGGATCCCACTCAACCTAAATTGAATCAATCAGCGATCGTTAAAGCCCCCTTAATCGACCGCGTACTGCAGCGAACCATCCAACTTCATCGGGCTTTGCTCGCTCTAGAACCCCGCCAGTAAGCAGCGCTAGCCGGAAGGGCGCCACGTGCTTGCTCGCCATGCAGAAAAGGAACTCGGCCTTTGCTTTTCACGAAAAATCGTGTCCATTCGGGCGGTACTCATCCATGTCTGAATCTGGTCATATTTTGATTCTTTGCACCGGTAATATCTGCCGCAGCCCCATGGCGGAAGGTTTGCTCAAGCACGCTTTGGCTGGTCAAACGGGCCCGCTAAAATCCCTTAAAGTCATCTCCGCTGGCGTCGCTGCTCGCCCCGGCGAAATCGTCTCAGAAAATTCTGTGCTCGCGCTAAAGAAAACCGGTATCGATATCAGCGGACACCGCAGTCGAGCCGCTACCCAAGATTTACTCGATGGGGCACTGGTCGTATTTGGCATGACCGAGTCGCATCGTGCGATTATCCAAGCGCAAGCCACCCCTGTGCCGCCGCAGCTTTACCTTTTTCGCGAATTCCTCCCTCCGAACGCCGATCATGAAATTGGCGATCCGTATGGCGGCCCATTAAAAATTTATGAAGCTAGCCGCGATGAAATGGTCGAGGCGATCCCCAGCCTCCTCGCCTTTCTTAAGACACTCGTGCGCGAAAAATAGACTCGTTCTCTTTTCTCCTTCCCTCTCTCGTTCTCTTCACCATGTCGCTTAATGCCACCCCGCTCGCCCAACTTGATCCCGCTGTCGCCGCTGCCATTGCGAGCGAATTTGCCCGACAGGCGCATCACCTCGAGCTGATTGCTTCAGAAAATTTCACCTATCCTGCGGTCATGGAAGCAGCTGGTAGTGTCCTGACGAATAAGTATGCCGAGGGCTACCCCGGCAAACGTTGGTACGGTGGCTGTGAATTTGTTGATCAAATCGAGACCCTCGCCATTGAACGCGCCAAGCAGCTCTTCAATGCAGAACACGCCAACGTTCAGCCCCACTCCGGCTCACAGGCTAATTTCGCGGTTTACACAGCCATGCTCCAACCCGGCGATAAAATCCTCGGCATGAATCTGAGCCATGGCGGTCATTTGACCCACGGCAATCCAGCTAATTTTTCCGGTAAACTTTATAAGTTCTGCCAATATGGCGTGCGTGAGTCAGACGGGCGCATCGATTATGATGAACTCGCGGCGGTCGCCGCCCGTGAGCAGCCCAAAATGATCACCGTGGGCGCGTCGGCGTACTCTCGGATTATTGATTTCGCCCGCATGGGTGAAATTGCCCGCAGTGTCGGCGCATTGCTCTTTGCCGATATTGCCCACATTGCCGGACTTGTTGCCTCAGGGCATCACCCCTCTCCCTTTCCCCACGCAGATTTTGTTACTACGACGACGCACAAAACCCTGCGCGGCCCTCGCGGTGGCCTCACCATGTGCAAAGCCGCCCATGCGAAAGCTATTGATTCTGCCGTATTTCCCGGCGGGCAAGGTGGCCCGCTCATGCACATTATCGCGGCAAAGGCGGTGTGTTTTGGCGAATGCCTTAAACCAACTTTCCAAACGTATTCCGGCCAAGTCGTCAAAAATGCCCAAGCGCTAGCGGCTGGGATGCTCAAGCGGGGCTACAATATTGTGTCGGGCGGCACCGACAATCACCTGATGCTGGTCGACCTGCGCGCTAAATTACCGAACCTGACCGGTAAAGTCGCGCAAGAGACGCTCGATCGCGCAAATATTACCTGCAATAAGAACACGGTACCATTCGAAACCCGCTCGCCCTTTCAAGCTTCAGGCATTCGCTTAGGCTCACCCGCTATGACCACCCGCGGGATGCAAGTGGCCGAGATGGAAGAAATCGCCAGCTTGATCGACGGCGTCCTCGTAGCCATCGGCACCGAGCAGGAGGCCGCAGTTTTGGCCACCACGAAGGAACGCGTCATCAAGCTCACCGCACGGTTTCCGCTCCCTTACAAATTATAACCACACGCCTCTGCTGCCCTTAAGCAGCCCGCTCAATGAGCTGAGGAGTAATGGTGCGCAATTTCCGGAGACAGCTCAGCCAGCTAACCGTTAAGCCTGGGCTCACGAAAAAAGAACGGGCTTTGCTCGGGACTGTAGCCTCTGCTAAGTTATGATCTTTCGTGGTGCTCCTACGCATATCCTACCTTTGGCAGAATTAAACATATCGCCGATGACCACCCTCGTTGACGTTCAAACGCCCAAGACACCAATCGCTCCTTGGGGAGTCCGATCCTCGTTATGGGGAATGATGTTAGTTGTAGCAGGATCGGCCAGCGGTGCCTTTTTCGGGGACACCGTCTTAGGAGCGGCGCTTGGGCTCGTGGCCAGCTCAGCTGTGACGTCATACCTCAATCATAATGAAAAAAATAGCTCACGCGTTTGGATCGTCGTGGCCATGGTTTCAGCCGTATGGATGCTCGCCGCGAGCATCATTGCACAAAAATGAAGCGGCCGAACCAATCTCCCCGCCAACCCCACCTGAGGGCGGCTGAACTCAACGTTATTTTCTTCAATGAAGCCCGCTGCTGCCAGAATTAGCCGATCGCTTAAACTGCTTTCCGGTTTGGCTCTCGGGTTACTACTGCTCGCGGGCTGCACCACGACGCCGCGCCACGAACCGAATAACCGGTGGGGCGCAACTGAGCGCATTATTATTCCAGCGCAGATTATTTCTAATTTCTTTGTCATCACCTGCTCGGGGAGCGATGGGACGACCCATCATTTTATCATCGATACCGGATCCACCGCCACGCTGATCTCGCCGGCCCTCGCCCAACGCTATCGCCAAAAAACTCCCGCAAACGAACCCTTGGCCAAGATTAAGGTACGCTCAGCTAACGGCGGCGAAATTGCCCTAGAGCCAGTTCGGTTGCGACGACTGCCCCTCGGCGCAACAGTTTTAGAAAACGTCCCCGCGCTGCTGTTTGATTTTGCTGATCTCTCAGCTCATCTCGGCGTCGTGATCGATGGCCTGATTGGTTTTCCTGTTTTTAACGATGTCCTGCTAACCCTCGATTACCCCAAGGCCCAACTCACCATTGCACCGCTGCCGCTGATCACTGCAGCACCGCCCAGCTCACCGCGGAGCTCGACGCTGAATTTTAGCCATGAGCACCCCACCCCGCTCATTTCCCTGCAGATGGGTAACGAATCGTTTATTGCCCAAATCGACACCGGCAGTGATGGCAGCCTGAATCTAAATCCGTCGGGACTGCATCCGCGATTCGTAAACGAGCCACGCGCCGGTACGCTCATTTCTTCACTGCAAGGGGATCGGCAGCAGCTGAGTGGGCGCCTAAATCAAAATGTACTCCTAGGGGACCACCTGATTGAACGCCCCATCATTGATCTTTCTGAGCAACTCTCCTCGATCGGCGGAGAATTTCTGCGACACTTCACCCTCACCTTTGATCAGCACCACCACCAAGTGACTTTCGTACGCGATACCCTGGGCCCGGTCACGATGGAACCGCGACGCAGTACCGGACTCTCCTTTTCCCGCGGACCAACCACCTGGCGCGTGCTGACGGTTATTCCCAATACACCAGCCGAGCAATTTTCTGTTAAAGCAGGCGACCTTTGCATTCGGATTAACGGTGAACTCGTCAAGGACTGGGATTTTATCCGTTATGCAGCGCTCATAAAATCGACTGCAAAAATTACGTACACCTTTCTCGCTGGGCCCAAGGAAATCGACCTCGAACTGCCGGTATTCGAACTCGTCCCCTAATCAGAAGGGCAACGAACAGCCCGAGCTCACGCGCTATCCCTTGATCAGCAAAAAGGCCCCCGCGCCATCGTGCCCATCCACCCACGGATAAGCTTGCGCACTGCGCGCCAGCTTAAAAGGCCCGCCTGCTCGGCTATCGAAAAATGTCTTGATGACCTGTTCGTTCTCCGCGGCATCAACACTACATGTGCTATAAACAATTCTTCCGCCCACCTTCACGAGCCGAGCCGCAGCATGCAACAATTCCACCTGTTGTTCCGCGTGTCGGGCAAAATCACCATCTTGCAGCCGCCATTTGACATCGATGCGGTGACGCATCACCCCAGTATTCGAACAGGGCGCATCGAGCAGCACGGCATCATAACTTTCCGGAAGATTAAGGTTTTTATAAAATACGCTGCCGACCTTGGTGAGATCAGCCTCAATCATTGCCACCTCAACTCCCTGCGGTGAGCGCGCGAGATTTTCTTTTAACCGAAGCAGCCGGAGATCGATTTTGCCCGGCTCGGCCGGCTGATCGAGCGCCACGATTTTACCCGTCTTCATCACATCAGCGATAAAAAGACTTTTGCCCCCAGGGGCGGCACAAGCGTCCAAAATCACTTCGCCCGCCTGTGGCGCAAGCAAGTCGATAGACAATCGTGTTGAGGGGTCTTGCAAATAAATCACCCCCTCATTGGCCAACTGCCGAACTTCGGCCCACTTGCCCGCTTTCACTTCGTAAAACCCAGCCCAAGCGGTGGGCGCTAGAAATTCGGGAACCACACGCTCAGTTTGCCCCTCGGCCCCTCCAGCGAAAGCCGGACGCCAGCGCGCATAAACAGGCGCAGGCTGCTGATTCCAACTGAGAAGCTGGCGCGTTATCACCGGTCCGAATTGTCGCAACCAACGCGCCACCAGCCACTCCGGGTGGGCAAATTCGATGGCGAGATCCGCCGGCTTCACCGCTAAGCGCGCGGACATTTTCCGCATCACGGCATTAACTAATTTAGCCTCCTTAGGGCTAGCCACAGATTTGGCCTGCTCCACCGCATGATGGATGATTTTGGCAACGCCACCATCCCCCAGCGCCTGATTTTCTGCTGCGCTCTCTAATAACTCAAATCCAGCTACCAATAAGACTGCGCGCACTTTCGTGCGGGGCGGATGCATCATCAGTCCTTCCAAGGCAGCTTCGAGGCGACTCGACCAGCGAACTACTCCGTAAAATAAATGCTGAGCGCGCGCCCGCTCCTGCCCGGTGAGACCCGTGGCAAGTCCCTCCAGCAAAGCGTCCACCCTTTCTGATCGGGCGACCCAACGCTCCGCCAGACCAACCGCCGCGACCCAGCCGCTAAGCGTATGTTTGGCCCCTTCCGAGGCTTTCTCCAAACCCTGTTTGACATCATGGTCCATTGTCGCCTCTACTAATCGGTTCACTGACTCGATAAGCAATATATGAATTCTGAAGCCATCTCCGCAATCATTGCCAAACACGCCACCCTCAAGACCTCTAAAGCTAAATTAGAGGCCATGGAAGCAGGCACCTTTGTTGTCCACCGCAGCTGGGGATTCGGCCAAATCAAGGAATATGACGAGTCAGACATGAAGCTCGTCATCGATTTTAAGGGCAAGAAAAGCCACCGTATGGACCCTGCTTTTTGCGTCACGAGCATGGATGTTCTCCCTGCAAAGCACATTTTGGCCCGCAAAGAGACCGAACCTAAGGTAGTTAAGGCCCTCATTGAAGATGATCCCATGCAGTTGGTGATCGATACCCTTTCCGCTTATCCCAATAAAGCCGCTACGGCCATTGAATTAGAAATCGTTCTCACTCAAGTAGTAGGCGAGGAAAAATTCAAACGCTGGTACTCGAGCGTTAAAAAACAGCTTATTAAAGACCCCCGCGTCGGGGTCCCAGCTAAAAAAACCGACTGCTACATTGTCCGTGCCGAGCCCGTTTCCGCAGAGTCGGAAATCATGGAAGAATTCACCAATACTCGGTCCGCGCGTCGCCGTATCGCTCTCGCTGAGGATCTCCTCGCCGCCTCCATTAAAGAAGAGGCGAAGGCTTCTCTATCGAAGGTGCTCAACGGCATCACCGAAGCCGTACGCGACAGCAATCAGTTGGATGCCGCCGAGCGCCTCTACGGCGCCTTCGTGCGCGATGAACTCGCGAAAATCCTCGGCCACGAAAACTCTTCCGCTAACCCCAGCCAAACTGATTTGATCAAGGAAGTGCGTGGTCTTACCGCCATCGCGGAGAAAATTCCGGTCCACTTCCAGTCTCGCTTCCTCGATCTCGTCAAAGAAACCCACCCGCTAGAATGGCGTGAAATCGTTTTCGCCCTTCTAAAAACTTCGCAGGGGAAATTCACGACAGAGTGCATTAATTTCCTAATGGAGAATGGCCAAGCCGATGAACTCGCGGCCGCCCTGAAGCGCTGGAAGACCGAACAAAATCTCCGCGCCCCCGTCTTGCTCTGGGTAATCAAGAATCGCCATTCCAAGAAATTCAACAAACTCCTGAATGACTTGGTTACGCCCCGTCTACTCGGCGCCATTTTCTTCGCAATCGATTATGAGGCGCTAAAATCTGCCGGCACCCGCCGCATCCCACTCGGTGAAGTCTTGAGCGATGACCCCGATCTCATTTCTGACTTACTTTCTACTGCCGACACGGAAACTGCCCGCGACCTCGCTAATAGCCTTTTGCTCAACCAAGGCTTCGAGGAACTCACCAAAAAATCGCTGCTCGCTCGCTTCATCAAGCTGTTCCCTTCGCTCCAATCACTCGTCTCTGGCGACGCTGGCACCAAGGATGAACAGTTCCTGGTTTCTCGTGAAAGTTACGAGCACAAGCGGATAGAATACGAGGAGATCGTCTCTAAGCGTATCCCTGATAACTCTAAAGCAATCTCAGTCGCCCGCGAACACGGCGATCTCAAAGAAAATTCCGAGTTCAAGATGGCCAAGCAAGACCAGTCCGTGCTCATGGGCCAGAAAGCCCAGCTTGAGCGCGATCTAGCGCGCGCCCGAATCACGGACTTCACTGAAGCGAGCACCGATGCGGTCAGCGTTGGAACGATCGTTGACCTGCGCGATGTGGCTAGCGGCAAGGCTGTCCGTTACAGCGTGCTCGGGGCCTGGGATAGCGATCCAGACAAACATATCATCGCCTACAAAACCCCCCTTGGCCAAGCGGTCATGGGCAAAAAAGTTGGCGAACATGTGAAGCTCAAGATCGGCGCGACTAATCACGAATACCAGATCGCCGGCATCGTTCGTTACAACGATAGCAAGAAAGGCTAAGCGTCCGGGTGAGACCGTCAGCGATCTTGCCCTTGCTTCGTTTAACAACCTGCCCTGGGCTGGTTTTTCGCGTCTTGTCATTCTGCGCTACGCCCAGAATCTTCTCGGTGCTACCCTGACGTGAATTCTTCCTGGGAAACCCTTAAGATTCTTTCCGATTCCACTCGGCTGCGCCTGCTCGCGCTGCTGCTGAAGGAAGAATTGTCGGTCGCCGAATTGCAGGAAATTCTCGGCATGGCCCAATCGCGTATTTCATCCCAACTCGCGCTCCTGCGCCAAGCTGGTTTTGTCTCCGATCGGCGTGAAGGCAAAAAAGCCTTCTACTCACTCCGGCCCGACCTGCCCAATGGAACCGTGACGCTGCTCAAGGCCGCCTGTGAGTCAGTTGCTGACCTGCCAGAATCCACCGAGGACTCCAGCAACCTCAATCGCAGCCTGCAAAAACGCCGGCAGCTCTCGGAACAATATTTCAACCTCATCGCCGGTCGACTCGGGAAAAATCACTGCCCCGGACGCTCTTGGGAAGCCATTGGCCAACTCGCGCTTCGCTTAGTGCCTGCTATTACTGTGGCTGATCTCGGAGCTGGTGAGGGTCTCATCTCTCAGCTGCTCGCCCACCGCGCCGCGCGCGTCTGGTGCATTGATAATTCCGCCAAGATGGTCGCGGTCGGTTCACAGCTAGCGAAAAAAAACGGGCTCGCTAATCTCACTTATAAACTCGGCGATATCGAACAAGTGCCGCTGCCCGATCAATCCGTTGATCTCGCCATTCTTTCGCAAGCTCTCCACCACGCCAGCCACCCGCAAACCGCAGTTAACGAGGCCCACCGCATCCTCAAACCGGGCGGTCAGTTACTCGTGCTTGATCTCAAAGCCCACAGCTTCGAAAAAGCCCATGAGCTCTACGGCGATCTCTGGCTAGGGTTCAAAGAAAGTACGCTTCATGGGTGGCTTAAAAAAGCCGGTTTTCAACAAGTCGAAGTAGAGACTGTTTCCCGCGAAGCCCATGAGCCTTATTTCGAAACGCTACTCGCGAGCGGCGTGAAGAGCAGCAAATAGGATTCCCAAAGGCGCGGTTCAGGGCAGTCGGAATCCTTGCTCCGACGGGTAAAAAATCACAGGCGTAGCTATTGGCAGGTGCCGCTAATAAAATTTATCGGTGTGAAATAAAAGCGCCTTGCCGAGAAGAATCCTCTTCTTCACAATTTTGTCGTTCGTGTTGGTTTTACCCCTCCCCTCAACCCCAATATACGATTATGAGTAACGAGCATGCTAATCTCGCGCCTGTCGCACCCAATGCGCAGCGCCTCCTCTGGGCCGGCTTTGCGGCAATTTTCGCCGCCGGCGTAGGTTTTGCCATCCGTGGCGGAATTTTTGATAACTGGGGCAAGGAGTTCGGCTTCACCGCCACCCAGCTCGGCGCGATCGGCGGAGCCGGTTTCACCGGATTTTGCTTCGGTATCATCAGCGGCGGTCTGATCGTCGACAAAGTCGGCTATGGTAAATTAGTACTCACCGCGTTCGTCCTCCACATCGTTTCGGCGTTCGTCACCTTTGGTGCGACGACCCCGGCGAATGCCTACCAGATGTTAACCATCGGGATGTTTATCTTCGCCTTCGCCAACGGAACTCTTGAAGCGGTGGCTAATCCACTCGTAGCAACCCTGTTTCCTCAAAATCGCACCCACTATCTCAATATTCTGCATGCCAGCTGGCCCGCGGGCTTGGTAGTCGGCAGCCTGCTGGGTTGGATCTTGGACGACAAGATGGGGCTCAATTGGAAAACGCAGCTCTCTCTCTATCTCATTCCAACCGTCGCCTATGGCTTGATGTTCATTGGCCAAAAAATGCCAAAATCAGAAGCCTCCCAAAATGGCGCGAAATTCAGCGAGATGTTTAAAGATGTCGGCCTTCTCGGCTCACTCGTAGGCTGCTACCTCGTGACACTTTTCTGCTCCGGACCATTGGGCTTACCAGCGTCAGTCGGCTACGGAATCGCCGGCGTCCTGATGATCGCGGTTGCGGTTATCACCAAATTCTCACTCGGCTCCATCTTGCTCTTTGTGCTTTTTGTAACCCATGCCTTGATTGGTGCGGTAGAGCTTGGAACCGACGGCTGGATCCAAAATATTACAGGCAATCTTTTCACCTCAGAGCAGGGCAAGTTCCTGTTTATCTGGACGTCCGCAATCATGTTCAGCCTGCGCTTCTGTGCTCACTGGATTGAAAAAAACCTCAAGCTCTCGCCGGTTGGATTGCTTGTCATCTGCTCCATTCTCGCCGTGGTCGGACTTCGCTTGGCTAGTGGAATGCAGACCTTCGTCATGGCCTTGATTGCACTCGGCATCTATGCCGTCGGCAAAACCTTCTTCTGGCCCACCATGCTGGCCGTGGTATCAGATCGATACCCACGCTCCGGCGCGATCGCTATCTCGATCATGGGCGGTATCGGGATGCTATCCGCTGGCCTCATCGGTGGTCCTGGCCTCGGCTACAGCAAGGATCGCTACGCCGCTGAATCCCTCCAGCAAACCAATCCAGCTGCCTACCAAACGGTGAAGGCAGCGGCCCCTTCAAAGTTCCTTTTCCTTGATTCAGTTAATGCCATCGACGGCACTAAACTTGCCGAGGCGAAGGAAGCGAAAACTCCCACGGTAGAACAAAAAGCTATCGTGCTGGCAGACCAAACGGGCGATCGCATGACCCTCAAGGCCGATTCGTTTATCCCGTTGGCCATGGCGGTTATCTTCCTCGGCGTGCTGCTCTACTTTAAGAGCATCGGCGGCTACAAAGTGCTGAAGCTTGAAGAGCAAGCGACGACTTAACGCTCCCCCATCACACCTAGATTCTCAAGCGGGCCTGCGGGCCCGCTTTTTTATGCTTTGCGAAAATCCGGCGGGGACAATTTCTCGGCGGCGGGTAGCCGCAACCAGCGCGCGCGGGCCAGGGGATGTGTTTCTAGTAGAATATCATAAATGCGCTGCCGCTCTGCTCCCGGCAAATAGGCATAACGATCAGCAGGATCACGGGAGAGCAAAGCCGATTGGAGACGATCAAGGATACCGCGCTGCAGAAGTTCCGGCAGGGCAAGAAAAGATTCTGAGTAGATCAGGTAACTACAACGCTGAGCAAAGAGCTGTTCACCAAGCTGCAGATCACGCAAGGAATGACCACCCGCCGTGCGCGGGGCCCCTGAGCTAAAGGCAACTTGGAAAGCAGCGTCCCCAGCAATGCCAGCGGGCAGCTGAGCGGCTTGGCGGAAAAGGAGGCGATCCACGACATCTTGCACCGAACTGCGCAAAACATTTTGGACGCTTTCGTAAGCCGGCTCGTCAGTTAGCGGCTTATTAAATGTTTTTTGCAGACTATGCTGGTAAGTAATTAGACGACGAATCGCGAAAGCAGCACTCGTAAAACTATTTTGCACCGACATCTGATGTTCGCAAATAAGGAGAGCTACAATGTCACTTGTGGCTTTCAAGTAGGGGCTGGAATCAAGGAAGGCTGCCAGGCCATCGGGGCGAGCTGCGGACGGCGTGAAATCAAGCTGGTCGGCTCGCTCCGTCGATATGACATTACCGCGGTGCGGAGTGGAACCGTGGTAACCGGTAACATACCAACCACCCCAGCGGTCCGTAAATGGCGTCTCGTCGTCGACCAATAGCGTCCCGTAGTGCAGCAAAGGATCCCCCGCCGCATCGACGAATAATGAACGGACAAAGAGACCAGGAATCTCGCGCACAAAAACGCCCCCGTGACAACGCAGGCAATCAGCTTCGCGCACAATTTTAGGAGCCAAGCTTTCCCGATGCGGCAGCTCGAACGTATAAAAGATAGGGCCCAGCTGCGCATCAAGTGCGGTGATTTCGACCAAACCGCCTGGCACCCAACCGACATAAACCGCATCCGAAAAATAAAGGGCCCGTGGTTGATCAGGGCGAATGCGCGTGCGCTGAAAACTCGTGCGAGAAAAAACGAGCAGCTGACTGGCAATTGGGACATTCAGCTCGTTTAAAATCGCTCGAAGCATTTCTTGATCGGTCCCAACTAGCTTAAGGGCGCCAGTTGTGAGCCGAGCTTGCAGGCGAGTAACCGCATCCTGCGGAGTCGTGGCGGAATAGCTGATAGGGGGCCGCTCGTAATCAGGTTCGCCTTGAGCGCGAACCAGCATCGGCATCAAGGCCAAGCAACCGAGGTAAAGGCGGGAGAATAATCTACCGCGGAAGCAGTGCAAAAAATCCGCTCGGATAAATTCGCGGCCATGAGCTCCCGGCGGCTCAATTAGCCTGCATGCGGGCATGGTAAAAAGCCTCAATCAGCGCGTAAGTTTTCTTGGCATCGGTCTGCGCCAGCGCCGCTTGCGCCAGCTCTCTGGCGTCACTCATTTTTAAAGCACGGATCAGATATTTTGCCGTCGGCAATAACGAAGGGGTCATACTCAACTCATCAACCCCTAACCCCAGCAGCAAGGGAACATAGATGGCGTCTCCAGCCATTTCACCACATACGCTGACTTTAATTTTTCGCGCATGGCCCGCTGCAATGATCTGCTGCAAAACGCGCAACACCGCAGGATGGACCGGATCGTAAAGGGGAGCAACGCGACTATTACCTCGGTCGATGGCGAGGAGGTACTGGATTAAATCATTAGTCCCGATACTAAAAAAATCGCATTGACCCGCCAAGAGATCACTCGCGATAGCGGCACTCGGGATCTCAATCATCGCCCCAACACGTAACTGCGGATCAAAAGCTTGCTGGCGTTGTGTTAGCTCCGATCGCGCCTCTTGCAGCAAGCTATTCGCGCGGGCTAATTCATCCGGACCACTGATCATTGGATACATGAGCTCTACCCGGCCATGCGCGCTGGCGCGCAGAATCGCGCGCAGCTGATCTTTGAAGAGTTCTGGATTCTCAAGACACATGCGAATAGCACGAAAGCCCATGAATGGATTCGCCTCGGGGCCAATCAGATCCGGCCGACCGGGCAATGGCTTATCTCCGCCGACATCGAGGGTCCGAATCGTCACGGGCGCGGGGGCGAGCCCGGCGACGATTTCCCGATAAGCGGCGTATTGCTGTTCCTCCGTAGGAATTTCCTCAGCTGCAAAAAAAAGATACTCCGTGCGGTAGAGCCCCACGCCCTGCGCACGATATTGCCGTACCAGCGCGACCTCATCCGGTTTTTCAATATTGGCGCGGAGGCTAACATGCACCCCATCTAATGTTTCAGCCGCGAGCTCATTAACCGCCAATAGGCGAGTTTCGAAAGTTTTCTTGGCCTGTTGAATTTTACCGTAACGAAACAAGGTCTGCTCCGTAGGATTAACAATGACCAAGCCATCGTACCCATCGACAATGAGCCAATCGCCATTCTTTAATTTGCTCGAAAGATCGCGCGTGCCCACCACCGCGGGAATTTTCATCGAACGCGCTACAATGACCGCGTGACTCGTATGACTACCAGCATCAGTGACGATGCCCAGCGCGGCACTTCGATCCACCCCGGCTGATTCTGAAGGTGAGATATCGGGCGCCACGATAATTCGTTGCTCCACCAACTTCGTCAGACTGCTAGCAGCTTGGCCCAGCAAAGCCTGCAAGACGCGCTTCGCGACATCTTTAATATCAGCCGCACGCTCGCGCAGATACTCATCATCGATTTCGGCAAAAGCCTGAATGTACCGCTGGGCAATATTATTAAAACAGGTTTCGATATTGAGCCCTGATTTCTCAAACTCGCGAATCGTCTCCCCGATCAAAGCTTGATCTTCGAGCACCAGCTGGTGGGCATCAAAAATTAAAGCCTCTTCCGGACTAAGATTTTTGGCTACTTGATCCTGAATTTCAGAAATCTGCTGACGCGTGACAACCAGCGCTTGCTCAAACCGCGCAACCTCGGCGCCGCGCTTGTCGGCATCCACAGTATAGAGCGGTAACTCTAATTCGCTCTGAAGGTAGAGGAATACTTGCCCATGAGCGATGCCCTTAGAGGCCGCGATACCCTGGATGACGAGTTCGCTTTTAGCTTGGGGATCCATGGGGTAAGCTTGGATTCATTAACCAAGCCCCGCGCGATGTGGTCAATGCGGAACTAGCTCAAGTGCGCTTCCTGTATAAACACCGCAGCACCCCAACAAGCGCGAATGCACTCAAGGAGCGGCGCACTGCTCTGCCCCTCTGATAGAAAAACAAAACACGCACTCCCGCTGCCGCTCATTCGTCCTTGAAGGCGAAATTTGACCTGTAATTTTTTGAGCAGGACCGGCAGGGCGATAAATTTATCAAACGCCAATGCTTCCATATTATTAGCCAGCAACTGCTCCGCTGGCTCGGACCCAGCTAGCCAAGCAGTCAGCTGCTTTTCTGTTAATTCGACTGATACATAGTCGGTCGCACGCTGCCGCATCTGCTGATAAGCCCAGGCTGTGTTGATTGAAAAATGAGGCTTAAAGAGGAGCACCCGCCGACCACTGAGTCTCCTGCGCGCAGCGGCAGGCACCGCTTCAATTTTTTCGCCACGGCCGCGCATCAGTGCAGGAGCGGGCCTTACAAATAAAGCACAATCCGAACCCAGGGTCGCGGCCAACGCCGCTAATTGCTCAGTCGTGAGCAGACCGCCTGAAATTTTATGCAAAGCCCGCAGCGCCGCCACGGCATTGCTGCTGCCGCCGCCCAAACCAGCCCCAAGCGGAATCCGCTTCGTCAGCTTAAAATGCACCCCGCCCTGCCAGCCCGTTGCCCGCACAAAGGCGTGCGCAGCTTTAAAAATGAGATTAGAGTCATCAAGCGGCACCTCGGGTTGCGCACAGCTCAAGATAAACTGAGGTCCCGCGTCCCGCTCGCGGCTTTCCGCCACTAATTCATCCCCAAAATCTAAAGGCGCGGCCACCGAGATCAAATCATGATAACCATCGGTCCGACAGCCAGTGACGGCGAGGAGCAGGTTGATCTTAGCCGGTGAAAATTCGGTTACAGAGTTCATGGCACATAAAATAGCATGGCGCAGACCACAATTTCCACTCACGGTACCTCCCCTCACCTATGGCTTGCGACCTAATTTTGGCTCTTGATGTTCCCACGCGCGAAGCAGCTGCTCCCATTCTTAATCAGCTGCGCGGTCAACTTCGCTGGGTGAAGATTGGCTTGCAGATGTTTACGGCCTACGGACCCGACTACGTCCGCGAGGTAGCGGGTCTGGGCTTTAATATTTTTCTCGACCTGAAACTCCACGACATCCCTAACACCGTCGCTAAAACTGTAGAATCGCTGGCGCCACTTCCGATCCAAATGCTGACCCTGCATTGCGCTGGAGGCAGCGAGATGATGCGCGCGGCCCTCGCCGCCCAACAAAAGCATAATCCTCAATTACTGCTGCTCGGCGTTACCGTGCTCACTTCCATGGATTCGCCTGGGCTCCAAGAAATTGGCGTCACCGCACCGTCAGCGGAGCAAGTCACTCGGCTTGGTCAATTGGCTGCAACGGCCGGCCTTCGCGGACTGGTTTGCTCTCCGTTAGAAGTCGCTCTCCTGCGCCAGCAATTACCAGCAGCCATGCAGTTAATCACCCCCGGTATCCGGCCGGCTCACGAAGCGGGTACTGATGACCAGAAGCGGGTCATGACTCCAGCTAACGCGGCCCAAGCGGGCTCGAGCTATATCGTGGTGGGTCGTCCAATTTTACAAGCCGCCGATCCAGCGGCGGCGGCTCGCTCAATTTTAGCGGAACTTTCCCGGGCCTAATTTCATGCTTTCCGCTGCTCGTTCCATTCCATGAGTCGCACGGCTGCCATCCTCCTCGCGGCTGGGCGCGGTCAACGCATGGCCAACGCCGTGACGGACAAGATTCTAGCGCCCCTCGCGGGTAAGCCCGTTTTTGCCCATAGCGTGAGTGCTTTTTATCGCAGCGGTGTCGTCGACACCTTCATCGTCACTTACCGCGACCAAGCGCAACTACTTGAGCTCTCCGCGTACGCGCCGACCCCGACACTGTTTGTACCCGGGGGCAATGAACGGCAAGATTCGGTCAGCGCCGCTTTGGCGGAACTACCAGAAGATGTTAAATATGTTTTTATTCACGATTGCGCTCGTCCACTCGTCCGCCCGGAACAATTAGTTGCCCTGCACAAAATCGTGCGTCGCGAGAATGCGGTTGTGCTGGCTCATCGCGTCACCGACACCATCAAAGTCCATCGCGGCGAAGGTCAACTGCGCACTCTCCCGCGCCAGCATCTCTGGGCAATGGAAACACCCCAAGTTTTTGCGCGATCCTTAATCGACCGAGCCTACGCACGGGTAGCGACACGCCGATTGAGCATTACCGATGATGCGGCGGCGGTAGAGCTCCTTCACCACCCGATTGCCTTACTCGAGAATACTTATCCGAATCCCAAACTGACCACCCCAGCCGATCTGGCGTACTTAGAGTTCTTGGTCGCTGAACTTAAATCTTAAGGGAAATTATTTATGGCTCATTGGCGCATAGGTCACGGCTACGATATCCACCGCACCACGGTCGGCCGACCGCTGGTTCTGGGCGGAGTAACTTTCACGGCTGATTTCGGCCTCGACGGGCATTCGGACGCCGATGCCCTCACTCATGCAATCTGCGATGCCTTGCTCGGCGCTGCAGGGCTACCTGACATTGGCCATTTTTTCCCTAACACCGAGGCAACTTGGCAGAATATAAATTCGCAAGTACTCCTCCAGAAAGTCACGGCAACGCTGCTGACGCACGGGTGGACGCCGGTTAATATTGATGCCACGCTGGTCGCAGAAAAACCAAAAATTGCTCACCGTATCGCTGAGATGAAGGCGGTCCTCGCCGCATCGACTGGCTTACCCCCTGGGGCGATCGGCTTGAAGGCGACCACCAATGAAGGGTGCGACGATATTGGCCGCGGGCTGGCCATCGCCGCCCACGCCGTCGCCTTGATCCAGAAATCATCACCGTGAGAAGCATCGACGATTTCAGGCAACCGTTTCGCTTGGCGAGCGCACTCTTAGGTCTGATTGGTTTGCTCAACGGGAGCTGTGCTCGTCGAGCCACTACGGTTGACCAAGCTACCCAGGCTGGCATTTTACATTTAAGCGTGGGCTCGGAGCCGACTGATCTCGACCCCCAAACTGTCACGGGCCTCGGCGATGCGAAAATTATCGCCGCCCTCTTCGAACCCATCGTCACTTTTGATCCCGTCACCCTAGCCCCTCGGCCCGCGCTCGCTGAACATTGGGAAATATCTCCCGATGGACTGACTTATATTTTTCATCTTCGCCCGACTGCGCGCTGGAGCAATGGCGACCCGATCACCGCCGAGGACTGCATCGCTTCTTGGCGGCGAATACTCACGCCCACCCTCGCGGCCGACTACGCCTATTTTTTTTATATCATCCGCGGAGCCGAAGCGTTTCACAAAGGCCAAACCACCGATTTTTCTGCGGTCGGCTTAGCGGCGCCTGATCCTCGCACTCTGGTGGTTACGCTTGCTCATCCCGCGCCCTATTTTCTCCAGATTCTTCTCAACTCACCGTGGCGACCCTTGAACGTGCGCAGCATCACGGCGATTGGTGACGCTTACCATCGTGGCACACCGTGGACGCGACCAGGAAAACTCATTTCCAGCGGTCCGTTCACTTTAAAAGAATGGAAGCCTCACCAACATATTTTGGTCGAAAAATCCTTAACCTACTGGGACCAGGCGGCGGTTCGCCTGAATGCTATTCGATTTTATCCTATCGACAGCATGGATGCCGAAGAGCGCGCCTTTCGGGCTGGCCAACTCCATGGGACATGGGCGCTCCCGCTCTCTAAAATCATCCCACTTCAGCACGAAAAATCTCCCGCGCTCCGCATCGATCCCATTCTTGAAACCTATTTCTTCCGTCTAAACGTACACCGCGCGCCGCTGACCGATCAACGTATCCGCCGCGCGTTGTCGCTCGCGATTGACCGGGATGCGATTGCGCAAAAAATACTTCCCGGCGGACGTCAACCGGCGCCCACGCTCATCTCATCGGTTATCCCTGGCTATACGCCCCCGACCCGCCGCGCTTATGATCTGGCGGCAGCCCGAAAACTCCTCGCCGAAGCTGGACACGCCGGCGGCGCAGGCCTGCCGCCCATTGAGATTCTCTACAATAATTCTGAAATTCTCCGCCTCGTCGCGGAGGCGATTCAACAAATGTGGCGCCGCGACCTCGGTTTAGATATTCGCCTCGTGAATCAGGAATTTAAAGTCGTCTTCGCTAGCCGGCGCACGGGTGATTACCAAATCCTTTTGGGAAGCTGGACGGCTGATTACCTTGATGCGACGACCTTTCTCGATTTATGGCGGAGCGACTCGGGCAACAATCACACCGGTTGGTCTAACCCGGCGTATGATGCCCTGTCTGATCAGGCGA
Organism: uncultured Verrucomicrobiota bacterium; assembly: GCA_903856725.1. Classification (GTDB taxonomy): domain Bacteria; phylum Verrucomicrobiota; class Verrucomicrobiia; order Opitutales; family Opitutaceae; genus Lacunisphaera. Next base: position 27,377 of record CAIOCT010000085.1, read on the forward strand.
ATCGCCTCGCTGATCCCGTGGCCCGCGGCGCGGTACTGACGGCGGCAGAAGCGCTGGTGCTCGAAGCCGCGCCCATTATTCCCATTTATTTTAATACGCACGTTTACCTCTTGCACCCGGCCGTCCACGGCTGGCAACCCACCCCGATGGATCACTCCGACTATCGCTATGTTTGGCTGGAGAAATAATTGCCCGTTAAGTTGCTGGGCATTGAGCGCGGTCAGTTTGCTGGTTGCCCTCAGCAGCTGCAAGAAACCCCCGGAGGCTCACCCCGCTGGTTCGATTTTACGCGTCAGCCAACGCAATGAGCCCGCGACGCTCGATCCGCAGCTGGCGACGCTGCCGGACGAATTTTTTATCATTCGTGCTCTCAGCGAAGGCTTACTTAGCCCCAGCCCAGATAACGGCGCACCCCAACCAGCGGTCGCAACCCATTGGACCATTTCGCCCGATGGTCGAATTTACACCTTCACGCTTAACCCCCAAGCTAGTTGGTCTGACGGCACACCGGTCGTCGCAGCTGATTTTGTCGCCTCACTCCAACGCGCCCTCACGCCGGCGACCGGAGCGCCTAAGGCCGCACTTTTCTTCCCATTAAAAAATGCGGAAGCTTTCTATGCGGGCCGCGAAAAAGATTTTCGGACGGTAGGCGTCCACGCTTTGCCTAACGG
>CAIOCT010000086.1 GCA_903856725.1 uncultured Verrucomicrobiota bacterium
CCATGAACCTTACCCTGCCTGATTGGATTATTATCATCGCGTACCTGATCGGTTGCTTGGCCGCCGGTTTGTGGATGCGGAAATTTGTGCGCGGCGTGGAGGATTTTGCCGTCGCCGGTCGCGAGATGGATGTAAATCTCGGCATCGCCTCGCTTGCGGCTACCGAACTTGGGTTAGTGACGATTATGTACACCGGGCAGCTGGGCTACGAAAAGGGCTTCGCTGGCTCTATGATTGGCGTGATTATGTGCATTGCCATTTGGCTCATCGGCCGCACGGGATTTGTGATTGGTCCGCTGCGGGATGCGGGAGTCATGACGATTCCGGAGCTTTTTCAAAAGCGCTTTGGCTCACGCGTCCGCTGGTTAGCTGGACTTTTTGTGGTGCTCGGTGGCTTACTTAATATGGGTATCTTTCTCCGGCTAGGCGGGGAATTTTTGGTCTCAGCCACGGGCATGCCGCCCAGTTGGCTCGAGTGGGTCATGACGGTTCTCCTGGGCCTCGTGCTCATCTATACTGCACTCGGCGGGATGCTCTCTGTCCTCGTTACTGATTATCTGCAATTTTTAGTTATGGGGTTGGGTTTGGTGGTTACTTCCGTGTTGGTGATCGATCACATCGGCTGGATTAATTTGGTCCAAGGTCTCACCACGGCTTGGACTGGGGGTGGGGCGGCGCACTCCGTTACCCAAATGGCGGCTCATCCCTTTAATCCCTTTCATACTTCCAGTTTTGGTTGGGGCTATTTGCTCTGGCAGTTTGCGCTTAATATTGCCGTCGCCACAACCTGGCAGACCCAAATCAGCCGAGTACTGGCCACTAAAAATGCTGACACTGCCAAGCGCATGTATCGGCAAACCGCCTTTTATTATGTGGGTCGTTTTTTACTTCCCGGTCTCTGGGGCGCGGCGGCGTTCGTCTGGTACGCACAGCACGGCGGACTGCCGAAGGAGCTAACCTCGCTGACCGCGATGCCGCATTATCTGAGCATGGTGCTCCCGGTCGGAGTGATTGGCCTCGTGGTGGCCGCAATGCTCGCCGCAGAAATGTCGACGGATAGCGGCTATATGCTGACGTGGGCCACCGTCATTTATAATGATTTAATTACACCGTGCCTGCGGAAGCCCCTCGCTCCCAAGCAGCAACTCTTGCTCACGCGCCTACTGGTGCTGGCGATCGCCATCTTTTTGCTGTTCTACGGACTCTGGTATGAGTTGCCCGGCAACGCTTGGGACTATCTCGCGGTGACCGGTAATATTTACCTCGCGAGTGTCTTCACCTTGTTGGTTGCCGGTCTCTATTGGCCCCGTGGCAATGCCACGGGGGCCGGGGCGGCTTTGATTTTAGGCGCGATTGGTCCGCTGGCTTTTCTCCTCTTAGGACGAACCTATCCGATTGCGCCTGAAGTGGCCGGCGCCTCCTCTTTTGGCCTCGCTGCTCTCGGTATGATCGTCGGTTCACTGCTCACGCCTGCCCCCTCCACTCAATGAATACTCCCGCGGTAATTTTTTGGACCATTCTACTTTTTGCTTCGATTGCTTGGTATGGTTTTCTCGTGTTTTACGTCGGCATCAAAGCCGGCCGAGAAATTCGCACCATGATTACAGAATTAGAAAAAACGCTTTTGCCCTAACCAGCGAGGGTTTAACTTGGTACTTCATCTTATGAGTAGCCGCATTCGTTTCCGTGTTCTTAGTTTTGTTCTCCTTGGCCTATTGGGTCTGACTGGCTGCCAAACGCATCAACCTGGGACATCGCTCGCCCGCACCGGCGATGAGATTGTGGTGGCCGGACAATTGTTTCATACGGGGACTCGAGTGATTACTTGGATGGATCCAAATGGATATGATGCTTACCGCGTGGAGCGCCGCTTCAGTCCGCTGGCTACTAGCGATTGGGAAAAGACAAAAATTGAAGCGAAGGAGGTGACGACACCTAATCGTTATAGTCTGCGTGGAAACTCGCTGGCCCCTGCCGAGCTCGAACGCTTTCGCGGCGGCGGCTGGACTCTCCCCGCCCTGCAGCGCGTGGTAGATCAATTCGTAATCCATTATGATGTCTGCGGTATTAGTAAGGTTTGCTTCAATGTGCTGCATGATCACCGCGGCCTTAGCGTTCATTTCATGCTCGATCTCGATGGCACCATTTATCAAACGCTCGACCTGAAGGAACGCGCCCGCCACGCAACTATTTCCAACGATCGTTCCATTGGGATCGAGATCGCTAGCATCGGGGCGTATGCGCCCGGTGATACAAAAACACTCGACGAATGGTATCAGCGGGATGCCCGCGGGAAGCCCTTCATCAAAATCCCCGCGCGGCTGGGTGATCCGATGCTGCAGACCAAGAATTTTGTGGGCCGTCCCGCTCGGCCTGTGGCCGTGCGCGGAGTCGTGCAAGGGACCGAGCTCGTGCAGTATGATTTCACGCCGCAACAATACGCCGCATTGATCAAACTCACAGCGACCCTCTCACAGATTTTTCCGAAAATTACCCTCGATTACCCTCGCGACCGCCGCGGTCAACTTGTGGCGCATAAATTAACTGATGCTGAATTGGCTAAATATCATGGCGTGTTGGGTCACTTTCACATTCAGACGAATAAAACTGACCCCGGCCCTGCATTGCAGTGGGACAAGTTAATTAATGGGGCCCGGCAGTTGGCGCGTTGACCGCTTCTGCCCAGCTCGCTTTAGACGCTACATTTCACTTTGCGTTTTAGGGCGAGGACGCGTTCGCAAGAAGTGGCGATACGCTCCGGAGAGAGGCGGCCAGATTCGACTGCACGGAAGATGATGGTCGCAGCTTTCTCAGCGATCTGCGGATCATAACTCAGATTGTTTCCTAAACAGAGCACGTCGACGCCCGCTTCCAAAGCGAGCGGGATGGCTTGGGCGAGACCGTAATGGCTAGCGATCGCCTTCATTTCTATGTCATCGCTGATGATTACCCCCTGAAAACCTAATCGTTCACGGAGTAGCCCGGTTTGGACTGCCCGCGAGAGGGTCGCTGGGTAGGTTGGATCGAGGTGACGATTAATTACGTGGGCGCTCATGATGGCATCGCATCGACCAGCGGAGATGAGCTGTTGAAAGGGGGTGAGTTCGCGCTCATGCCAAGTGTCGGTGATGTCCACGAGGCCAAGATGGGTGTCAGCAGTGGCGCTGCCGTGTCCGGGAAAATGTTTCGCGCAAGTTAGCACACCGTGGGCGCGGTGGGCGTCGACGAATTCAGCCGCATGTCGAGCGACGACGGCTGGATCGCCTGAAAAACTCCGGCCCTTCCCCTTGATGATGGGGTTATCAGGATGAGCATCGAGATCAACCACCGGCGCCAAATTAAAGTTGATGCCTAGGGTCGCGAGATTGCGGGCGATCAGCGCTGCGTGACGGTAGGTCTCGGTCGGCTGATTCAGCCGGCCAAGCTCCTCGTGCGAGCTGCTCCCGGGAAATCCATACTCGGGTTTGAGTCGATTAACCCGACCGCCTTCCTGATCAATGGCGATGAGCAAGGGGTGGGCCGCCTGCGCTTGGAGATGGGTGATCAGCGCGCGAACTTGCTCGGGTGATTCAATGTTGCGCCGACGCGTGGTGGGATCAGCCATTTCCTGATCAAATAAAATAATGCTGCCGAGGTGTTGTTCGCGAATCGCTTGCGCCACTAAACTACACTCCGCCGGTGTGCATCCGCGAAAACCGACGAGCAGGAGCTGACCGATTTGTTCACGTAAAGTCATAAATAAAAATCAGGGTGAGGAGGGGATGCCGCGTTTGGTGAGACCGAGACCAGGCTCATCAGTTGGGATAATTTTACCATCCACGAGTTGGGCGCCGTTGAAGAGATCATTTTTTATCAGGAGCGCCCCATCCAAGTCGGCCCAGTCCACCAAGGGAGAAAGTTGGGCCGCGGCGGAGATCGCGCAGGAGGTTTCAGTCATGCAGCCGAGCATCACTTTCAGATTTAGCTGCCGGGCGAGGGTGATCATCTGATGCGCTTCGTGCAGCCCCGTGCATTTCATGAGTTTGATATTGATGCCGTCAAATACGCCCCGCGCGGCGGGTACATCAACTAAGCGCTGCACGCTTTCATCGGCGATTAAGGGAAGCGGGCTGCGTTCGCGCAACCAGGCGGTGTCATCGATTTGCTCTTTAGGCATCGGTTGTTCGATGAACAAAACTCCCTGAGTGGCCAGCCACTCGCTCATGCGCAGCGCGTCCTCACGATCGCACCAGCCTTGGTTGGCATCGACGGTGAGGGGCTTGTCGGTCACTTGGCGAATCGTGGTGATCAGTTCGCGATCCGTATCGCGGCCTAATTTTACTTTCAGGATCTTATAGGGCGCCGCGGCGAGCGTTTTCTGCCGCACCACCGCTGGGGTATCGATGCCGATCGTGAAAGAAGTGGCCGGGATGCGGGTCAAATCGAGGCCCCAGTGGCGGTGCCATGAAGTGTTTAATTTTTTTCCAACCCAATCATGTAAGGCTAAATCAAGGGCGGCTTTCGCGGCGGGATTACCGGGAGCCAATGCATCAATGTGTGCGCCGATGGTCGCGATTTGCTGCAGGTCGGGAAAGGCTGCGGGGTCGACTAATTTTAAAAAAGCGGCGGCGCTCGCCGGGGTCTCTCCGAGATAGGGCGGCATGGCGGCCTCGCCATAGCCAGTCAGACCTTCGTGCTCCCATTCGACCATTAAGGCCGGCGTCGTGGTGCGCGAACTCGTTGCGAGCGTGAAAGGGTGGGCGAGTTCGAGCGTGTAGGGATAAGAGCGAAGTGGCATGGCCAGAGAACTGACGGGAAAGTGCGCGCTTAATTAGCAGGTGATGGCTGCGAGTAAAAGACGCGCAGTTCTGGCTTAACCCCGATCAGTGCCTGGGCACGTTGCAGTGCTTTTTTTGTCGCGAGGGTCGGATTATCCTCGGCGGGAAAGATATTTTCGTAGCCAATTTTTCGGGCGAGGCCGCTGCGTTTGAGTACGGCCGCGACGTCGCCATGAACGCCCGAAATAAGCAGATGGCGTCCTTCCAATTGGAGGTATTCCAATAATTGACCGAGCGCCATGACCGTCGTGGCGTCGAGATGGCGCGCGTTTTTCATGCGCAAGATAAACACCCGGATCTGCGGGTCTTCGGCAAGACGGCGGACGCCATCTTGAAAAATATCCGCCGCGCCAAAAAATAAGTCGCCCTCAACATGCACGATGGAAACTTGGGGGCTATTGCGTTCTGTGGGGGTGTCGATCTGGGCGAGTTGGCCTTGGTCGTTAAAGGCATGTTCAATGAGAGTGGGGGCGCTTGCTTTTTGCAGAAATAGCACGAGTGAAAATCCAATGCCGACATAAATGGCGGTATCAAGTTGCAGGAAGAGTGCGGCAAATAACGTTACCCAGAAGACCGCGGCGTCAGCGCGGGTGGAGCGACGAGCGATGGTGATTTGGGCCGGGTTAAATAAACGAAAGGCAATACTGATTAGATAGGCTGCGAGCGCCGCGATGGGGATGTAATTCAGCAGTGGGGAAAGCAGGAGTCCCGCGAACAGGACGCCGATACTGCTGATGATGGTGGCAAATTGGGTGCGACCACCGCTCGCTAAATTCGTAGCGCTGCGCAAAAAGGAAGCGGATCCTGGCATCGCGCCAAAGGCGGTGGCGGCAAGATTGCCGAGGCCCATGCCAATCAGCTCTTGATTCGGATCGAGCCGCTGGCCGGATCGAGCCGCCAAGGTTTTCGCGATGGAGATAGCTTCCATCATGCCAAGCAAGGCGATGGCGATCGCGGTGCCCGTGATGCGCGGCAGCAGGAGTAAGCCTTCTCGGTTTAAGGGAAACCCAGTAAAAATTGGCATCGCACTCACCATTTCGCCCAGATCGCGCACGAGGCGTAAACCGTGGTCCTCGAGTTTGAGAGTTGCGGCGATGATACTTGCGAGAAACAAAACGATGAGCCCATCCGGCCAGCGCGGTCGCCAGCGGCGCAAGAGATAGAGTAAGCTCAGTGAACCCGCCCCCGTCGCTGCCGTCAGATAATTAAAATCTAAACTGAGAAAACTCGTGATTAAGTGATGCACGATACCGGGCAAACTGACTGCTGGGGCCCGATCAATTCCCAGTAAATTTCCAATTTGGCCGACAATAATCAAAATGCCCACGGCCGTCGTGTAGGCGATGATCACTGTGCGCGAAATAAATTGAGTGAGTTGCCCTGTTTTTGTTAATCCCGCTGTCAGTTGAATGATGCCGATGATGCAGCCAAGCAGTAGGACTTTCGCCAACGGCGTTAGGGGAACATCCGCGAGACTAAGCACCGCGCCTGCTAAAATAATACTAATCGTATTCGTGGGCCCAAAAACAAGGTGGTGGGATGAACTGTAGCAGGCACAGATCAAGGAGCCGATCACCGCAGTGGCGAGGACTGCATGAATCGGTAGCCCGACGACGAGGGCGAAACCAATGGCTTGCGGAATGGTGATGACGGCAACCGTGACGCCTGCGAGTAAATCAGCGCGAAATTTTTCGTGGCTGTAGCTGGCGACTTCCCGCCATAAAGGTGGAATTAAGTTGGCTCGAATTTGCCCGCCAATACCGGTGATTCGCCGGCTGGCCACTTGAGTTAGGTCGTCGAGCTCCTGCATTCAGTCAGAATGATAACAATGTGGAGCGATGGCAATCTCTGGCTCGGTCAACACGTGACTGGTTTAAACGCTCGGGTTTTATTTCACGCTGGATCCGCTGCGGTCGCCGACGAGTCAGCTCTTGGTTAGAGCTATTTTTTGGGTCAGTCCCGTAATCGGCTCGAGGATTTATATTCTTCAACTGCGCCGATCTTAAAGTGAAGATGAGAAAGTTGGTGGTCGGTAAATGTGTCGTTCACTCATTTCGATAAACTACTGCCTAGTTGTCGTGCCCAGAAAGGCAGCAGAACATCTCAATTTTTGAATTAAAGACATTGATTTGCATCATGTGGCTATTTTTTGAGCGTTTTGGGAGGTCGACCTTTCGTAACCTCCGTTTGGCAGCAATTTGTGAATAAATTTTAGGCAAAATTATTGAGTGTTTTCTTGACTGGGGGGTAGGGAATGGGGAGAAATGGGGCGTTCTGGGGAGTTAGGGCCCCGGACTCACCCATGGCGTCTTCAGGTAACACAATTTATTCCGGCCGTTTTGAGCACACGCTCGATGACAAGAATCGTCTCACGATTCCGTCGTTGTGGCGTTGGGCGCATACAGACACGGAGACGTTTTTGGCGATCCCGCATCCTGATAGTTATATCGCGGTGCTGCCGCCCGCGCGGGTGGCAAAATTACTCACGCAGGTTTCCGAGATGAAAATATCGGACCGCGAAGCGCAGGCGGTGAAGGCCAAGATTTTTTCGGAAGCCCTCTCCTTTACCTTCGATAAGCAGGGTCGCTTCGGCATTAGCCCCGACCTCTTGCGTCATGCGGGCATTGCGAAAGACGCCGTGCTGTCCGGCATGGGCGATACTTTTAATATTCTCAGTCCGGCGCGTTGGACGGATCTGCAACGCACAACGGCGGGAGAAAACTTCGGCGACATGATGCGCCGCATCGGGCTCTAAAATCATGAAGACCCTTACGCTGATTCGTCCGCAACCTTTACCGAGGCTCGCGCTCATCTTCTGTGCCAACCGACGCGCTTTGCTCCGCGAGTCGCTCACGCTCGGGCTTTCGTGGAAAAAAATCCATGCTCGCGCCCGCGCTTGAATCTTTGCCGCTCGTGATGACTCAGGGCCACCAACCCGTCATGTTGACTGAGGTCTTGGAATACCTCGCCCCACTTCCTGGGCAGGTCTACCTCGACTGCACGTTCGGTGGGGGCGGGCACACCCGCGCTATTTTGGCGACTGGGGCGAGCGTAATTGCCCTTGATCGGGATCCGGCAGCCCAGACCCGCACCGGTGGGTTAAGTGCTGAGTTTCCGGCGACCTTCCGCTTTGTTGATTTAAATTTTGGCGATCTTACGGCGCTACCGGAGACCGGCTTGCAGGGGATCATGTTTGATTTGGGTGTATCGTCATTTCAGTTGGACGAAGCTGAGCGCGGCTTTGCTTTTCGCCATGACGCCATCACCGACATGCGCATGGATCCGCGGGAGGGGGCGGCGGCTGGCGTTTGGCTGGAAAACGCGAGCCATGATTCGCTCGTCAACGCGGTGCGCGATTTGGGTGAGGAAAAAAACTGGCGGCGCGTAGTCGATGCGATTGAAGGCGCTCGGGGCACCGGGGCACTCGCACGCACCGCCGCTTTGGCTGAGCTCATCGCGGCAGCGATTCCCGCCGCTGTTAAGCGGGAGAGTCGCATTCATCCTGCGACGCGCACTTTTCAGGGCATTCGGATGGCTGTGAATGATGAATTGGGCGCACTCGAACGAGCGTTGCCAGTGGCTTTCGCTAAACTGGCACCTGGCGGGGTGCTCGCGGTGATCAGTTTTCACTCTCTTGAGGATCGCCCGGTGAAGCAATTTTTCCGCAAGGCCTGCGGCCAACCGGTTGATGCCAATGATGCTACGCCTCAGCAACTGCGGGCCAAATATGCCGAGCCACTGACTCGAAAACCGCTGACGCCCTCGGAGCGTGAACTAGCCGCTAATCCTCGAAGTCGTTCCGCTAAGTTGCGCGTGCTCCGTAAAATTTAATTCATCGCCATGAAACCACCTCCGGCCCCCGGCCTCATTAATCGCTTTTTTGCATTGATTCTGTTGCTCCTGATTTTCTCTGGTTCCCTGGGCCTTGGTGCCGTGTGGGCGCGCCAAGGTCTTTCACAGGCGGCAAATCGCAACCGCGTTCTCGTAAGCAAATTGGCTGAGATCGATCGTCGATTGGATGAAGTTAACGCCCAAGTAGCGACCGCGGTGAATCCTGACGCGCTGTTACATCAAAACCAAGCGATGCGGCTCGCGCTGGGTTCGCCTCGCGAAGTGCAGGTGGTGCGCGTCGCTGAGTCACCCGAATTACGCCTCGCGCAGAAGCGGAATAGCGAAATTTTTAATCTGACAGCCGCAACTTTCAATTCAGGCAAGGCCCCCGCTTTTCGCGTGCTAACCGCAGCCCTGCGTTAATCTCATGTCGAAGGGTTTTGCTTCTAATCGTCTCAGCCTACTCGCGATCGGCGTCATTGCCTGTTTCGTCTGCGTGGGCGTGCGGTTAGTGTTCTTACACGTGATCGATCGGGACGAGTTGTTGCGCTTTGTGGACAAGGCGCGCCGCCAGATCGTCGTCGAGCAGGCCCGGCGCGGCACTATTCTTGATACGCGGGGAAATTTACTAGCGACCTCTCGCTCGGAAATCACCGTCGCGGTCGATCCTTGGTCATTGCAAGAATACCTCGAGATAGAAAAAAATCCCAACAAACGCGCCCGCAAGAGCGCCGAGGAAAAAACCAAGCGGGTGCAATTAGCCGCTTTACTCGATTTGTCGGTGGCTGAAGTAGAGAAAGCGTTTGTCCCAGCGATGCGACCGATTGACCCGCTGAAAGATCAGCGCGATGGCAAGGTAGATGGCGTGACTAAGGACCGCTGGGTAAAACTGCGGGAGGCTTTACCGGAGAGCGTCTATGACAAAATCGAAGCTTTGGGCATTCGCGGGATTACGCACGATCGGGTTTATCGGCGAGTCTATCCGGGCGATGGACTCGCGGCGCACCTGATCGGTTACTTGAATAAAGAAGGCACGCCAGTCAGCGGGGCGGAACATCATTTTAATCTCTATCTCAAGGGGCAGGATGGGTGGATTGAATCAGAAAAAGATGGAGCGCGGCGTGAACTCGCGCAATTCCGCTCGCGCGAGGTGCCGGTTGCCAACGGTAACGATGTCGTGCTGACCATCGACTCCGTAGTACAGCACATCATCGAGGAAGAATTAAAAACCATCGCCGATAAATTTCAGCCGCATTTTGCTACGATTATCGCCAGCGACCCGATGACGGGAGCGATTCTCGGCCTCGCGAACTATCCAAGCTTCGATTTAAATCATTATAACCAAGCCCCCCTCGACGCGCAGCGTAATTATGCGGTCACGGACATGATCGAGCCGGGGTCGACTTTTAAGATCGTCGCAACGGGGGCGGCCTTAAATGAAGGTTTGGTTACCCCGCGTACCACTTTCGACTGTGGTAATCCGACCATCGACTACAAGGGTCGCACACTAAAATTACCGAAAGAAGATGAAGCGTTTGGGCGATTGAGTGTGGCTGATATTGTGGCGCATTCGAGTAATCGCGGAGCGGCGCAGCTGGCGATGCTCATGGGCGAGCAGCGCTTTTACGACTATGTCCGCGCGTATGGCTTTGGCGAAGCGACGGGCTTTGGTCTCGGGGGCGAGGTGCGGGGTCAGCTGGCTTCGCCGGCCAAATGGGACGGCCTGACGATAACGCGCATGCCGATGGGCCACGCGGTAGCCGCGACCCCACTACAAATTCACATGGCGATGAGCGCGGTGGCGAACGGTGGCGTGCTCTTGCGCCCGCAGATTATCAAAGAAATTAAGGATCCGAATGGAAATATTGTGCGTACTTTTACCGCCGAAAAACGAGGGCAGGTCCTCAAGCCCAGCACGGCCGCCCAATTGGCCCAGCTCCTCACGGGCGTAGTGCGCGAGGGTACCGCGAAGGGCTTTGATATTCCGGGCTTCGAGATCGCGGGAAAGACGGGGACTACCCAAAAAATTATCGGCGGCAAATACAGCACGAACCATCACGTCGCTTCCTTTGTGGGCTTTTTCCCAGCGAGTCGGCCAGAAATTGTTTTATCGGTGATCGTTGATGACGCGGTCGTCGCCGGCGGTACGGCCTACGGACGCGTGGTGGCTGCACCCGCATTCCACCATATTGCGGAGCAACTCATCCAGTATCTGGATATCAAGCCAGTGCTACCGACCAATCGGACTTTTCTCGCTGCGCAAGGAGGTTTCCAATGATTGGTTATCTCACTCCTAATTATCCGCTGGTGGCGGCTTTCCGGGACCAGCCCGTCGTCCGGACGCGGGTGAAAAATCGGCCGACAACTGGACTCTTCAAGACGGCTCCAAATTTAGCGGACTATTTTCCGGCCGATGAAATTCTCGCGAGCAAAGGCGAGTTAGCTCGTCCTATTTCGGGTCTCGCGAGCGATAGCCGTCGAGTGCTGGCTGGTAATGTATTTTTTGCGCTACCGGGAAACCGGAACGACGGGCATGCTTTTATCGACCAAGCCATTAGTCGTGGGGCAGTTGCCATTGTCGCCGAGAAAATTCCAAGTGGGACAGCGGCGCGCGTGACTTATATCCAAGTAGCGGATGTCCGGTGGACTCTCGCGAAAGCGGCGCAGCGCTTTAATCATTTCCCGGACCGGTCGCTGGACGTGCTCGGGGTCACCGGCACGAATGGGAAGACGACGGTCGCTCATCTTATTAAGCATTTATTAGCGACGACAACTCAGCGAGTCGGTCTGGTGGGGACGATCCATTACGAGCTCGGGAATCGAGTGGTGCCAGCGTATCAGACGACGCCGGAGTCTTTAGAATTATATGGTCTCTTGGCGCAGATGCGTGAGGCCGGTTGCCGCCAAGCGGTGGTGGAAGTTAGTTCGCATGGCCTCGATCAACAGCGGGTGGGCGGTCTGCAGTTCGGGGTGGCGGTGTTTACTAATTTTACGGTGGACCATCTTGATTACCATCAGACGATCGCGGCTTACTTCAGTGCCAAGGGGCGGTTTTTTAATGGTGAGAATGGGCCTTTACCGAAGGCGGCGGTGGTGAATATTGATGACGCCGGCGGTCGCAAATTGGCGGCGGCGCTCCCCGCCGGGGTACGCCTGATCAGCTTTGGGGAGTCAGCGACTGCGCTCGTGCGAGCGGAGCAAGTGCAGGTGACTGCGCGTGGCACCACCTTTCGCTTGATTTGGCCAGAAGGGGCGATCGAGGTAGAAAGCCCGCTGCTCGGTCGTTATAATGTCAGTAATTTACTCGCGGCGTTTGCCGCTTGTTATGCGCTGGGTCGTGATCCAGCGGTCATTGCCGTCCGTTTAAAATATTTTTCCGCAGTACCTGGTCGGATGGAACGTATCTCAGCTGGGTCTGCTGCGCAGGTTTTTGTCGACTATGCCCATACCCCCGCCGCCATGCGGGCTTCGTTAAGTCTGCTGCGGACCCTGACGCCAGGGCGTCTGTTCGTGGTCTATGGTTGCGGCGGTCAGCGTGATCGATCCCACCGTGCGCAGCTCACAAAAATTGTGCAGGAGATTGCGGATCAAGTTTGGGTGACCGCTGATAATCCCCGGGCAGAGCCGCTGGCTCAGATTTTTGCAGATCAGCAAGCGGGGGTGATCGCGGCTGAGCGGATCGCTTTTGTGCCGGATCGGCGGGAAGCGATTCAGCAGGCGTTGGCCGGAGCCCGCATTGGTGATTGCGTGCTCATCGCGGGGAAGGGGCACGAAATTTATCAGAAATTGGCTGACACCATTGTACCGTTTGATGATCGGCAAGTGGCGCGGGAGTTACTCACGAGGTCGTTGGGTTAATGATGCCAATGCCCGCTTTTGCCGCAGAAAAAATAGCGACTTGGACCGGTGGACACTGGGTGGGAACCCCTGCGAGCCCGATGAGTGGCTTTACGGCCGATACCCGATTGCTGGTTTCTGGGCAGGTGTTTGTCGCGTTGAAAACAGGGCAGCGTGACGGACATGATTTTCTCGAGGCGGCCGCCGCGCGCGGTGCTGTGGCGGCAATCGTTAGTGAGGCGGTGTCTGGCAGTCGCTTAGCGCAATTGGTGGTGGCGGATCCCTTGCTGGCGCTGCAACGCATCGCGCGGGAACATCGGCGAGAATTTAACGGTACGGTGATCGGGGTTACCGGCAGTGTGGGCAAGACTTCGACCAAAGACTTGCTCGGAATCTTACTGGGTGGGTCGACGCACGTGCTCACCACTGAGGGGAATTTAAATAATCATATCGGCGTGCCCTTGACGCTAACCAAGCTTGATACGACGCGGCAGGCTTACGCGGTGATTGAAGCAGGAATTAGTGGACCAGGCGAGATGGCGCCATTGGCTGAAATGATCGAACCTGATCATAGTCTACTCACGCTCGTGGCTCCGGCGCATTTAGCTGGGCTCGGTTCACTTGCGGGGGTGGCGGAAGAGAAGGCCTTATTATTGGCGGCTACTCGAGCGGGCGGTTTGAAATTATTCCCCGCCAGCGCCGGCCAGTTTGAGAGTTTACGCGCGTTGGTGAACGCCCTCGTATTGGTGCCTGAAAATGAAAATTATTCGGCGGGGGACGGCCGCAGTTTGAAATTTAAAGTGACACAGCGGTCCAAATCGACGGAGGTCACGTTGGGTGGTCAACGGCACTTTCGGTTACCTCGAGTTTCCAGTGGGATGGCCGCGAATGCAGCACTTGCGCTGGCTTTAGCAGGAGAGCTGGGGGTGACGGATAGCAACTTGCAGCAGCGGATCGCAAATTGGTTGCCCTCAAAATGGCGTGGCGAGCTGCAGCAATACGGTAGCGCCCAAGTCTATTGTGATTTCTATAATGCCAATCCGGCCTCGATGCTTGATGCGCTTGAGGCTTTTCAGGGCAAGGTCGGCCCGAATCTTCCCCGGCTGTACGTGTTGGGGTGTATGGAGGAACTCGGGACAACCGCAGCAGCGTATCACCAGCAAGTTGGCCGACAGATTCATTTGCGGCCGGCTGATCATTTATTTGTGATCGGTGGGCAGGCGGCGGCTTTGCGGGAAGGGTTATTAGAAAATGGCAATGCGGCCGACCAGATTGCGGTGATTGCTGACTTGCAGCCAGTGCGGCTGCGGCTGGCCGATTTTTCCGGAGCAGTTTTTTTGAAAGGCAGTCGCCGGTACCAACTTGAAACCGTATTCGCGGATACCGCGGTTGTGGCTACGCACTAAAATGGCATCTACGATCCAACAATCAAAAGCCGGAGTGGGCGAGGGCCGAGGCCTGCAGCCGTCGGGCGAGGGTGACGGCGAGCATACCGCGAGCGATCGCGTTGAATTAATCATGACGGAGGCGCCCCATGCTTAGTTATCTTGCGGCCTACGGTGATTCGTTCGGTCCATTACGGCTGTTGCATTATAATAGCGTGCGTACCATCGGCGCGGCGATTACCGCGCTCGTGATTGGTTTCATCATTGGCCCTTGGCTGATTCGCCGTTTCCGGGAATTGAAATTTGGTCACGACTACATCGACGAGCGCACGGGTGCGTTGGGCGCTACTTATTTTGATAAACGTCACACGCCGACTATGGGCGGGTTAATCATATTTCTCTCGGTATTTTTGAGCAGTGTGCTCTGGGCGGAACCCAATGTTTGGGTTTTTGTGGCCCTGTTGGTTTATGCGCTCCTTACCATCCCGGGCTGGCGAGATGATTACCTGAAGGTGGTTCACAAAAATAAAGACGGGATTAAATCCTGGGAAAAAATTGCGTGGCAATCAGCCACGACCATACTCGCGCTGGGGATTTTACTGTGGCACCCCCTCAGCGCCGGTAAGATTCGTGAACTGTGGGTGCCGTTTGTGAAGACCGCCGTGATCCACTACATGCCGTGGTGGTTACTGCTCATGTTAATTTATCTGTGGATCGTTGGTTTCAGTAATGCGATCAACCTCACCGATGGTTTAGACGGGCTTGCGGTTGGGTGCACGATCACGGTTGCACTTGTTTTTGGCATCATGGCGTATGTGGCTGGCCGAGTAGATTTTTCCGGCTATCTCTTAATTAGTCATGTACCCGGAGCCGGAGAATTGACGGTTGTTTGCGGAGCGCTCATTGGCGCCTGCATGGCTTTCCTATGGTATAATTCTCATCCTGCCGAAGTGTTCATGGGCGATACGGGTTCGCTGGCCCTCGGTGGCCTGATTGGGGTGATGGCCTTCATGATTCATCAACCATTCACTCTGATCGTGGTGGGCGGAGTTTTCGTGCTCGAAGCGGTCTCGGTCATTTTGCAAGTCAGTTGGTTTAAGCTGACGAAACGCCGCTCCGGCGTCGGCGAACGGCTCTTCTTGATGGCGCCGATTCATCATCATTTTCAAAAAAAGGGTTGGCCGGAAAGCAAGGTGGTCTTGCGCTTTTGGGTGCTCTCTCTGGGGTGCGCTTTGGCTGGGCTAGCTACGTTAAAACTGCGGTAACTACTCCGATTATGCCTATCGAATATAATAGTGATAATAGCGCTCATTTCCGGGTAATGACCCGCTCTAGCTTGGTCCTATTGCGTCAGCCCATCGTGCGCTCACTGGCTAAATTGCGCCGTTTGCATCGAGGCCAAGCGATCATCCCGGAGGGACCGCTCATGCGAAGTGCGGGAATTTTTCCCGGAACACGTTTACTCGGTCAGTTGCCGCCGACGGTATCCGCCCAATGAAAAGCGCCGAATATTTAATATTTTTAGATAGCAAAATAACCATCCTACCTCACATATTCTACTTATGAAAATCCTCCAAATCTTCGGAGCAGTTGTCGCGGTGCACTTCCTCGCGTTCATCTTCATTTTTGCTAGTCCCGGCTGCCAGTCGGGTCCGCGTAATATTCCAACACCTGACGCCACCGCGCCGGTCGCCCCATCGGCGACTCAGCCGGTCGATACTGGGACGAGCGTGGCTGCGCCATTAACTTTTTCGCCTGCGCTGAGTGCCGGGCATGCAACGCCCACCCGGCCGGGTTCACCGGCGGCCGCCGCGCTAGCGCCCGTTACCTCATCCGCTGAGGTTGCGCCTGTTACTACTTACACCGTGGTGAAAGGCGACAGCTGGTCGAAAATCGCGAAGAAAAATAATCTCTCAGTCGCTGCTCTCGCCAAGGCAAATAATATGAGCAGTGGCACGGCCCTCCAACTCGGCAGAAAATTAATGATTCCCGGCAAAATTGGCGGCGCAGCTAAAGATGTCTCGGTGGCAGCAGCTCCGGCAAAAATTGCGGTTGAGAAACCCGCAGCCGTGGTGCCACGGGGCGATGCAGTGAAACACACCGTGCAGTCGGGTGAAAGCCTCGGCGTCATCGCACGTAAATATCAAGTATCTACCGGCGAACTCGCTGCTGCGAATAGCATCACCGATCCTTCTAAAGTCCGCGTAGGCCAGCAGCTCGTTATTCCTGGTTTCAAGGCGGTTGGCGCAAAGAGCCCGGGCGCGGCGACCACCAAGGCCGCCCCTACTGCGGTCGCTGCGACCCCAGCGCCAGCGGTAAACACGCCTCATTTTGAACTGACGGTCCCAGCTCCTGGGCAAGATCTCGATGCTGGCTTGAAGGGTGCGGGTACTGAGGTGCCAACGATCAAGGTGGAAACACCTGCCGTTGAACAGCCGCCTAAGAAGTAAACCACTCTCCTGGTGAGTTCGCCGAGCGCTGTACCCCGCCGACCTCTTACGATCACCCCCGCGAGCGTCATCGTCGTCTGCGTCGTGGCGCTGGTGGCGCTCGGTCTCGTTGTGCTTTTTAGCGCGAGTTCGCCCATCAAAGGCGGGCCCTACGCCTACCTCTATAAACAATTTATTTTTCTCGCGGTGGCCATCGCGGCGGGTTGGGTCGTGGCAATTGTTGATCTTGAGCAGTTGCGTAAATTCGCCTGGGTGGTGGGCGCCATCGCGTTGGTCGGATTGTTGTTTGTTTTGATTCCCGGCATCGGGATTAAAGTAAATGGGGGACGCCGTTGGCTAGGCTGGGGGGGCGTTCGTTTGCAGGTTTCGGAATTCGCCAAGCTCGCGATGGTCTTTTCCCTCGCACATTATCTGGCGCTCAACCAGGGCAAGCTCCACGATTTACTGCGGGGTTTTATTATTCCGCTCGGCTGGATTGGATTATTTTCTGTGCTAGTTATTGTGGAGCCAGATTTTGGCGCTGCTTTTCTGATCGGCACGATCGGGGTGGTCCTGCTTTTTTTGGCGGGTGCCCGTTTGAAATTTCTGCTCCCCGCCATTGGCTCGTTGTTAGTCCTGTTCGCGCTGCTCGTCTTATTTAATCCGTTGCGACTGCAGCGCGTACTTTCCTTTCTTGATCCTGAGGCTAATCGGCAAGGCACCGGCTATCAACCTTGGCAGGCCATGTTGGCGTTTGCAGCTGGCGGCGTGGATGGCGTCGGACTTGGCAATGGGCGCCAACAGAATGCATTTTTGCCCGAAGCGCATACCGATTATATTTTCGCGATCATGGGGGAGGAGATGGGGCTGATTTTTACCTTAATTGTCGTCATACTTTTTGTAACAATTTTCGTCGCCGGTTTGCTGCATGTGCGGCGCGCGCCTAATCTTTTTCAATTTCTCCTTGTGACGGGCGCGATCCTGCTGATTTGTCTGCAAGCCATTATCAATCTTGGTGTGGTCACCAGTCTGCTGCCCTCGAAGGGGATGGCCTTGCCCTTTATTAGTGCTGGGGGGTCCAATCTTTTGCTGATGGGTCTACTGGTGGGCGTGATTATTAATTCCGCCCGCACTTGGGAACGGCCAACGCCGCTGGTCCGCCGCCGCTCGCTAACGGAGGTCGTCGCATGAGTGCGGCGGAAGCCAAGACGCGGCGCTTTGTCATCGCTTGTGGTGGCACGGGTGGGCACCTCTCGCCGGGGATTGCGTTGGCGGAAGCGCTGCTGGCGCGAGGTCATGGCGTCACCCTTTTCATCAGCCAGAAAAAAGTAGATACGCGCCTCGTGGCCCACTACGCGCAGTTGTCGGTAGAGCGGGTGCCGAGTGCTCCTTTCAGTTGGGGGCCGCGGGGTTTGCTGCATTTTTATGCAGAACAGCTGAGAGGTTTATTATTTAGCCTGCGTTTCATCCGCACGTATCGACCGGATGTTATTATTGGTTTTGGCGGCTTCACGAGTGCTGCGGTCGTGCTGGCCGGTTGGCTGCGAGGCATCCCTGTCGCTTTGCATGAAGCTAATCGTATTCCTGGTCGGGCGATTCGCCTGCTTTCTTGGGTGGCGCAACGGCTTTACTTGCCTCCGGGGGTGACTTTGCCCGGTCGACGGGGTCGCGGGGTACGTCCTACGGGTTTGCCGGTGCGTGCGGATATTGTGCGGCAATCGCCAGCGGCGGCGCGCGCCCAGCTAGGCGTAGATCCCACGCAAAAATTGCTCGTGTTGCTCGGGGGCAGTCAGGGCTCCAGTAATCTTAACCAATGGGCCGAGGATAATTGGGCGGCGTTGGCGGATGCCGGCATCCAATTGTACTGCATCACAGGTTTAGGCAAGGGACAGGCGGGGGAGCGCACGCAGGTGAACGCAGCTGGCCTCGTGGTCCGCGCCTGGTTTGAGGCATTTTCTGATCGGGTGGGGGTCTTGCTTTCCGCCGCTGATCTCGTCGTCAGTCGCGCAGGCGCGGGGACTCTAGCGGAATTGGTGCGCTGCACGACGCCGGCGATTTTATTGCCTTATCCGCAAGCAGCAGATGATCATCAGTGGGCAAACGCTACGTATTTTGTGCAGCAGGGCGGTGGGTTGGTGATGGCGGAGTCAGCGCTCCCAGCTTTGCGCGCGGAAGTGTTGCGCGTGCTGCAGTCGGACGCATTGCTTGAGCAATTTCGTTCCCAGCTTGGGCGACAGGCTCAGGAAGATTGTCTTGCGGCGATGGTCCCCGATTTGGAGCAGCTGGCCAGCGGCTCACCCGCGGGGCGTCAGTCAAAATGGGGGGAGGTCCCTGCATGAGTGCGGATAAGAAAAATACGTTGCACGCGGCTCTTCCCGGGGAGGATTTTCTGCGAGCAGTCCGCGGCGAGCTAGGTGTGGCGACCAAGTTGCTGGAGTATGAACTGCTCGGATCTAAGACTACGATGAGGGTCGGCGGCCCTGCGCGGGTTTACGCGGAGCCTGCAAACCTTGACGATTTACGCCTTCTGCTACGCCAAGCAAAAGCGTTTGGCTTGCCTGTTTTAATGCTGGGTCGTGGCTCGAATTTAATCATTCCCGATGCTGGGGTTGATGGTTTGGTGATCAGTCTAGCGCATCCTGACTGGCAGAAATTTACGATTCAGCCCGATGGGCGGATCTGGGTCGGGGCGGGTTTGCGGTTAAAAAATTTGTGCGGCTTAGCGACCAAGGCAGGCTTAGCGGGTTTTGAATTTCTCGAAGGCATCCCTGGTTCCGTGGGTGGCGCCTTACGCATGAATGCGGGGGCGATGGGCGGGTGGATGTTTGACGTGGTGGAGGCCGTGCAGCTCGTAACACCGCAGGGTGAACTCCAGGCACTTAAAAAAGCGGAACTGCACGTGGATTATCGGCATTGCGCAGAGTTGCAGGAAGCTATTGCGCTCGGGGCTTACTTGCAGGCGCCGGCAGCGGCGGCGGCCACGACGATCCGAGGGCAAATTGAAACTTATCAGAAAAAGCGAGTGGAGTCCCAGCCTCGTGAGCCCAGTGCAGGTTGCATCTTTAAAAATCCACCGGCGGGTTCGGCGGGTCGACTGATCGATGAAGTGGGTTTGAAAGGCGAGCGAGTGGGCGACGCCGAGGTTTCGGCCGTGCATGCCAATTTTATTATTAATCGCGGAGCTGCGACGAGTGCGGATATTATTGAATTGATCAAAAAAATCCGAGCGCGAGTACGAAGCGCCCGCGGGATTGAGCTAGAGCCGGAAGTCATGCTTTACGGACAAGCTTGGAAAGATGTTCTTTAAACGGACGTCGCGCGCGGGCTTGCACTCTCACTCTCAAACCGGAGGCTGATATCATGTTTAAACCAACCATCGCAATTTTAGCAGGGGGCACTTCGCCCGAGCGGGAAGTTTCGCTCGGTTCAGGCCGCGCGGCGGCGCTGGCGATGGCCTATACGTATCCTACGCAATTTTTCTCGGTGGAAACGGATGCCTTGCCGTTGGGGCTGGATCCGGCGCGCCACATCGTCTGCTCAACACTGCATGGGGTTTTTGGCGAGGATGGTGGCATGCAACGGCTGCTTGAAGGGGCGGGAATTGCTTATGCTGGCTGCGATGCGCGTGGCAGTGAGCTGGCTTTTGATAAATGGCGCACGCGGCAAGCAGTGTCAGCGATGGGTGTTTTAGTGGCTCCGGGGCGGCAGTTTTTCGCCACCGATAAGCCCACGGCGGCGTCGCTCTCGGCTGAGTTGGGTGAACAGGTGGTCCTCAAGCCGAATCGACAGGGGAGTAGCGTGGGGTTGCAGATCGTGACCTCGAAGGTGGGGCTCGAGATTGCTCTAGCGGGGCTGCGGCAAGGTGAGTGGGTCGCCGAGCGGCGGATTGTTGGGCGCGAGTTTACCGTCGGGATTTTACGAGGTCGGGCGATGGGGGTTGTGGAGATTGTGCCCAAATCGGGCGTCTTTGATTACACCAGCAAATACACGAAGGGACTGACGGAGTATTTTGCTCCGGCTAAAATTTCGGACGAACTGGCGGCTAAAATAAGCGCAGCGGCCGAGACCGCTTTTGCGGCCTGCGGTGGACGCGATTATGCGCGGATTGATTTCATGTTAGCGAATGAAGGAGATCTTTATTTGCTAGAGATCAATACGCTGCCGGGCATGAAAGATACGAGTCTGATGCCGATGAGCGCGCGTTGCGTGGGCTTGGATTTTATAGGATTGTGTCGAGAACTTGTCGCTCCGGCGGTCGAACGCTTTCAACTCGCGCTCGCTGCTAAAAAATGAACGGGCTGGAAGATAAACCTGCGTTACCTCCGGGTCGTTCTTGGCGTGATATTCGCCAAGAGGTGCAGCCCGTAGCGATGTCGCGCCGCGGTCGGCAGCGGCAGATTTTGGCGTGGGCGAAGGCGATGGGGGTTAGTCTGTTGCTGGCAGCAGTCTCGGGTTCGGTTTATTATCTGGCGCATTCCTGGGCTACCGATCGAGCGTCGCTGGCGACGGCCGTGCATAGTGAGCGAGTTCGCGAAGTCGTGTTGATTACCAACGGGGTCCTGGCGCAATCGTGGGTCAGTGAGGTCTTGGCCCTACCCAAAACGATCAGTTTGATGGCGCTCGATTTGCCGCTTCTGCGGAAGCGTCTCCTCGCGCATGGACAAATCCAGAGTGCGGTCCTGACGCGCAGTTTTCCGGATGCCCTCGTCGTCACTTTGCAGGAGCGCACCCCGGTCGCTCGAGTACAGGTGCAAGCAGGCACGACAGCTCCGCAGCAGCTTTTAGTGGCAAAGGATGGGGTAGTCTATGAAGGGAGAAATTATGACCGGCAGATGCTTGCTGGGCTGCCGTGGCTTGATGGGGTTCGACTCGTGCCGTCGGCGGACGGCTTCGCGCCCATTGCGGGGATGGCGGAGGTCTCGTCTTTGCTGTCGACCGTACAATTGCAAGCGCCGCACCTCTATCGCGGTTGGCTGATTGTTTCGCTAGCGCGGTTAGCGGTGGCGGATGAGATTGTGGTTAAAGCGCAGGATATTCCTGAGATCATCTTTACCCGTAAGCGGCCTTTCTTTAAGCAAGTGGCCCAGCTCGACTATATTATCGATCGAGCTCATGAATTACCGGATCCGATGCTTAAATCAGTTAATTTAACTTTTGACGGCCAAGTGCCGGTTATGCTGGAAAATGCTTCGCCCGAAGCGTCGCCAGCGCCATCCGGAAATTTTTTAAAACCAGTGGGTCAACGCAAAGGGAAACGTGAGTTCTAATCGTACCAGAATCATCGCTGCCGTAGAAATCGGCACCAATAAAATCGTCGTGCTTGTCGGTCAAGTATCGCCGAGTCGCTTGCTGCATATCATCGGGGTTGGCGTCGCGTCTGCCCGTGGAATTATGAAAGGCGAAGTAGTGGATTATAAGGCTGCTTGTGAAGCCACCCATGAGGCCTTGGAAATGGCCTCCACGCGTGCTGGGGCCAGTATTCAGGAAGTTTGGCTGGCCCAATCAGGCGGTCACTTAGATGCATTTTATAACGAAGCCTCCGTTAATGTGAAATCAGCGGATAACATCGTCACCGCGCTTGATATGGCGACGGTGTGTGCGATGGCCAAAGAAAAGGAACTGCCGGAAGGCCGTTCGCGCATTCATGAAATTCGCCGACCCTATCGACTCGATGGCCGCACCGTCCCAGCGCCCGAGCATTTGGTCGCGCGGCGCTTGGAGGTGGGTTACTGGATCATCCACGGGCCAGCGAGCAAAGTGAGCGACAACATCCATGTCATTGGCGGTTACCATTTAGAGGTGCGTGAACTCGTGCTCGCCAGTTTGGCGAGCGGTTCGTTGCTGACGAATTCTGAGGAGCGAACCAAAGGCGCGTTGGTGATCGATATTGGCAAAGGCGTAACTGATTACGTGCTCTACCGTGACGGCCATGTGCTCGTGACTGGAACGCTGGCGGTCGCGGGCGAGCACCTCACGAATGATCTCAGTCTTGGTTTGCGCATCACCACAGCCCAAGCCGAAATGCTTAAGCTTCGCCATGCGCGGGGCACTGTCCAAACCCGCGACAAAACAGATAAGGTGTGGCTGAATGGAGATGGCGCCTTCGGTGATCGGCAAATTTCTAAATTGGCTATCGAGACCATTACGGCCGCACGCACACTGGAGTTACTTGAGGTGGTAAAGCAAAAGCTCGGCCCCGCCTTCGAGGCGCAGCATTGTGGAGCGGGGGTTATTTTGACGGGCGGAACATCGCGGATGCCGGGCTTGGAGGAAGCCGCGGCCCGAGTTTTTGGTCTGCCGGCTCGGCGCGGAGATGCCCCTACGTGGGTTAATGACGAGTTGCGTGATCCCATGTTTAGCACGGCGCTCGGTATTTTTGAATTCGCTCTCCGTGGCGCGCACGAGCATCCCGTGCCGGCTCCGAGAAAATCGGGTTGGCTGGGCAATCTCGCCCGAATTTTTGCGACCGCCTAACTCATGCAATCTTCTCTTAATGAATTACCGTTGGAGCCGCTTGCTGAGCGACACATCAATCTGAAGCTCATTGGCGTGGGCGGTGGTGGGGCCAATGCAGTGGATCGCCTGAAACGGCAAAATCTGGAGCGGCTGCAACTTGCGGTCATCAATACTGATTTAAAAGCGCTCAATAGTTCGCCGGTGTCGGACAAAATTTTAATCGGGCATGCCCTGACTCGCGGTTTAAGTGCGGGCGGCGATCCGGAGATGGGGCGTCAAGCAGCGGTCGCAGACAGCGATAAGATTGCCGATATCGTAAAGGGTACCGAGTTGGTTTTCATTGTCGCTGGCTTGGGTGGCGGAACGGGATCGGGTGCGGCTCCGGTGGTCGCAGAAATTGCCGTGAAGGCCGGGGCGGTGGTGATCGCTTTTGTTACCCTGCCGTTCAGCTTTGAGGGGGGGCGTCGGCTGAAGCAAGCGGAGGATGCGCTGGCGGAGTTACGTCGAGTGTGCGATGCCGTTATTCCTCTTTCCAACGATATGCTCCTGCAAGAAGGTACGGAGCAGACCAGTGTGCTGGACTCTTTTGCGCAAGCCGATGAGTGGATCGGGCGCGGCGTGAAATCGATCTGGTCGATGCTGTCTCGGACGGGCCTTATTAATGTTGATTTTACCGCGCTCCGGCAGGTGTTTCAATACCGGGGCGGCAAGACGCTCTTCGGGCTCGGTGTAGGTGAGGGGGAGAATCCCGCGCAGGCAGCCCTCGAGGATTTAAAACAGTGCCCCTTATTGCAGACGCCAGAATACGCGCGCAAAGCGGATCGTTTGCTCGTGAATATTACGGGTGGTGCCGATCTCAGCTTGATGAAGGTGAATGACTTGATGACGGCCATTACCGAGGCTTTTGGACGAGAAGCTCACGTGGTGATGGGCGCCGCCATTGACGAGAGTCTCGCTGGTCGGGTTGAGCTTTGTGTGATTGGCACGACTGACTTGGGGAGTCGGAATTTTGTGCGCCGCGCGCCACCGCTTACAAGGGGTACCAGCGAGAAGTCGGGCCAAGCTTCAGCTGCCACTAAGCCGCCGGTCGCGCCCGCTAAAAATGCCGGTGGTGCGGAGCCTGCGGATAAACCCAAGCAGGTTGAATTTGGCTTTCAAGGTGACCCCGTGGAGAATCGGGGCGCGTTTGAGAAATCCGATCGCAATCTTTTCGAAGGGCAGGATCTGGATTTGCCCACGTATTTGCGTAAAGGGATCAAGATTGTGGTCTAAGCAGATTCAGGTCCATCGCCCGATTGCGCTTTACGCCGGCGCTTAGGCATAGACTGATAGAGCCATGTTTATCGACGAAACAACAATTAAGGCGCGCGCGGGCGACGGCGGTCGCGGTTGCGTGAGCTTTCGCCGTGAAAAATATGAGCCCTGGGGCGGCCCTAATGGCGGCGACGGCGGCAAAGGCGGTGACGTCATCCTCCGAGGCGACGATGATCAGAACAATCTGATCGATTTTAAGTTCAAGCCACACTGGACTGGCGAGCGGGGTGAACACGGTTTGGGTAAAGATTGTAATGGCCGCGAAGGCCGTCCGGCCGTCTTGCGCGTGCCGCTTGGTACCGTTTGCACAGATCTGGTGACCGGCGAGGTGGTCGTTGAGATTCTCCATGACCATCAAGAATTCGTCCTCTGCCAAGGTGGCAAAGGCGGATTTGGTAACACAAAATTTAAGTCTTCCGTTACTCGTGCTCCTCGTAAAACGGGCCCGGGCGAACCCGGGACAACGGGTAATTATCGACTCGAATTAAAAAGCATTGCTGACATCGGACTTGTGGGGTTCCCGAACGCCGGCAAATCATCGCTCACTACGCTGATCACCAATGCGCGGCCGAAGACCGCTCCTTATCCTTTCACTACGCTGCATCCGCAAATTGGGATCATCGATTATGTCCCAGAATATGAACGCCTCATTATGGCCGATGTGCCTGGGCTGATTGCGGGGGCCAGTAGCGGCAAGGGCCTCGGGCATCGCTTCCTTAAGCATATCGAGCGCTGCAAATTGCTGCTGATTATTTTGGATTTAGCCGGCACCGATACCCGCGATCCGCGGATTGATTACAAGCAGTTGCTAAAAGAGTTAGAACTATATTCGCCCGCGTTGTTGGATAAGCCCCGCTTGGTGGTCGCTAATAAAATGGATGAAGATGCGGCCGTCGCCAATTTGGTTAAATTTAAAAAACGCTATCCTAAAGTGGAAGTTGTGCCGATCTCTTGTTTGACCGAAACGGGGATACCTAAATTGAAAAAAGAATTATTAAAACGGGTGAAGAAAATGCGTGCGAAAGACAAGAAATCGCCAGCGACCAAGGCTTAAGTAAGCCGCCGCCCTGTCATGTCGGAATATCGACCATTATTGATGCGCTCGAATCGTTTGCTGGGTTCGGCTTTGATTGAGCACAATTTAGTTAAATTTGAAGATCTGGAAGCAGCTAATGAGCGGTTGCTCGAGATCGCCACGACCGGTGATTTGCGACGTAGCTCTGTGCTTAGCGTTTTAGTCTACGAAAAAAAAGTGCTGACGGAAGAGGCGCTGTTGCACCACGTGGTCGATGATCACGGGGTGAGTGTGATCGATTTGCGCACTTATGATGTTCCGGAAGCTATCCGCCGAGATCTCGATCTCGAGGCGTGCTGGGCCACGTGGAGCGTTCCGTTTGATCATGAAGAGGATTTCCATTTTGTGGCGACAGCCTATTATCTAAGCTCGGCCGTGCGGTCTTTCTGGGAGAAAAAATTGGGAGGGCAGATAATTTGGCAAGCGACCACCATGGATGTGATTGCTGATTTTATCGATCGCACACAGCTAGAGCAGACGGCGGCGAATAAAAATTACGGCCGGCCGCTAGCCAGTAGCGGTCGGACCGCTGCGCCGGGTGGGAGTGTGTCGCCATTCCCCATGACTGATACGACCCCAAGCCTACCGCCGATGTCGCCGGCTGGCCGGAATAGTCCTCGGCCTCCGTTACCCACTTAAGTTATGCCGCTCGGTCGCACACAAACGCAGATTATCGATAAGCTGCAAGAGATGGGGAAGCTCACGCTGGAGCAGCGCGCCGTTTTGTTGGCGCGGCCGGATGAACCGACGGGCGATCAGCTTGATCAGATTTTACAAGCGGATCACCGCATCACGCTGTTCCAGTTGCTCCTCGCCAAGTGCCGCGCGCTTGGGCTCGCGCCGTTTAATGTGGCTCGGTATAAAATGCACAATGGCACGTTCGAGAAAATCGACCTCGAATTTTGTCAGCGGAATATCATTTTACCCGTGGGGCAGGTGGGTGATTTCATCCTCGTCGCTTTTGCCAATCCCTTCGAGACCTCGGTAGCGACTAAGATTCAGGATAAAACGGGGCTGCGGGTAATCCGCCTCCTGGGGCGCGAGGGTGATATTCGCGAGAAATTAAAACACGATCAGATGCACGATATGGTGCAGTTTTCCGACGTCGTGGATCAGCTCGGCGCGCAATATGATGATAAAGAAACTGAGATTAAAGAAGAGGATTTAACCAACGAAGAGTCCGCGCCGATTATTTTGCTAGCGAATCGGATTATTGAGGAAGCCTATTTTGCAGGCACCTCCGATATCCACCTTGAGCCGTGGGAAAAAGAAATGGTCGTCCGCTATCGAATTGATGGCTTAACCCAGGAAAAGCTTCGCTTGCCGGGTCGCGTTGCTGGGGCGCTCGTGGCGCGAATTAAAATCATGTGCAATCTCGACATTGCTGAACGTCGTTTGCCGCAAGATGGCCGCATTGTTTTTAAGCAATATAACAAAAAAAATATTGATATCGACCTGCGGGTTTCGACAGCACCGCTCAATTACGGCGAGGGCGTGGTGTTGCGCATTCTTGATAAGCAAAAATCAACGCTTCCCTTGCCGGCGCTGGGCTTCACGGC
>CAIOCT010000087.1 GCA_903856725.1 uncultured Verrucomicrobiota bacterium
CCAGTCGTCGCACTGGTCTACACCCTGCCGTTGTCATTGCAGACCCTGCTCTTCGATTTGGTCCTTTGTTTTTATATTTTAATGGTAGCGCACATTACTCGGCGCTGAACGGTTGGGTGTTGAGCGGCACTGCCGCCACAGCCAATCCCCAACACGCTCGCTCAGTCTAGTTCTAGCTCCTTCCAGCGAGTTCTTTTTTTCAAAAAAAGAAGCTTGGCCTGAATACAACAATTAATGAGATAATTCATAAAATGCTGATATTAAATTTATTACATATCTTAATTTCTCGCATATATGATTAATGCTACTGCATAGCATTAATAGACTGATATTATATTTGAACGCCTTGGGCCTGAGAGCGTCGAAATAGGGTATTAAGCGCTTTTGCTTAACATACCCCAACCCCCAATAATAACATGATGATTATCGATACGATTATTGCTATGTGTCGGAAGATTACGGAACTCGGTGTAGCCCTGCTCGCCGTTGCTGTTGTGCTCCAGATAGTGTTTGGAACCGCGGTTCCATTCATTGGTGTGGATGCCATTGGTAATGTTACGAAAATCATTAGCGGCCTGGGTAATAACGGCTTGGTCGGCTTGATTGCCGCCGCTGTACTTTACAACGTCGTTAATAAGAAATAATCATCGCCTCAAGCGTATGACCTTCAAGCCACCGGCCTTTCGGCCGGTGGCTTTTTCTTTTTCAGATAAATTACGGCTCCCGCTTGTGTGCTTGATCAACCCATCATAACATAAGTCTCCCGTAATCCCGCGCTCACCTCACTCCATAACCGATGACTCCCCGCCGCCCGCTAGGGAATACTGGCCTAGCCATCGCCCCGCTTGTGCTCGGTGGCCATGTTTTCGGATGGACGGTTGATGAGGCTACCTCCTGGGCGATTCTCGATCGTTTCGTTGATGAGGGCTTTAACCTCATCGACACCGCAGACATCTACGGCCGTTTCTGGATGGGCGTTCCGGGACTTTCAGAGAGCATCATTGGCCGCTGGCTAAAACGCAGTGGCCGACGTTCCTCTGTACTTCTTGCAACTAAAGTCGGAGGCATCATGGGTCCGGCCCAATCGGGACTTTCCGCCCAACATATTCTGGCCTCAGTTGAGGGCTCACTGCAGCGGCTAGGAGTTGAGCAGATCGATCTCTATCAATCGCACCTCGATGATACCGCTATTCCGCTAGAAGAAACCTTAACCGCCTATGCCGCCCTGTTGCGCGCCGGCAAAATTCGCGCGATCGGCACCTCGAATATCACTCCACCGCGTTTGGCCAGCGCCTTACAATTAAGCTCAAAGGAGCAACTGCCGCGCTACCAAACGCTCCAACCCAAATATAATCTCTGCGAACGCACTGAATTCGAAGGCTCGCTCGCGGCCCTGTGCCAGCAGGAGCAGCTTGGGGTCATCTGCTACGGCTCACTCGCCAGTGGTTTTCTGACCGGGAAATATTGTGCCGATGCCACGCTCGCGCCAAGTAAACGCAGTCCTGAGGTAGAAAAATTTCTCAACCCCCGAGGCTTTCGAATTATTGCGGCATTGCTCGATTTAGCTGAACGTTATGAGGCAACGCCCGCACAGATTGCCTTAGCTTGGCTGCTGACCCGCCCGGGGCTCACTGCACCGATTACCAGTGCAACAAGCGTCGAGCAGTTGATCAGTTTACTCGCCGCTACGCGTCTTAATTTAGATCCAGCGGCACTCGCGCAATTAGAGAACGCCAGCGCACCTTAAGGCTGGATCAGCCGCACGGCACAGAACCGCGTTACTCGACTAAGCGAGCCCGCGATTTCCGGCGGAGGCTTAGCAACACGCTGCTCAAGCCCAGTGACAACAGCACCCACGTGGTTGGTTCAGGTACTGGGGTGAAGTTCAGATAAAGATCGTTGCCCGCTTGCGACACATAGAAATGGCCGATATCGAGGCTATTGGAAAAATTGCTCGCATTGTATTGAAATGCCCCAGCCGAGAAGCCGGTGATCCCAGTGGTCGTCGTCACAAATTTCCAACTGTAGGCGAGCGTGGGGTCAAAATTAGCAAGCAAGCCATTAGTGTTGCCGGCGTTGAGTGAAACAAGATCGAGCACGAACGGCGTGCTCACCGTAGCGCTGATTGTGAGGCCACCACTAATGCTGAGCAGATCCCAGTTGGTGCCCGGAGCGCCAGCGGTGTTGTTAATTTCAAAAATATAGTGTCCACCGCTCGCGAAGGTTGTCCCGTTTCCCACTTGAAGTTGGCCAGGGCTAGATCCCGGTGAAACCGAACCCCCTCCATTGATGATGAGCGCACCACTGATCAAGCCGGTCCCCCCAAAAGCAGCGCCGTTGTTTACATTAACTGCGCCACTTCCTGTGGCGGAACCAGCGCTATTGGTCACGAGTAGCTTGCCGGCATTAATGACAACTCCGCCGCTGAATGCATTGGCATTGCTCGAGATGGTTAGTGCGCCGCTACCATTTTTTATAAAATCGCCAGTGCCGGTAACAGTACCGGTGTAACTTATATTATCACTCCGATTAAAAATCAGGTGGGAATTATTGAGCACGGGCCCTGCACCGATGCTACCCGTGGTTCCTCCTGTATTGGTGATCAGCTCATAGGGATCGGCGGGATCGTAGGAATTACGCCCCACTTGGATCGCGCCATCGCTGATGATGGTTCCGCCAGAGTAGGTATTGTCCCTCGTGTAAATCAGCGTACCAGCTCCCGCCTTAGTCACATCGCCAGTGCCTGAAATGACCTGATCATAGTGCCCGCCGTCGCTACGATTGAAAATGAGGTGAGAATTATTAACTACATCGCCTAAACCATGCATGCCGGCCGCCGCGCCATTGCCGAGCTGAAGCGTGCCGTTGGAGATGAGCGTACCGCCAGCGTAAGTATTGTTGTTAGAGAAGATGAGCGTGCCGGTACCTGCCTGGACGAATCCCCCAGTGCCAGAAATTATATTCGCAAAGGTGACGTTATCTGAGCGCGCGAAAGTCAGTGTGGCGTTGTCGACGATGTTTCCAAGAATCGATCCAATCGTGCCGTTCGCGCCGACCTGAAGTATGCCGGAGCTAATGGTCGTTCCGCCCGCATAGGTGTTGGCGCCGGTCAGGGTGAGCGTGCCGGCACCAGCTTGGATGAGTCCACCAGTACCAGAAATTGTGTTGGCAAAGGTGACATTATCCGAGCGCGCGAAAGTCAGCGTGGCGTTGTCGACGATGTTTCCAAGAATCGATCCAGTCGTGCCGTTCGCGCCGACCTGAAGTATGCCGTAACCAATGGTCGTGTCTCCCGTATAGGTGTTGGCGCCGGTCAGCGTGAGCGTGCCAGAATTCCATTTATAAAGCCCGCCAAGACCCGAGATCACTCCACCGTACGTAAGCGTGGTACCAGAGTTAGGACTAAAGCCGCCATAAGTGGAGCCCGAGGCGAGGACAACGCTTCGTGTAGAGGCGAGCGCCATATTGGCGGTCGTTATGAGCGAGTTGTTATTAAACGTAAGCGATCCACTGGCGGCGCCGAGATTGCTATCGCTGCTCACTGAAACAGGGCCGTTCAACGTTAAGCCACCGGTAAAGGTATTATTGCCGGTGAGAGTGAGGATACTCGTGTTGATACCCTTAATGACAGCGCCAGTCCCAGAAATATTGCC
>CAIOCT010000088.1 GCA_903856725.1 uncultured Verrucomicrobiota bacterium
CCGACCAGAAAAACAAGATAACGGCTCCATGCAAAGTCTCTTGTCGCCCTCAGCCGACTGCCGCCCGCGGCTGCTGGTGGTAGAATTATGGGGTATTGGCGACGTAGCGCTCGCGATTCCTTTCTTACGAATGGCCGCCCAACGCGCGCGCGTGTCCCTTTTAGCCAAACCCCATGCACAGGTCCTCATACAGCATTTTTGCCCAGAAGTTGAACTTATCCCCTTCACCGCGCCATGGACCGCATTTAGCGGAAAATACCAACTGCAACGTTGGCCATGGTGTGATTTGTTCACGCTAATAAAAAACCTGCGTAAGCAGCGCTGGACTGCCGCAGTATCCGCCCGGCCAGATCCACGGGACCACGCGCTGATGACGGCCGCCGGGGTAAAATTAAGCCTGGGGTTTCCGTGCCTCGGCTCAAGGCTCCTCTTAAACGCCGCCTTAGAACGGCCCACCTCACCCCATCGTTTTGCCCATTGGCAGACAGTAGCCATGGCCTTGGGCGAAAATCTGCCGACGCCGATTACTATTCAGCGGACCGGACGACACGTCGTTATCCACACCGGCGCAGCCCAGCCCACCCGACAATGGGGCGATAATAATTTTCAAGAAATAGCCACCCGCTTGCGCGAAGCGGACTATGCAGTCACCCTTCTTGACGAACAATCAGGCGATCTAACGCAATTGCTCGCCACCTTGGCCACCGCCGATCGCTTCATCGGCAACGACTCTGGACCTGGCCACCTTGCGGCATTACTTGGCGTGCCCACCTTTACTATTTTTGGCGCTCAGCTGGCAGAACGATTCCACCCGATTCACTCCGAAGCCGCCTGGATGGATAGCGCCCCCTGCCTCCACAAACCATGTAATGATTATTGTCGCTATGCCGAACCGCACTGCATCCGAGATATTACTATTGAGACAACCTGGTCTCGTCTAGCCACATGGCTGGCTCACTCGCCCGCGGCCGCCCGATAAATTTGCTGAGTCTCCCGTGCACATTTCACCCAAGAGAATTCACGAGCCCGCGCTAGGCCGCGTTGCTGCCAATTCTCCCGATCTGCCTCCAACCCTCGCATCGCCGTTAGCCAGAGACTGGACTCCAACTCCACGAGATTAATCGCTCCAGTAGCAATTTCAGGCAAGCTGGCCCGCGGCGCACAAATGACAGGGCAACCCGCAGCCATTGCCTCTACTACGGGAAAACCGAACCCTTCGTATAGACTGGGGAAAAGCAAGGCCTGCGCCCGGCGATAGAGCGCGAGCAGAACCTCATCCGATTGGTGCCCAAGATAAATCCAGCTAGCTGGGACCACTCCCTCGTCTCCCACTCCCGCCCAGCGATCGCCTACGATCACGAGGGGAGGTAGGCAGACCCCAGCATTCATCCAGAGAGACTTTAAGAATGACAAATTTTTGCCCGGCTCGAGTGAGCCGACAAAAAGGTAAAACTCTGCTGGTAAACCCACCGGTAAATTTTCTTCGGCCGCCAAAGTTATGCCATGATGCACTACGGCTATTTTAGCGGCCGGCAGGCCGAGTAAGTTCATCGCTTCATCTGCGGTAAATTTACTCACACAAATCACCCAATCCGCCTGAGCTAAGCGACGTAAACGACGTAAGCCGGCAGCCCGCTGCCACGGACGAAAACGTCTTGGGCAGCGAATTAAAGCAAGATCGTGCAGCGTCACAACTTGACGCAATGGGGAGATAAAAGGCAGCAACGGGCCGGCGGTGTGGTGAACGACCTGCACGTTCATACTTCGTAATAGGGCCGGGGCGATGTACGGCGCCCAGACCAGTTCACGCCAGATCGTTTTGAGCGCTCGCACCGGTTGGACATAACTAAAATTTTCTACTGGCCACGTAATTGGGGTGATTTGAATTTTTTGATCTAGGTGGAGAAACCCAGCCTGCAATCCTCGCACGTAGCGCGCAACCCCAGCGCGGGTAACATAGAGCGGATGCGTGTCGAGTGCGACACGGAGCACAGGGTCAGTCATGGCTTGATTATTATGGGCCTGATCACCGCACGGCAAGTTTGCCCGTGCCCGATATGCTAAATAGTGAGAGATAAACCCTCCCAGGTCCCAAGTAATCAGAACTAAGCAGACATGCTTTAATCATCCACGCCGCTCTTCGGTGATAAAAAAGCTGCATCTGATAAAATTTCGGGCAGTGCAGGGAGATGCTTTGCTCGCCGATGTTGCGCTCACCCCCTACGCGGATTCCACCGCGCCTGCGTGAATGGATTGTGGCAAAACTTATAGGAACCGCAAAACAACGACGGCGGCCCCGCCGTAAAGCATGTCTGTATGATGTAGGCAGAATTGGCGATTTCGTGCTGATGCTGAGCGCGCTTCGCCTCATTTTAACAGAATATGGTCAAAAAAATTGCACCTTAATTATTGCTGAAGCCACCTTACCGCTAGCCATTCGAGAATTTCCTCAGGCTCGGCTATTCTGTGTGCCTGGGGAATCAGCCAGTTTACTGAAAGGTTTTCTACCGCTCTGGTGGCGCGAAAGAGAGAAATTAAGCGCTGACCACTACGATCGATTTTTCTGCCTACGACACCAGCGCGATCTTTACCATGAAATGATCGTGTCATGGATCGCCACGAACCAGCTCATCAAATTAGAGCGGGCGAGCTATCCAATCACTGCCTTGCCAGCACTATGCACAGAATTAATCGCGCACCAACGAGTGGTTGAAATCGCCTTGGGGCATAGCATTAATCCGGCGCAGATCCTTCCGCAATTCACGACCCAACCCACGCGCAACGATGGCCGGCTGCTCGTGTACCCGTTGTCACG
Organism: uncultured Verrucomicrobiota bacterium; assembly: GCA_903856725.1. Classification (GTDB taxonomy): domain Bacteria; phylum Verrucomicrobiota; class Verrucomicrobiia; order Opitutales; family Opitutaceae; genus Lacunisphaera. The sequence continues at coordinate 2,816 of CAIOCT010000088.1, forward strand.
GGACAGCCAGCGCTGTTTACCCATAACCAAAACGATCGCGGCGCTGCGTCTATGGCGCAACCGCAGCAGTGCTCCAATTATATTTTCGGGCAGTCTAGCCGAAGCTCAAATTTTAGCTGAATACAGGCAAGCTGCGCAGCAAGCAAAGATTGAGCACGTAGGCCTCGAGCTACCGGTGAGCCTCTCGGCTCTGGTCGAACAAATCGCTCAAGCTGGAGTAGTGCTGACAGTGGAGACGGCGGCTGTCCATATCGCTACTGCCTTAGACAAGCCAACCATCTCGGTACTGGGTGGCGGTATCTATGGATTATGTTATCCTTGGCGGCGCTCCCAGCTTCAGTTGCCAGTGCAACATCATCTACCTTGCTTCGGCTGCGGTTGGCGATGTACGGAAACAGAACAATTTTGCCTCACCCAATTGACTCCGGCCATGATTGCGGACGCTTTGCCGGCGCTCTAAATTTACCATGCCTATCTCCCGACCCGCATTCGCGACTCGGCTATTGCCCATTAGCCTAGGCCAAGTTGTGGGCATGGGGTGCGGAATACTCGGAGTACAAATCTCCTCACACCTGATCACTCCCGCAGATTATGGAGAATATGGGCTTTATCTTAGCCTGACGCCTTTGGGCATGTGGGTTGTGCACGCAGGCTTGATAAAATCTACCGGACGTTACTGGGGCGAGTCCGCGTCTCGGGCGCAATTACTCCATGAGCTCTGGCCTGCATTCATACGCAAGTTACCTTGGCTCACGGCGGCGGTAGCGGTGATGTCGGTACTGATGATGCGGCAAAATGGGTGGTTCAGCTTTGGACTGCTGCTGGTTACGGCCACGCTTTTTTCAGCTACCGCTATCGCGCAAGCCGCCCTCCAATCAGCGCAGGAAAATTGGCGAGATTTTGCGGTGACCAGCACAAGCTCGATAACCAGAACTTTATTACCACCGATTATTTATGTGGCCGCAGGGGGCACGGCGTCAGCGCTTTATACCGGCCTAGGGCTGCATGCCCTATTGGTCGCCACGCTCGCAGCTCTGATGCTGCGACCTTACTGGTCAAATTCTCGCCCCACTCAGCCGCCCCAATTGACCCCGATCTTTAATGGGCCCTTGTTTGCAGGATTAGCGTTAGTCGGTTGGATCATGGCTGGACTCAACCGCTGGATCGTCGCGGCATTTTTCGGTACAGCCACGGCGGGATATTTTGTTTTGGCTGGAAACATCTCCCTAATAGCCGCGGGACTGCTGGGGTCTATTTTCACCCAATATTTTCAGCCGGCTCTCTTTGCGGCCCCGCATCACACCACAGCCGAACGCCGCGCCCTAGCTCAGCGCGTGGACCGCATCGCGCTTGGTTATAACATACTAGCTTTAACCGGTTTGGCCCTCCTGCGGTTAATCGCACCCTGGTTTATCGGTGGCCTTATTAATGAAAACTACCGGGCTTCGCTCCCATACATAATGCCAGCCGGATTTTTTCTGACCGCGGCCCTTACTCATTCATTTTATCATACCATGCTCGTCGCAGGTCAGCGAGAGAAAGCCTGCGGGCCGGTTGATCTTTCTTTTGCCGGGCTACTAGCCATTGGCTCAGTCACAACGGCCGCCCTGGGCGGGGAAATCTGGTGGCAATTTTGGCTGCTAGCCGCCCCCCTATTTCCTGCAATCCTTAGCCGATCACTAGCGCGATTTTATCTACTTCAGCCGACTTGAAACCATAAGCCCGCAGCGGGCCCGTAAAAAATAATCGTGAAAGTTGCCCCGCCTCGCGCGGGGCCAACCGCAAAGCAGCGCCATATATTTCTAGCGCCTTCTTCACAGCCGAAATATCACGACGCATCGCGAGCATTTTTCTAGCATGATAAACTGCCAGTACGACCAGTCCTTCCCGCAAGCAGTCAGTAGCAGATTGGGCATACATCGAGGCCAGATCCCGCGGCGCGCCTCGAGCCTCTTCTAAGGCCTGCCCTGCACCCAGTAAATTCTCTGGACGGTGCGCGCGCCGGCGCGCCGTAAGCAGACGAATGACGCATTGCTCGTGAGCGATGGACGCGGCCTGCAGCACGGTAGTTTGACCAGCATGACGACGATAATGCAGCAAAACCTCCGGACTAGCTGAAAATTTAAACTGCTCAGCTGCTCGCGCTAGAAAATCAAAATCGGCAGCCCAAGTAAATTCCTCGCGATACGGCAGGGCCTGAAAAACTTTTCGGCGGCCCGTATATGCGGGCGTCACGACGGGACCGCCAAATTGCGTATAATGATGCTGCATGTCTCCATCTAGGAGAGCGAATTCACGGCCAATGATTCGACCCATCTGATCAACAGTCGCGGCCCGTGAAGCCACCAGCCCTAACGATGGCTCGGCCATCAGGAGCGCCACTTGCCGCTCGAGTCGCTGCGGAAGCATCAAATCATCATGATCAAGGAGTGCGATATGCTCACCCCGAGCAGCAGCTATTCCCAAATTATGCCCTTTGGGGATGCCGAAATTTTTTGGGCACTGCACCCAACGCAATCGTGAATCGCGCCCAAGTTCACCCAATGATTGCACAGATAAGCTCGCCCCATTATCTACGAGAACCAGCTCGAGATCTTTCAAGGTTTGCGCAAAAACACTGGCAATAGC
>CAIOCT010000089.1 GCA_903856725.1 uncultured Verrucomicrobiota bacterium
CGCTCCAGCTGAGCACTGCGCTCACGCGTGAACCGAGCACCGCGGGAGGCAATGAACTCAACCCACCACAATAGCGTAAAAAAACTCGGCCTGTTAAGTGCGGGGAGTACTGCGGTGTTTCCGGCAGATAACCGATGAGTGCCCGCGCGGCGATACTGTCAGCCTGATGGCCAAAAACCCGGCATTCTCCTGCCGTGGGCGTAAGTAAGCCAGCCAGCGCCTTGAGCGTGGTACTCTTGCCAGATCCATTCGGCCCGAGCAGACCGAGAATCTGCCCTGGCGCTAATCGCAACGTCAGCCCGCCGACCGCCGGACGGCCATACCCACCCCCACTCTCGCGATATTGTTTCGCAAAACCTAGTAATTCGATGGCCCATGGATAATCCATGGGCGAGTTCATCGCAGGGCAAAATCGTTAAACTGCGCCGCTCGCGAGCTCACGGTTCGCTCACTTTTTCGAATGTAATCCGCCATCCGCTCCTCAACTGCGGCAATAAAGTCATTTACCTCAGTGGCACCCCCTTCAACCTCGAGCTGGACCCGGCCGTCAGCGAGGTTTTTGACCCCGCCGCAGACCTCGAATTCATTGGCTACTTGGAGGGTCTGATAGCGAAAACCGACTCCCTGGACCCGACCAGTAAAGAGAACCTGAGCATAGGTGACGGTGGGCATGGAGAAAAGAAAGGAAGCGGCCCGCTGAAACTCAAGCCGATGGTAGCAAGTATGACCAGAATTTTATTTGCCAGCCGCCCTGACCTGAGCAGATTGAGGTCGAAGTGGCCAAGCCCTTCATCACATGACCAATTCTGATTCCGACGGGTTGTTCGATAATGACTGGGAAGATCGCGGAGAACTCTCCTGGACCGAGGCTGAGTGGGTTAAGTATCTCAACGCCCAAGAAGAAGCTGTTCGCGAGTACCTTAAACACTACGAGCAGTTGACGCTCGTCACTGATCGCATCGATGAAGTCGCCCGCCGCATGGGCTGGGAATTAGCCGAAATGACGGAAGCCGCTCTCGAAGAATCCACCGATGAGTCCGATGAGGGCTTTGACGATGACTGGGTGCCCTACACGCTGCACCGGAATCCTGTTTATATTTCGACCCGCGCTCTTTACCTCAGTCTCACCACCCAGTGGGAAAAAACGGTAACGACCACCCCTGATGTACCCGCCGCCTTAGCCTTAGCCGTCCAATCATCCCTGCATCGGGGTAATGAGCACGTGGTGCAGGCAGTCGAGGCGCTCGAGATGGGCGACTACACCCTCGCCATCTGCCTCTTCAAACGAGCCCTCAGCGAAATCAATGTTTCAATCGCTCGCCTCAGCCAACCCGACGTGCTCGCTCACCAGAGCGCGACGGAGTATCGCACCTTTGCCCTGCCACGGTTGTTTGACCTTCGCGAAATCTGGCTGCGCGTCATGGCCGAGTGCCGCCAAAATCGCCGCGAAGACCAAGCTGAATAAATTGATCGCCTAGCCGATTATGAATACTCCTTCGCTACTCAAACAGTCCTTAGTTCTCGCGGCTTTTCTGCTCGGCGGTTGCGCGACGACGCCGACCACCCCAGATAAAAAAGCTACAACGACCGCCGAAGTGGAGGAAACGGTGCAAGTAAACACCTTGGGCAGTTGGATCCCTCGTAAAGTTAAGAAAAAAGCCGACATCATCGGCGATGCCTCTCAAGTCGTCGCTGCCGAGGCCCTCGACAAAATTAACGCCCAAGGCAGCACGCACACCGCTAAAGAACCCGGCCCGCGCTAAAGTGGGAAAGCCTTAAATTGCAAGGGCAGCCAAGGTGTGAAGCGCTCGGGAGTGTCGACAGGGTATCGGTCTAATCTCGATCACGTGCTCGAATTGATCCGAACTTAAAACTTAGCTCTTAAACCTAGACGCTTAGCCTCGAGCCCGCGAGCCGCGAGAAAAAGCATAGATGGCGCAAAATCAACCCAGTCATTTTGCCAAGGACTTCACTGATTTTATTTTTATTAAAGGCCAAGACCGCTACCAAGTTTTCGTATTCCCCACTTTCCTGCTTTCAGCTTTTTTGCTCTTTCGCCCTCAAGCCTGAAGCCTCTAGCCATTTCTTCTGCGTTCTCAGTTTTCGGATTTTCCCGCTTTCCCGGTTTTCATCCCTTTCGCCTTTCGATAACTGCGAGAACGATCCGGCTTTTTATAATCACCTGATTTGAGCGAATTGATCTGATCCCGCAATAGGGCGGCTCGCTCAAACTCAAGCTTATCGGCGGCGGTTTGCATCTCTTCTTCGAGTTCAGCTATCACCGCAGCCACTTCGTCAGCACTGCTTTCAGCCAAGGCCAGCGACGGTGCCGCGGCGGCCTCGTCTTTAACATGTAAACTGGCTTGCACGCCGCGTTGCACGCTGCGGGGCGTAATTCCATGGGCCGCATTGTGAGCGAGTTGCTTGGCTCGCCGCGTCGTGACGGTCTCCAGCGTGCGCTGGATCGATGCCGTCATGACGTCTGCATAGAATATCACGCGCCCTTTCTCATGTCGCGCCGCCCGCCCAGCCGTCTGCATCAAGCTAGTCGCACTCCGTAGAAACCCTTCCTTATCAGCATCAAGAATAGCAACCAGCGCCACTTCGGGTAAATCCAAGCCTTCGCGGAGTAGGTTAATCCCAATCAGCACATCAAAATTCCCGCGCCGGAGATTGCGCAAAATCTCTACACGCTCCAGCGCGTCGATGTCAGAATGCAAATACTCTACCCGCACCTGGGCGGCTCGCATAAAAGTCGTCAAATCTTCTGCCATTCGCTTGGTTAAAGTCGTCACCAGGACACGCTCCCCCGCTGCTGCCGCTGCTCGAGCTTCGCCAATCAAATCCTCCACCTGCCCCTTGGTCGGCCGCACAACGATGACCGGATCCAGCAGCCCCGTCGGACGAATCACTTGCTCGGCCACGACCGTCGATTGCTGCAACTCAAACGGCGCGGGTGTCGCTGAAACATACAGCGTTTGCCCTGTAATTTTTTGAAATTCGGCAAAACTCTGCGGCCGGTTATCGAGCGCCGAAGGTAACCGAAAACCGAAATTCACCAGCGTACTCTTACGCGCCAAGTCTCCGTTATACATGCCCCCGATTTGCGGGATACTGACATGACTCTCGTCGACCATCAGCAGCAGGTCTTTCGGGAAAAAATCCACCAAACAAAATGGCCGATCCCCCGGGGTCCGCCCCGTCAAATGCCGAGAGTAATTTTCAATTCCGTTACAAAAACCCATCTCCTGCAGCATCTCCAAATCGTAATCAGTGCGCAGGCGAATCCGTTGCGCTTCGAGATATTGCTGATTTTTTTCAAAAAATGCCACGCGCTCTTCCAGTTCAGCTTTAATCCCGGCAATGGCTGCCTCGAGGCGGCTCTTGCTCGTTACGTATTGATTGGCAGGATAAAGTTCAAATTGCTCTGTGCGTCGAATAATCGCCCCGCCGATTGGCTCGAACTCAGTTAAGCCTTCGATTTCATCCCCAAAGAATTCTACTCGCAGACCATGCTCGAGGTAAGCCGGCATCACATCCACCACGTCGCCGCGCACCCGAAAACTCCCGCGCTTTAATTCATAATCATTTCGCTCGTAGAGATTCTCCACCAAGCGTTCGAGGAATTTGTTGCGATTCAGAATGGCGCCCTTCCGTAACGTGATGCGCATCTCTGAAAAATCCTCGGGAGAACCTAATCCGTAAATGCAGGAGACACTCGCCACGACTATTACATCGCGCCGGCTAACCAGTGAACTCGTCGTAGCAATCCGCAGGCGCTCCAATTCTTCGTTAATCGATGAATCTTTTTCGATAAAAGTATCGCTCGTCGGCACGTAAGCTTCCGGCTGATAGTAATCATAATAACTTACGAAGTATTCGACCGCATTTTCCGGGAAGAAATTCTTGAACTCCGAGTACAGCTGCGCGGCGAGGGTCTTATTGTGTGATAGGATCAGGGTGGGACGATCCAGCTGAGCGATCACATTAGCCATCGTGAAGGTCTTACCGGAACCGGTTACCCCGAGGAGCGTCTGATGCCGATTTCCGTCGCGCAAGGATCGCACGAGCGCAGCAATCGCCGTCGGTTGATCGCCGGTCGGCTGATAATCAGCATGTAGTTTGAACAAGGCCATGGGTCAGGCGGAATCTTGTAAGCGCCATCAGCTCACGCGCAAGCTCGCCGAAAGCATTCCGTACTGGGCTCACTCCGAACCTAACACTAACCCTGCAAACCCTTCAGCTATTCCGCCATTCCCTCCTTTCAATTTTGGCCGCCATTATCCCCTTAATAAGTTCCTTGATTGAGCAAATCTGCCAGCTCGAAGCCAATTGCTAAACGGCAGTCTGCCCGGCAGGTTATTACCAACAAAACAATCCCCACCCCCATGTCCCTCACTCACACGATCTATAATTCCGCGGTCTTCCAACAGGCTTGTAATCAATTCGATCAAGCTGCCGATTATCTCGGCATGGAAGCCGGTTTGCGCGAACGCACCAAACGGCCGCGCCGGTGCGTTATTGTTTCCATGCCGGTCCGTATGGATAACGGGACCGTCGAAATTTTTGAAGGCTACCGAGTACAGCATAACCTCTCCACCGGCCCAGCGAAGGGCGGCATTCGGTTCCACCAAGATGTCACGCTCGGCGAAGTGGCGGCCTTGGCCATGTGGATGAGTTGGAAATGCTCACTCGTCGGCTTGCCATTCGGTGGAGCCAAGGGCGGCGTCGTCGTGAATGCCCGCGATATGTCGCTCACCGAACTCGAGCGTCTCTCGCGACGCTACATGCAAGAGATCACTCCCTTTATCGGACCCAACATTGATATTCCAGCGCCAGACGTCGGCACGAATGAGCAAGTAATGGCGTGGATGATGGATACATATTCCAATCATGTCGGCCACTTTGACCCAGGCGTCATCACGGGGAAACCTATCGCCTTGGGTGGTTCGCTTGGTCGCCGCGAAGCCACGGGTGAAGGCGTCGCTTGGTTTGTAAAAGCCTACCTGCAGGATCTCGGCATCACGCCAGAAAAGACAAGGGTCATCATTCAAGGTTTCGGGAATGTCGGCAGTGAAGCGGCGCTCGCGCTCTACGAATGGGGTGCGGAAATTATTGGTATCTCGGATTTCACCGGCGGCATCTACAATCCCAAGGGGATCAACTTACAGGAAGCCCTGGCTTACACCGTCACCAATAAATCGCTGCAAGGCTACGCCGGTGGCCAGGCGGTCACCAATGAAGAGTTACTCGAGTTGCCTTGTACCGTCCTGATACCTGCTGCCTTAGAACGCGTCATCACCGAGAAAAATGCCGCAAAGCTCAAGTGCCGCGTTCTAGCTGAGGGCGCCAACGGGCCGACCACCAACGAGGCGGATAAAATCATCACTGAGCGTGGAGACATCGAATTGATTCCCGATGTTCTCTGTAATTCTGGCGGCGTAATCGTCTCCTACTTCGAGTGGCTCCAGAATCTCCAGAACTACTATTGGACCAAAGGCGAAGTGTTCGACAAACTCTACCGCATGCTCGCTAAAGCGAAAGCCTCGGTCGATGAGACCCAGAAAAAGTACGGCTGCAGTCGACGCTCCGCCGCCTTAGTCCTCGGCATCTCGCGCGTCGCCGAAGCCAAAGCCAAACGCGGCCTCTTCCCCTAAGCCCAGCGCGAGCGATCGTTTTAGGACTGAAGTAGTCAGGTTTAAGCCCAGCCAAGACAGCCTCTAGCCACAGAGGGGGCAGTCCATAGGATTCAAATAAGGAAACGAGCTGAGGATTGCTCAGCTCGTTACAGCTCTGTTCTTAAAATTAAGAGGTCACACCACTTTCGGTGGTGGGAGACTTAATCTGAAACTCGAGCTTGTCCCCATTTCGGATTACCAAGATCGGTTCACCTTCTTTAACTTCACCGCGGAGCAAAGCTTCAGCGAGTGGATCCTCGAGATAATGTTCGACTGCGCGACGTAATGGCCGGGCACCGTATTTCTCGTCGTAGCCCTTTTCAATTAACAAGGTTTTCGATTCCGGCGAGAATTCCAAATGAATCTTACGAGCGGCCAGGCGCTTGATTACTTTACCAGCTTCGATTTCGACGATCTTTAAAAGGTCCTCTTTATTCAGCGGACGGAATACCACGAGGTCGTTGATGCGATTAAGGAATTCCGGCTTAAAAATGCGCTTAGCCTCCTCGAGCACCTTCTCCTTGAGCTTGTCCATATCATGAAAATCCGACCCAACGGCCGCGGCAAATCCCATGGTCGTCTGACGCTGAATCAACTGTGCCCCCACATTGGTGGTCATGATGATGATGGTATTTCGAAAATCGACTGTCCGGCCTAACGAATCCGTGAGCCGACCATCCTCCATAATTTGGAGCAAAAGTTGCAACGCATCGGGATGCGCTTTCTCAATTTCGTCGAAGAGAATCACGGCATAAGGCCGACGCCGGACGGCCTCCGTGAGTTGACCGCCTTCTTCGTAACCGACATAGCCAGGAGGTGAACCGACTAAGCGCGAAACCGCAAATTTCTCCATGTATTCGCTCATGTCGATTTGGATCAGAGCATCCTGATTGCCGAACATCTGGGCGGCTAATTGCTTAGCGAGTTCGGTTTTGCCCACTCCGGTGGGCCCCATGAACATGAATGAGCCAATGGGCCGGCGAGGATCTTTTAAATCGGCACGGGAACGCCGGAGCGCGCGGGCAATCGCGATGGTAGCTGGATCTTGGCCAACAATATTTTTCTGTAATTCGATTTCAAGGGCGAGGAGACGCTCACTCTCTTTTTTCTCCAAACGGCTCAGCGGGATCCCCGTCCATTCTGCCACGACGTAAGTCATCTGCTCTTCGTCGACCACAATCCGGTGTTCATCGCGCGTCTTCTTCCAATTGCTAATTTGCTCTTCTTGTTGCGCCCGGAGTTGCTTCTCTTGATCGCGGTATTTAGCAGCTTCTTCAAAATGTTGAGCCCCGATGGCTTGTTCCTTTAGCGCGCAGATGTCCTCGATTTGCTTGCCGAGGGCTTCGATCTCTGGCGGACGATTTAACGTCTTAATCCGAGCGCGCGAACCGGCCTCATCCAGCACATCAATGGCCTTATCTGGCAGGAAGCGACCCGTTATGTAGCGATCAGAAAGCTTGGCGGCGGCTTCAATCGCCTGATCCGTAAAAGTAGCTTTGTGGTGCTCTTCATATTTACCGCGAATCCCTTTAAGAATGAGAATCGTGTCCTCGACAGACGGCGCTTCAACTTTGACCATCTGGAAGCGACGATCAAGGGCACTGTCTTTTTCGATATACTTACGGTATTCGTTTAAGGTGGTTGCCCCGAGACACTGAAGCTCGCCGCGCGAGAGTGCGGGTTTGAAAATATTTGAAGCATCCATCGCGCCTTCCGCCGCTCCGGCGCCAACAATGGTGTGCATTTCATCGATAAAAATCATCACGTTTTTCGTGCGCTTGATTTCATCCATCACTGCCTTGATGCGTTCCTCGAATTGCCCACGGTATTTGGTCCCCGCGACCATGAGCGCGAGATCGAGCGTGATAACTTTTTTATCAGCTAAAATTTCCGGAACATTACCCTTCGCAATTTCTTGCGCGAGACCTTCAATGATTGCGGTCTTGCCAACGCCAGCTTCGCCCACGAGCACAGGATTATTTTTGGTACGACGGCAAAGAATCTGAATCACGCGACTAATTTCCTTTTGCCGACCGATAACCGGATCCAATTCGCCCTTCCGCGCCAGCTCAGTGAGATCGCGGCCAAAAGCTTTTAAAGCCGGAGTCTTGGCTTCTTTTTTGTCATCAGGATTCCCCCCACGCGGCGAGGCTTCTTCGGCACTACCCCCCGCGGCTGCAGCCCCCGCAGAACCACCTTCTTCCCCGGCTCCACCCGTAAATTGGGGATCAAGTTCCCTTAAAATTTCATTACGCGTGCGCTCAATATCGATCTCCAGTGTCTTCAGAACACGGGCCGCGACCCCCTCGCCTTCGCGCAAGAGGCCCAGTAAGATATGCTCAGTCCCGACATAGGAATGGTTAAGCGCCTTAGCCTCTTTGCCTGCCAAAGCTAAAACTTTCTTCACGCGAGGTGTATAAGGAATACTGCCGACAGGCGTCTTCGACTCCTGACCGATGCCGACTTGCTTCTCCACTTCGCCCCGGACGGTTTCGAGATCGAGACCCATTTTCTGTAAGACGCTCACCGCCACGCCTTGGCCTAATTTAATTAGGCCCAGCAAGAGATGCTCGGTGCCAACGTAATTATGATGAAAGCGATCAGCTTCTTTGCGCGCCAGGGCGAGAACTTGCTGCGCGCGCGGGGTGAAATTATTCATAGGTTCCATCGTGAAAAAGAGTCTAATCGGTTAACTAGTCGTGTTACTAAAGTCTGGCGCGGGCATTTTCGCAAATTCTGCGCGCAGCCGTTCCGCGCGCAACACATCACGTTGCCCGGGCTCGAAGGCACCTTTGGCAGCGTGCTGCACGTGACCAGGCTGGCATTCGATAAAGAGTCGATCAATCAAGCCGCGCTGAGCGTCGGCATAGACTCCCAAATCAATACCGAGGCGGATCAATGAAAGGAGATTCATGGCTTCGCCGGAGCTCAGCAAATAGCCATTTTGCAAGATGCCATACGCGCGACCGATTTTGTCGTATATCTTTTTAGGATCTGTCTCGAGCAACTTAGCCCGGGCATTCAGCTCCTGGTCGACAATCGTTGTTAAGACACCGTGGAGGTGCTTGATAATTTGCTCTTCGCTTTCGCCCAGAGTCGTCTGATTCGAAATTTGAAAAATACTGCCGCTCGCATCTGAACCCTCGCCAAATAGGCCGCGCACCACCATCCCCAGTTGGCCAACGGCTCGGACTACTTTTTCCATTTGGGCGGAAATCACAAGCGCCGGCAGATGCATCATCGCAGAGGCCCGCATGCCGGTGCCTAAGTTAGTCGGACAAGCCGACAAATAACCAAGCTTCGGTGAAAAAGCATAGTCCAAGTGCTCTTCTAAATTCGAGTCGAGCGCGTTAATGGTCGCCCACACTTTCTTAAATTGAAATCCCACGCGAAGCACTTGGATGCGGAGATGATCCTCCTCGTTCACCATCACGACGCAGGATTGATCTTTGTTAATGATAATCCCCGAACCGGCCTTCGAATGACACAGTTCGCGGCTAATCAGATGACGTTCGACCAAAATTTGTTTCTGCAATTCATCAAGCGTCTCGACCGGAATAGCTAAGCCCCGCTTCATTTGCGGCAAGGCGGCGACGGCTTGCATGCATTGATCGCGAATCTCGCGTTTCTGAGCATCTTTAGCCCAACCTGGGAAAGGATGCTTCTGCAAATTTCGCGCGAGCCGAATGCGCGTCATGAGCACGACCGCACTACGGTTACTTGAGGTATCCGTCAGTTCGGAGTGAGAATCAATGAGCTCGTTGATTTTCATTTAACGAGGGGCTTGGGACCGGCAGTCTGGCGCACCTGACTGAGCTCATCTCTAAAACGTGCGGCGTCCTCATATCGTTCAGCCTTAATAGCTAAATCAAGATCGGTCTCCAACTGACTCAGGCGGTCATCGATTGTTTTGCGCTCCTGGGCCCGTTGCGGAACCTTACCCGTATGCGCGATGCCATTGTGCATGGTGTCGAGCATGGGCTCGAGGAAGCTGCCAAAACAATCATAGCACGAGGGGCAGCCAAAGCGTCCAGTTTTCTTAAAATCTTGCTGTGTAAAACCACAGGACTCGCAGCGGATATCCCCTGTAGGCTCGGGGTTAAGCGATGACTTAAGCAGCATATCAGCCAACGAGAATCCGCTGGGATCGGTAACACCCTTGGCTTGGGCGCAGGCCTCACACAGATCAACCTTATGGATTTTGTTATTAACGATCTGCGTCAAATGAACCGTCGCCGGTTTGACACAAAGATCGCACTTCAGAGAATTGGCCATGGCAGTGAAATTGAGTTCGAAGCTAGTCGACTACGCGAGAAATGCAAATGGCGTACACGGACAACTTAAATCCCTGGGGATCAAGCGACCGCGTGAGGCCGAATGCGGCGAGCGCAGCGGCTAAATGGTGTGCACTAAATGCGGGTGCCATCGGTTAGGACACGTTTACGGAAACTCACCAGAACTCGTCCGGTAATGGGGCCCGGTTTTCCCGTGCCAATCACACGACCATCGAGTTTTACCACAGGGATTACTTCCGCTCCGGTGCCCGTCAAAAAGCACTCGTCAGCACACCAAATATCATAACGGGTCAGGTCGGCTTCGCGGATTGGGATTTTTAGTTCCTGCGCGATATCGAAAATCGTGGCCCGCGTGATGCCCTTGAGGGCACCCGCAGAAGCCGCCGGGGTTAAAATTTCGCCTTTGTGAACCGTGAAAATGTTATCGGCGGTGCATTCAGCGACAAGTCCTTGAGCGTTGAGCATGATGGCCTCGAGAGCGCCCGCTTGACGCGCTTCGATCTTGGCAAAAATGTTATTCAGATAATTCAGCGACTTCACTGTCGGCGGAAGCATATCCGGCGAAATTCGGCGGGTCGGCACAGTGACAATACTCAGACCATTGTCGTAATGTTCCTGTGGATAGAGTGAAATCTTACTGGCGATAACAAAAACAGTGGGTTTGGGACACAGCCAAGGCGCCAGCCCGAGATCACCGATGCCTCGCGTAATTACTAAGCGAATGTAGCCGTCCATGAGTTTATTTTGACGGCAAGTTTCACAGACAGCCGTGGACAACTCAGCCCGCGAGAGCGGTACGGTCAACATCAGGGCCTTGGCCGAGTATTCAAGCCGCTCTAAATGTTCGTCGAGCCGGTAAATATTGCCGCCATAAATGCGAATACCCTCAAAGACCCCATCGCCATAAAGCAGGCCGTGGTCGAAGACCGAAACCTTCGCGTCTGTGGAATCAACATACTGACCGTCGAGATAAACAATCATGGGTAAAGTTTCCCACAAAACGTCGGTCTTTGTCCAGTCCGGTAATCAGAGAATGCGCTTGTATTTCGTCGCGCTGATTTAAATGGTTTTGGCCGACGGGCCGAAGTTTCTATTTTTATGAAAACACGCCCCGTTAGTGCTGGTTTTACCCTCATCGAGTTGCTTACCGTTATTGCCATTATTGGCATCCTGGCCGCTCTGATTTTCCCCACCATCGGTAAAGTTCGTGAAACCGCCCAGCGCACGGTTGATGCCAATAATCTGCGGGAGATCGTCAAGGCGGCGATGATCTACGCGGCAGATAATAACGATCGCCTACCCGACCCCGCGGCGCTTCTCGCCCAAAGCACACCTCCCTTATCCGGCGGGACAGGCCCTTTCCTCTGGGCCGGGATCCTCGCCCAACGCGGCATTCTCACCGATTCGTCATTTTATTTCTCTAAAAATGACCCGCAATTTAATGGCACCTACCCAACCGCAATCGTCAGCCCCAGCGATCACGCCGTTCTGGATGCGAATTTCGTTACCAACCGGTCGCTTAGCTTTGAGCTTATTGGTGGGCTTCGCCTGAGCGATGCCCCGGGCACTCCCCTCGCCTTCACCCGTGGCTTGCTAACTACGGGTCGGTGGAGCGCTGAGGCTGGCACCTACCGCGACCTCGGCGGCCACATCGCTTTCCTCGGCGGAAATATTCAATTTTATCCCAATCTGACCGAGCCCGCTACCCAGCTAACCTTAAATAATGGCCGCAAAGGGTCGTCGCTCCTCCAAGCGCTGCCCTACAGTGCCAATCCGGCGAGCAATCCACGCGTTTACGCCACTTCCCCAGCCGGTCTGGGATCGTTGGTGGGGACTCCTGCGGAAAGTTCGCCCTAAGGTTAGCCGGCCAACACCTCAGCCGGCCGACTTTGCTGAGGAGGCTTTTTAATTCTTCACCTTCAGGGGTCGCGCCTCGTAGTCTGGCCGACCTCCTTATGGTAAACGCTACGCCCACTTTCGTCATTGGTCACAAGAACCCAGACACCGACTCTATTTGCTCCGCAATAGCCTACGCCGCTTTCAAACAAATGCGCGGCGAGCTAGGCTATACGGCGGCCCGGTGCGGCAATTCCAACGCACGCATCGATGCAGTGCTCGCCCGCTTCAACCACCCGTTGCCAACCTATCTCAGCGATGTGTCACCTCGGGTGCACGATCTCATGGTACCGAACCCCATCGCGGTGACTAATGACGCCACTTGCGCCGAGGCACTGCACTTGCTGGACGAACATCATATCACCGTCTTGCCGGTCATCTCTGCCCGAAAACGGGTACTTGGCTCTGTGACGTTGGCCCAGTTAGGTCATTTTTTTATCCCGCGACTCGATGAACCCCGAGCCATGCGGCAAGTTCGCACGAGCCTCGCACGTATTGTGCAAACCCTTCAGGCCGCCGTTTTACAAATCGTAGAGGAAGATCGTCTCGAGGAGCTTTACGTTCGGATTGGAGCCATGGATGTCAGTACTTTCTGGAAGATCTCTGAAAAAGAAAAAATCCCCGCCGAGCATTCTCTCATCATCGTCGGTGATCGTCGCGATATCCAACAACGCGCCATCGAATTAGGTATTCGCGCGCTCATCATCAGCGGAAACTTGCCCGTCGATCCGGCAATTCTCGCCCTCGCGAAAAAACAAGGCGTGAGTGTTATTGTCAGTCCGCATGATACGGCCACGACCGCTTGGTTTGTGCGCACGGCCTCCACAATTGATGGCTTGGTTGATCGGAAGTTTACACCGCTCAATGCCGACACGCGCATTGTCGATTTGCGTAAAAAATTCGTGCAAGGCGCTCCTCACGCCATGATGGTCACCCATGAAGATGGCACGCTGCTAGGCATAATTACCAAAACAGACCTTCTCAAACCAGTCCCCACTCGACTGGTGTTAGTCGATCATAATGAACTTACCCAAGCCGTCCCTGGTGCAGATGAAGTAACGATCACGGAGATCATTGATCATCATCGGTTGAGTCCAATGGCCACACCCCAGCCGATTCTATTCATGAATGAACCGGTTGGCTCCACCTGCACAATCATCGCTGATCTCTATCGCCGCCATGATCTGGTGCCGACCGCTGATCTGGCTGGAATCATGATGGCCGGACTTATTTCTGATACCCTGCTGCTCAAAAGTCCCACCACCACGCCGAAGGATGCCGCTGTGCTCGAATGGCTGGAGACGCATGCGGATATCAAAGCAAAAGCGCTGGCGAAACTCATCTTCAGCTCGGGTTCGGTCATTCTTGCCAGCCCACCGGACAAAATCGTCCGCTCTGATTTCAAAATTTATGAAGAAGACGGCATCCAATTTGCCGTGTCGCAAGTGGAAGAATTAGGGTTCGATAATTTTTGGCTGCACGCAAAAGCGATCACGAAGGCCTTGAGCGAACTGCAGCAGGAAGAAAAGCTCTGGTTTGCCGCGCTCCTCGTCACTGATATTAATACGCAAAACTCGCTCTTGGTTATTCAGGGCGAGGGGGGATTTACTCGCCGAATTTCCTATGCCCACGTTGAGCAGGATGAAATTTTTGATTTACCCGGGGTGGTGAGTCGTAAAAAACAACTCATTCCTTACTTAACTAGTTTACTCAAAGAAATGGCTGCCGACGGCGAAACCACCCCGACTCGCAAAAAAAGCTCAGGCGCAGCCCGGCGCTGATAACATCAAGATCGCGCCCCACCGAGTCTCTATTCCCCCTCATTTTATGTCGACCGAACCCTTGCCGTCTGTCCCCGCGCCCAGTGATTTCATTCGCGATATCGTCGCGGGTCACGTCGCGGAAAAACGTTATGCAAAAATCGTCACCCGTTTTCCTCCAGAGCCCAATGGCTACCTGCACATTGGCCACGCGAAATCGATCTGCCTAAATTTTGGCCTCGCGCGAGAAAATAACGGCCAATGCAATCTTCGCTTCGATGACACCAACCCAGTTAAAGAAGATCTCGAGTATGTAGAATCAATTACCGCTGACGTTCAGTGGCTCATTGCTGGTTGGGCCGAGCACTGCCTCGCGTTTAAGCCCAAGGGCGCGCACCCCGCCCTCATCACCAGTAATGGCCAACCTGATTATTACCTTGGACCGGTGGCTCCCACCGCTCTTACAACTGAACCTTTTTTCGCCAGCGATTATTTTGACCAACTGTATGA
The DNA here is from genome assembly GCA_903856725.1 of uncultured Verrucomicrobiota bacterium. GTDB lineage: Bacteria > Verrucomicrobiota > Verrucomicrobiia > Opitutales > Opitutaceae > Lacunisphaera. The sequence goes on from CAIOCT010000089.1 coordinate 14,140, forward strand.
GTATGCGCTAACCTTAATACGCAAAGGCCAAGCCTACGTTTGTGATTTGACTCCTGAAGACACCGAGAAATACCGAGGCGCGCCGGATCACCCTGGTAAAGATAGCCCCTTCCGCAATCGAAGCGTGGCAGAAAACTTGGATCTCTTTCAACGGATGAAAGCGGGCGAATTCCCGAACGGCGCACGCTCGCTGCGCAGCAAGATCGATATGACTTCGCCCAATATGTGGCTGCGCGATCCATTGCTCTATCGGATTCGCCACGTCCCCCATCACCACGCCGGCGACAAGTGGTGTATTTATCCACTCTATGACTACGCGCATTGCCTGAGCGATTACCTTGAAGGCGTCACCCACAGTGTCTGCACCTTAGAATTCGTAGACCATCGTGCGCTCTATGATTGGGTGCTAACCTCACTCGACCTGCCGCGTACACTGCCCCATCAGTACGAATTCGCCAAACTCACCCCGGGGTACACGCTCGTTTCCAAGCGCAAGCTTCTCACATTGGTTAATGAAAAGGTCGTGGCTGGCTGGGATGATCCTCGCTTGCCGACGCTCTCGGGACTTCGTCGTCGAGGAATACCGGCCAGCGCCCTGCGGCGCTTTGTCACCAGCGTCGGGGTAACTAAATTTGATAGCCTCACAGATATCGCGGTGTTTGAGCACGCGGTTCGCGATGAGCTAAACCAAGTTGCGCTACGACGCCTCGCGGTGCTCCAACCGATCAAGTTGATTCTTACTAACCTAGCGGCTGATGAAATGATTGAGTGTGACGCCACCAACAACCCACAGAGCGAAACACCGACCACCCGGCGCGTAGCCCTGACTCGTGAGGTTTTCATCGAAGCTGATGATTTTGCTGAGGTCCCCCCACCCAAATTCTTCCGACTCAAGCCCGGCGGCGAAGTGCGTCTAAAATATGCGTGCATCATCAAATGCGATGAATTGGTCAAAGACGCCGCTGGCCGCATCACAGAAATTCGCTGTACCGCTGATCTGACAACACGCGCAGGCGGCGCCAATGTAGCGCGCAAGGTGAAAGGCACCCTCCACTGGGTAAGCGCCGCCACTTGTTTTGACGCAGAAGTTCGGCTCTACGACCGCCTCTTCACAGTGCCCGAACCGGCTGCCGAGGAAGATTTCTTGAAAGTCATCAATCCGCACTCCCTGACTGTGGTCACGGCTAAGCTTGAAGCCTCTTTGGCCGAAGCTAACGCTAGCGAACGCTACCAATTTGAGCGCCTCGGCTATTTCTCATTAGAAACTAAAACTGCTGAGCCCGGTCGGCTCATCTTCAATCGTACGATATCGCTCAAAGATACGTGGGCAAAATAATTGAGTGGCGCCGGGGCCTCAGCCTAGGCGCCAGCTGCCATTAGTTTTTCTAAACGGCTTTGAATACGCGCACGACCGAGGACTCGAAAGATGCTCGTAATACTCGGCCCAGCGTTGGTGCCGGTGACTGCTAGCCGGGCAACGGCCTGGTAATCACCAAATCCCAGTCCCTTGCTTTCGGCGAGTAACTTGAGGCCCGCTTCAATCGCTGCATCGGCGCCGAAATCCAGCGCCGGCAAAGCCGCGATCAATTCGGCCAAGCGGGCCCGCGGGTCCCCCTTGGCCATAACCTTCTCTTTCACTTTAGCATCGATAGGGAAATCTTCGCTCCAAAAATAAACCGTGTAAGCTGCGAGCTCTTCCAAGCCCTTAATTTTCGGTTGGGCTAGGATCATAATTTCACGAAAATAAGCCTCATCGGCTAGCGCCGCGGCCCCCGTCGCCAACGACTGGAAATAGCCCCGCGCTTGAGCAAGAAAATGCTCCGTTGGTTGCTCGAGCAAATACTGCATGTTCATGTGCGCGAGTTTTTTGCCGTCAAATTTAGCGTTGGATTGGTTCACACCCGGTAAGTCAAAGAGCTGGATGATATCAGCAATTAACATCTTCTCGCGGTTATCGCCGGCATTCCACCCGAGCAGCGCGAGGTAGTTAACCAAGGCATCCGGCAGGAAATGGCGCTGCTGATATTCCTCAATCAGGGCTCCCTTATCCCGCTTACTCATTTTCCCCTGCCCCATCTCCGGTGACTTTAGAATAAGTGGGATATGCGCAAATACCGGAGGCACTACCCCAAATCCTTCGTAAAGGCGTACATGCTTACTGGTGTTAGAAAGGTGATCCTCACCACGAATAATGTGGGTGATCTGCATGGTGATGTCGTCGACCACGTTGACGAAATGGAACACAGGATTGCCGTCAGAACGAAAGATAACGAAATCCTCATCTTCCATTCGCTCTACGCGGCCACGGATCTGATCGTCAATAACCACGGGGGCACTTTTCACCTTTTCGACCTCTTTTTTTCGGTGCTCGTCGAAAGTTTGATAACGCTCACCGAGCAGCTTGAACCAGACTGCTCCGTCTTTTTCATAAGCGCGCCCTGAAGCTAAAAGCTTTTGCAGGTATTGCTGGTAAATATCCGCACGCTGGCTTTGGCGATAAGGTCCAAAATCCCCGCGTTCCCCAACACCGTTCGGATGGGGGCCCTCATCCCAATCCATGCCCAGCCAAGTTAGGCTGTTATAAATTAACTTAAGAAACTCCTCGCTGTTGCGAGCTTGGTCTGTGTCTTCGACGCGGAGAATAAATTTACCTCCTGTATGCCGAGCATAGAGCCAGTTGAACAACGCCGTGCGGGCGCTGCCGATATGAAAAAACCCTGTCGGGCTAGGAGCAAAACGAACGCGAACTTGAGCCATGAGCAAAGACAGGATTATCCCGCCCTCCGAGCCAAGGCTTTTGATGCAGCCCTCTTGGCGGCATCCGACCGCTTCAGGCCACGTTCGGAGGCGCCAACTTAGCGCGCACGAAGCCATCGATTAGCTGCTGCGCCTCAGCAGCGGGCAACTGCATCGAACGTTCTGCGAATCGAGCCATATCCAAGGGCCAAGGAGCCTGCAGAAGGTAATCTAACCCCGTTGTTCGCAAATCGATCGCCACACAATGCAGGGCTTGGCGCGTCATGCCGAGGAGTGCCGAGTGACGAGACGTCCAGCCTTCTTGAGCAAACTCGAGGTAGAGCCCAGCATCGGGACCGTAAAGTTTATCGCCCACCACCCGCTGCCCAAGCCACTCCGCATGCGCCCTGATCTGATGCTTGCGCCCAGTCACCAGCTCAACGCCGGCCAAAGTATACCCGTTACGCACTGCCAGGGGATGAAAAATCGTTACCGCCTCTTGAGAGCCTACCCCCGCAATCACGCAGGATTTAACACTCACATTAGCCGACAGATCGGGCCCGAGTGGCTGGTTTACCGTCACCCCCTCATTCATTGATCCCTGCAGCAGCGTCACATAGAGCTTGCGGATACGGTGCTGGAGCACGGCTTTGCCTAGCCGCGTGCCCATAGCCTCTGTTTTGGCCAAAATTATCACTCCGCTCGTCTCACGATCCAGTCGGTAAATAAGCCGAATGGCATCTGGCTTAAATTCTTCCCGCACCGCCCCTGCCAAGCTCGACCAAGGGCCATTTTTGGATGGGTGGCAAACGAGCCAGCCGGGTTTATTGATGACCAATAGCCGCTCATCGTTGAGCATCACCCACGTGCGCAATTCCGCTGGATCCACCAGGGGAGGAATCGCCGGCGGCAGGGTTTCGCTGGAATCTAACATAGTACAGATCGTTCAATCTTATACTCACCTTTACGAGCCAAGAAGATTTGCAAACCAACGGCGAGTGAGTAGCTTTCCCTTAGTCGAATGAAGCAGCTTTCTTCAAAGATCATGAGGACGGTCCTTAAGACGTCCATAAGATCAGCGCTCACTACCCGGCACTCAATTAATGCGACCGTCTCTTTGCGTCGTTAACCGTTAAATAAAAACATGAACCATCCAAATCGTCCGCACGACATAATTGTATCTGGTATTCATCTCGAACTCACCGCCGCACTCCAAAGCCACGTACGAGAGAAAATGGAGCGATTATTTCGACACGAAGAACGCATTGTGCGGATCAAGGTAGAGCTCGAGTACGATCGAAAGCATGATCACGCTCATCAATTCATCGCTAAAGGGCACATCGTTATCCATGGACCCGATATCAATGCGACGGTGATCGAAGATGAATGCTATAAAGCAATCGATCTGTTGGTAGATAAACTCGATCAAAGTCTGCGGAAACGCCACGGGGTCGCTAAAGATAAACGCAACCATCCCCACCCGATCGAATTTTCGGACGTCGAACTGCCGAAAGCAGTCTAACGGTCTCGCAACCGATTGTTTCAACCCGCCTTTGGGCGGGTTTTTTTATGCAACTTTCAATTATCACAGGAGTTCACTCATGGTGCCGACTGATTATTAGATTGGATTCGCGCACCGATTAATTCTTAAAAATCACGTGCCACTTCTTATTCGCAACGCGCGCATACTCACTCTTGCGATAGGCGCCCGCACTCGGCACGGCAAAGAATTAGGAGAGCTTGGTCTCATCCCGCAGGGCGACGTTCTGATTACCGATGACAAAATCACTGCCGTCGGCCCTAAAATAGAAGCCCCGGTTGAGGCCGAAGTAATCGACGCACAGGGACGGGTGCTCATGCCAGGCTTTATCGACTGCCACACGCACGCTTGCTGGGCTGGTGACCGCTTAAACGAATGGGAGCAAAAATTGCGTGGGGTGCCGTATACCGAAATCCTCAAGACTGGCGGCGGCATTCATGCGACGGTGCAGGCCGTCCGCGCTGCGACCAAGAAACAATTAGCGGCACACCTCAAATCGCGTCTCGATGCGATGCTGCGCGATGGCACCACTACCGTAGAAATTAAGAGCGGATACGGCCTGCAAACTGAAGATGAGCTCAAGATGCTGCGCGCTATTGTCCGCGCAGGAAATGAATGGGCCGGCACCATTGTCCCCACGGCTCTCCTCGGTCACGCCTTTGAAGGCGACCTAGATGAGTATGCCCGCATGGTGGTTAAGGAAATGTTACCAGCCGTCGCCAAGGAATTCCCGGCTATTACAGTTGATGCTTTCTGCGAGACAGGTGCGTGGTCAGTGGAAGCCTGCGTGCGCCTATTGGAAAAAGCTTCCAAGCATCACACCGTGCGCGTCCACGCCGACCAATTTAATTCGCTCGGCATGACACCGGAAGCCATACGGCTGAACGCGCGGAGTGTTGACCACCTCGAAGCCTCGACAAAAAACGATCTCCTCTTGCTCGCCAAAGCACGCACCATCGGCGTCATCATGCCTGCAACTGGCTTTCAGACCGATGGCCGCTACGCCAAAGCCGGTTTTTTTGTGGATGCCGGTGGTGCGGTCGCGTTAGCCAGTAACTGTAATCCGGGCACAGCCCCAACGCATTCACTCCCCTTCGTCATCGCCCTCGCCGTCCGATTTTGCGGCCTAACGCCAGCCGAGGCCATCACCGCGGCGACGGTCAATGCGGCGGCGGTCTTGGGCCTGAGCGATCGCGGAACCATCGCAGTGGGGCAACGAGCGGATCTCATTTTGCTCTGCTACAAAGACGAACGCCAGCTAGCCTATGAACTAGGAGGCAATCCGGTAGCCAGCGTCATCTGCGGTGGACGCGTAGTTGGTCAGGCCACGGCAGGCACAGCCTAAATCTAAAATGACGTTGCGGGCGGTGCCGCGATCCTTAGACGTAGTTCATGCGTAATTTATTGCTGACCGCGTCTTGCTCTCTCCTGCTGCTCGTCCCTCGCCTAGCCTCAGCTGAGCTTGAGCCCGGATTTATTTCGCTCATGGATGGAAAAACATTTGCTGGTTGGCAACCGACAGTGGAGCACCCCACGACTTGGAAAATTGAAGACGGCGCATTCGTTACCCGCGGCGAGCGCGCGCATCTTTATTATGTTGGTGATAATATTCCCTTCAAAAATTTCGAGTTGAAGGTCGATGTGATGACTGAGCCCAGCTCCAATGGCGGCATTTATTTCCATACCCGTTATCAAGAAACCGACTGGCCGCGCGCGGGATTTGAATGTCAGGTCAACGTTACCCAACGCGACTGGATTAAAACAGGCAGCCTCTACGCGATCGCAAATACTGGCCTCGTTAGCGTCGTCGATGGCAAATGGTGGACGCAGCACATCATCGTCAACGGCAACACGATCACGGTAGAGATCGATGGAAAGCGGGTGATGCAGTATATTGAACCAGCGGGAACGCAGGCGGGGGTCCCTTACGAGCGCAAACTCGGTCAAGGTACTTTCGCTTTACAAGCCCACGACCCCAAGAGCGTTGTTCGGTATCGGAATATTCGGGTCAAGCGGCTGCCGAACTAACAAGCGGCCCGGGGCCTAATATTCTAAATAATGGTGCGGGCATAGGGAGTCGAACCCCAAACCTCCAGATTCGTAGTCTGGCGCTCTATCCAGTTGAGCTATGCCCGCACAGGCGAAGGGCGAATAAGCTAATATCCGGCGGTGACTTCAAGCAGAATTTTCACCGACGGGTAGTCTTCAGATTGTCCGCCAATCATGCAGCTCTAACTGCAAGGTTTGTCGGCCGTTATAATAATTCCAATTGAGCTGGATCGCCAATTCCAAGGGTGGTCCGACTGGGGGTAAACGATCAGCCAGCTTCCAGGCCACCCCACTCACACGGCGCCCCAGATCATCCTCAGCAGTAAAGCGAAAATGCTGCTCTTTAAATACGCTGGGCTTAGTGCGCAGTCGAACTCCCCGCACCCCGAAGATTGGCTCAGGATTGCCCATCCCAAACGGATGCAATTGGGCTAATTGCCCCATGAGCTGTTCCGTTAAATCAGTCCCTTGGAGCCAGCCGGACAATTCTACGGCCAGATCAGTCGCGGCACCATTGCGTGTGCGCTGAATCACCTCATCAAATTGCGCCCTGAATTCTGCTAGCCGGCTTTTTTTCAACGAGATGCCCACCGCCATGGGATGGCCACCCCAACTTTCGAGACATCCAGAGCAAGCCGCCAATATTTCCACCAAATTAAATCCTGTAATACCGCGGCCAGACCCTTTGGCAAATTCACCTTCATTTCCAAGCACGATCGCCGGGCGATTATATTTACGAGAAACCCGACCAGCCACAATGCCTACGACCCCGGGATGCCAAGCCTCATCAAAGAGGACGAGTCCGCTGGCGGTTTTATAATCTTCTTCTGCATAGCGCTCTGCCCGGTCGGTAATCTGCCGCTCAATCTCTTGGCGCTCACGATTGAGATCATCGAGTTGCCGCGCAGTGGTTTCAGCAAACTCACGATCAGCAGTGAGTAATAAATCGACGGACAGCGCCGCATCCGCCAGGCGCCCACTGGCGTTAATTCGCGGCCCCAGACGGAACGAAATATCAGTGGGCACAAGTCCCTGCTCGGTTTTTAAGCCAGCTACCTGCATTAAAGCCAAGAGGCCAGGCCGTTGAGTATCCGCGAGGACCCGTAGTCCATGGCGCGCAAAAATGCGATTCTCCCCCGTGAGCGGCACTAAGTCTGCGATTGTGCCCATGGCCACCAGATCAAGGTAATCCTTCAACACAATTGAAAGGGCCACTGGGTCATTCTCCAATCGAAGTCGTTTTAACAAGCCGTGCGCCAATTTAAAAACAAGTCCCACCGTGCAAAGATAGCGCCAAGCTTCATCCCCTGCCTGTGGATAAACGTGTGGGTTAATCAAAACAGCGCCGACGGCCGCTGCTTCCGTCGAGCGATGGTGATCAACTATAATAACATCAATGCCGCGCGATTTGAGATACGCCACTTCTTCGCCGGAGTTCGTCCCGCAATCGAGCGCGATAAATAGATCAGGCAACCCGTCCTCCAAAGCGCGGTCAATCGATGTGCGGGACAAGCCATAACCTTCGGCTGCGCGGCGCGGTACGATGTAGCGAGGATTCAACCCCAACCGGCGTAAAACACTCACCAAAATGGCGGTGCTGCACACCCCATCAACGTCATAGTCACCCAACACGACGATGGTTTGCTGCAAGCGTCGCGCGAGTAACAATCGCTCGACCGCTTCCGCTAAATTACCCAGTAAGAATGGATCACCCAAACTTGCTAAAGTGGGCGCCAGAAAACGCGCGGCCGCTTCCGGCGAGTTGAGGGCATTACGCACTAAAAGTTCTGCGACAATGGGCGCAGTACTGAGGCTGCGCGCTAGAGCGGCAGTCTGCTCAGCATCAACTGGCGTATAATTCCAGCGCATGGCAGTAGGCATGAATTCAGCCAGTTGCGAGCAACTGGCGCGACGCGTTAGCGATAACGCATCGCATCAGCTTATTCCGAAGCGCGGGAGGAACCGGCCCATTCGTATTTGGGCGCGATATCCTTGTGAGCCTCAACATGCTTCCGATCACCTTTATGCCACCAGTAAAATACTTGAGCAGCGATGAAGATAGCGGAGAAAGTTGAGGTAACGATACCCACGAGGAAAGTGAAGGCGATGTCGTGGAGTTGACCTCCGCCGAACAGGAAGAGCGCCAGGGCGGCCAAGAAGGTCGTCGTCGCCGTCATGATGGTGCGGGCGAATACTTTCCTGATCGCACTATTAATAACGTCACGCAACGCCCCCGTGGGATTAAGTTTAAGCTCTTCGCGGATACGATCGAAGACCACGACCGTCTCATTGATCGAGTAACCTGCGACGCAAAGAATAGCCGCGACCATCGGCGCCGAGAATTGGTGGCCGAAAAGCACGAAGATACCGATGTTCATCAAGATGTCGTGTAAGGTCGACGCCATCGCCCCGATGCCAAAGCCGAATTCAAAGCGAAAGGCGATGTAGACTAAGATGACGAGCATGGAGACACCCACTGCGAGCACGGCATTCCAGCGAATCTCTTTGCCGATCGTGGCACCAATCTGACTCTCACCCACTTTCTCCAGCTGGGCATTAGGATAGGCTTTTTGGAGGGCGGCGAAGAGAGCGCCCGATTTACCGTAGGCGGTCTCAAGCTTGAGTTGTTCTTTACCGCTACCGAGATCACTCACGTAGCTTGGGCTAATTTCGCCGATGCGATTGGCGGCGGCGACTTCACGGATTTTACTCGTGTCGATTTTCTGCGAGAATTTAGCCGTGATTTGATCACCGCCGGCAAAGTCGATGCCGTAGATGCGATCTCCTTGATAAAATACATAACCAATGCTGATCACCACCAACGCCACTGAGCCAATGGCGGCAGGCTTACCGTATTTGACGAAATCGACATTCAAGTCGCCCAGCATGCGGCGCATGGTGATTTTTTTCAGGAAATTTGAATCGATCAACAGCTCCATGACCAAATGGGCCGTGATGAGCACGGAGAACAGCGTGGACAACACACCGATCAACAAAGTGAAACCGAACCCCTTGATAGGACCGGTACCGAGCCAGATCATGATACCGCAAATAATCAGCTGCACAAAGTGAGCATCGAGAATGGTGGTGAGCGCTTTCTCAAACCCGCCCTGATTAGCACTGGCGAGCGATTTACCGAGCGCCAATTCCTCACGCATGCGCTCGAAGATTAGAATGTTGGCATCGACCGCCATACCGATGGTGAGCACAATACCTGCGAGGCCCGGCAAGGTCATCGTCGCGCCGATACTAGCCATGACGCCAATGATGATGCAGATATTTACGATTAAAGAAAATACCGCAACGAGGCCGCCGGTAGCGTAGAAAGTAATCATGAAAGCGGCCACGGCGGCAGTGCCGATGACGGATGCTTTCACCCCACTACTAATCGCGTCTTCTGCGAGTAAAGGACCGACAATGTACTGCTCCTTGACCTCCAGCGGCAAATCAAGCGGGTTGTTAAGCACGTTGGCCAATTGCTCGGCTTCGCGAGCGGAGAAGTGGCCGCTAATCTGAGCAGAGCCGCCCGTGATGGGCTCATTAATGCGTGGCGCGGAGTATAGTTTTCCGTCGAGCACAATGCCCATAAGGCGGCCAGTGCTAGCCGTGGTGACATCGCCAAATTTCTTGGAACCCTCGGCATTGAAATTCAAGTGAACCTGGTAGCCGCCAAATTGGTCGGTTGTAGCTTGCGCATTCTTAACGGTATTACCGGTCATCTCGGGAACGCGCTTAACCAAATAGTAAACAGTGTAGGATTGGCCGTTTGTTTTATTGTCCTCATCTTGGCTCATGACCTCATAGCCTGCGGGTACATTGGTCGGCGGCTCGGTCATTGGGCCGGTATTTTCCATCACGAGACGGAAGCTGAGCATCGCTGGCTTCTGGACGTTAGCGACGATGTCAGGATTATCGCGTGTATTGAGACCAGCAAGTTGGACCTCGATACGGGAGTCGCCCACGGGGCGAATAACCGGCTCGGCCACACCCATGCCGTTAATACGGTTACCAATAATTTCAATCGCTTTGCTGAGCTGCTGACGGCGCTCGTAATTGCCATTCTGCGCATCGGCTTTTGCGGGCGGTGCTTCGAGGGTGAAAGCGACGCCGCCTTTGAGGTCGAGGCCGAGTTGCAGTGGGCTCTTCGACTGCTTGAGTAGATAAGTCAGCAGGATGTCGTTGCGCTTCTCGATATTCTTCAAGGAGCTCTCGAGCTTAATGTCAGGAAAATATTGCGATAAATCGAGCCGCTCGTCGCGGCCAATCTGCTTGAGGACGACATAAAAACTCAGGTCGCGCCCTTGAGCCTTAGCTGATTGGATGGTGGCATCCACGCGGGCCATAAGTTTGGTAAACTCGGCCGGCTTGCCCGCGGCCTGGCTGCGTACATACTGCGAGAAGTCACGATCAGTGAGTGGCAGCGTGGTGGCGATCGCCCAGAGCACGATGGCTACGGACAGAATAATTTTCCAGAGATTACGACGGAGCATGGTTATTAGTTGTTAAAGGGGTGAAAGCGCTCAGGACGAATCGCCCCGAGCGATACGGGCAACACTTAAGCGGCGTCCGCTTTGGTAACGACCGCGCTGATAAAGCCTTTGCCGACTTCGATTTTATTGTTTTCGCCAATGCGAATTACGAAGCGGTCATCTTTTACGCTGGTGATGGTACCATAGATCCCACCGGAAGTGATCACCTCGTCGCCCGATTTGAGCTCAGTCAACATCTTGTCGTGGGCTTTTTGCTTCTTCCGCTGAGGGGCAAAAACCAGGAAATACATGGCAGCCATCAGCAAAGCGAGGGGCGCGAGTTGCATGAGGGCAGCGGCGCCGGTCGGGGCGGGTTGAGCTTGGGCGAGGAATAGAGGTAACTTAGTCATTGCGTATGCGGGTGTTTTGAAAAATTTGAAAAGTGCGAATAAGCCCCGCCATATTCATAAAAGCAAGCCAAACCCCGCCCCTTCTCCTATCGCCAATTGAAGACGAAATCCGCATCCCACTGGTCGGCTGCACAGTCCGAAGAACATTATGGGTTTAAGCGCTGGGGCGCGAACCACTTTTCCGTCGATTCCGAGGGATTTGTGCAAGTCGCCCCCCTGTCCGATGGACGCACCATTCGCCTCATGGATGTGGTTGAAGAAGCCACTAGCATGGGCCTGAAGGCGCCCATCGTCATTCGTTTACAAGACACCCTTCGGCACCGGGTAACTTTACTCAACCAAGCCTTTCATAAGGCGATTAAGGAGGAGAATTATAAAGGCGAATACCGCGGGGTCTTCCCGATCAAAGTAAATCAATTGCGCGAGGTCGTGGATGAGATCGTCTCCGCCGGCAAAGATTTTAACTACGGACTCGAGGCCGGTTCGAAGCCGGAGTTGATGATCGCCTTGGCGATGCATGAGGGCGCCCAGCGACTCATTATCTGCAACGGGTATAAAGATAACGATTACATGCGCCTCGCTTTGCTGGGACGCAAATTAGGCAAGAAGATCATTATCGTCATCGAGCAACTCTCCGAGATTGATAGCCTCATCGCGATGGCCCAAGAAACCGGCGTCAAGCCGATGATTGGATTTCGCGTTAAACTGCAGACGCGGGGCGAAGGCAAATGGGCCATGTCGACCGGCGACAACGCCAAGTTCGGTTTAAATACGGCGGAAATTCTTTTCGCTGTTGAGAAACTTCGGGCCGCTAAAATGCAAGCGTGCCTTAAATTGGTTCATTTCCACATCGGTTCCCAGGTACCCAATATTATCATCGTGAAAGCGGCGGTCACTGAAGCGGCCCGTTTTTACTGCCAACTCGCTAAAATGGGCTTCCCAATGGGGTATCTGGACGTCGGGGGCGGCCTCGGCATCGACTACGATGGCTCGCGCACTAATTTTGAATCGTCAATGAACTATACGTTGGGCGAGTACGCGCGCGACGTGGTTTTTAATATTCGTGAGATTTGCGCCGCCTCGGGCGTGAAAGTTCCTGACATCGTCACCGAGTCCGGTCGCGCCGTCGCGGCTCCCCACTCCATGTTGGTCGTCGAAGTATTCGAGCGCATCAACAAGCACGAATCTTTAGGGAAACAGCATCAACCCAAGACTCGACATAAGATTGTCGATGCCATGGCCGTGCTCTTAAAAAACAAAGCGAAGCTGGGCCGCCTCGAGCGTTTCCATGATGCGCTACAGAAAAAAGAGGAGGCTTTTTCTCTCTTCAATCTCGGCTACCTTGATCTCGAGAATCGGGCCGCCGCCGAGCAAATTTTTTGGCAGATCTGCGAACAGATTGATAAAGAAGGAATGAAATCGGGGTATCAACCTGAAGAGCTTCATGACCTAAAGAAGCTCCTCGCCGATCAGTACGTTTGTAATTTTTCCGTCTTTCAATCCCTCCTCGATAGCTGGGCCTTGAAACAACTCTTCCCGATTACGCCGCTCCATCGGCTACGGGAAAAACCGACTGTGAATGCCACCTTGGTTGACATCACTTGCGACTCCGATGGCAAGATCGCCAACTTCATTGATCTGCAGGACGTGAAGGACTACATCACGCTCCATCCGCTCAAACGCAATGAGCCTTACTATCTCGGCATTTATCTCACCGGCGCCTATCAGGATATCATGGGAGATTTACACAATCTCTTTGGTCGCGTGAATGAGGTGCATGTGTTCCTGGAAGACGATGAGCCCAACGGTTATTATATCGAAGAAGCCCTCGCTGGCTCACGGATCGCGGATGTGATCGAGGGCGTCCAATATCAGTGGGAAGAGCTTTGCCGACGGATCAAGCAGCAGATCGACCACGCCACCAAAAAGGATTTCATCAAACCCCGCGAAGGCGTGCGCTTGGTTGAATTTTACGAATCACAAATGCTCGCTAAAACTTACCTGAATATTGAGCAGCAGCCCGGTAAGAAAAAGCGCTGACCGCAGTTACTGTTCGTGCCACGGCACGAGCAACGAGGCGGCCAATTCCTCCGGACACGCGTGACGCCATGATCAGCCTCCCATCATTCATGAACTCTACGGCCCTACGTCTCGTCCTGCTCATCACCCTGCCCAGCCTCAGTAGCGCAGCGAACGGCACCACGGCCCCCGCGGTGGTTGATTTCAGCTACGCCTTTGCCCCGCCGCACCGCGTCACGGTGGCGCCCCCAGATAGCGGTGATAAAACCCTCGTCGATTGCGAACCGGGCAAAGTAATACTTTCGTGGAGTTACGATAATTTACTCAGCTTTCCAGTCGCTAATTTTTTTGGCCCGCTGACGCAATGGAAGTTAGTTTTCCAGCCAACGGTTGACGGACATCAAGTGGGAAAATCTACGTGGCGCCGGCTCGACGACTGGCTCCCCGGCTTGTCCGCTGAGTTCGCTCACCCCGCGGTGCACACGACGATCGAAGTGATCGGTGGTCAGCGCGCTGCTATCATGCGAGTGACATTTACTAATCTCGATGCGCACGCCACCCATCGCGCAGCCGTTGAGTGTGGTGTGCCGGGTACGTGGCGGGGAGTACTTCCCGCTTTCGTAGATCCCGCGCTCGCAACCAACGCTCGTGATGCGCTCATCGCCGGCTGGATGGCTCGCGCCGACCGCGTCATCATCGCCGGCCTCGGCGGCGATGACTACCCGCTCGCCGCCAACACACTCACCCCCACGGTCCAACTCGCGCCCGGTCAGACCAAAATCATTTGGTTCGTCAGACCCTATCGAGTTTACGAATCGATGCTCCCCGAATTACGCCGTCGTGATTGGGCGGCCGAATTTGCTGAGGCCAAAGCAACGTGGCAAAAACTCCTCGCCCGCACTCCGCGCCTCCAACTTGCCGACCCGGCGGTCCGCTACAGTTACTACGCGGGACTCGCCGATATTTTTATTATGCGTGAGCCCGTCCCCGGCGACTACCTCGGCACTTTACCTGGAACAGAACTCTATCGATCGGCCAATCCGACGGAGGCGGCCATTGCCAGTGTGGCGTTGAGTCAGGCAGGACTCGCGGTCGAAGCGATCGACGGTTACCGCCTAGCGCTTGATTTGCAAAATTTTGACGGCTGCTGGGCTGAGCCCCAAGGCTGGGCCCGCACAGGTTGGCTAGCGGCTGGTTTCAAGAGCTGGTTTGTGATGGAGCACTATCGGCTCACGCGAGACCGTGACTTTTTGGCTAATATTTTTCCGCGAATGCTGGCGAGTTCCCGCTGGCAAGAACGAGCGCGGCAACGGAGTCGTCAATTAATTGAAGGGGTCAAACCACTGAATTACGGTCTACTCCCGCCGGGCATGGGTGACGGTGGATTAAAAAATGACGCGAGTCTCTACGGCGTTTTTATACCCCACAATATCTGGGCGGTCTATGCGGATGAACTCACGCTGGAGGCCGCACAGATTCTCGACCGGAAAGCCGAGGCCGCCGAAGTGCGCACCATTTACGAGGCCGGGCGTGCTGATCTCGTCGACACATTACGCCGTGGGGCCATCGCTGAGAACGGTTTCAAATGGATTCCCGGCGTAGCGGGCAAGACAACGGGTAGTCGCTGGGGTGCCCTCAATGCCACTTATCCATTCCGCCTACTCGCACCTGATGATGAGCTCATCACTGGTACTATTCGCAAAATGGAATCCAAGATTAGCCCCGGCGGCATACCCATGCACACGGGTTGGATGGAGGAAGGAATGTGGGTGGCGATCACGCTCGATAATCTTGCTGAGACGTTGCTCCTCCGCGGTGAATCAGATGCGGTCGCTCGTTATTTTTACGCCACGCTGAACCACGCAACGCCGCTTTATTCATGGTGCGAAGAACGCGGCCCAGAACCCGGCGCTACCAAAACTGTAGGCGATCGCCAGCATCTGTGGACGCCGATCGCCGTTATCCGACTACTCCGCGACATGCTGGTATTCGAAAACGGTGATACCCTCCATCTGGCACGCGGGGCTGATCGCTCTTGGCTCGCCCGCGGCCCTCTTGGCGGGGCGGGTTTCGCCAGCCACTTTGGACCCGTGGCCTATACACTTACCCTCGTCGATGCCCAGCATGTTAGCGGCGAAATCAACCTAACCGCGGGACGCGAACCAGCTAAACTTCAGGCGCACATTCGTCTTCCAGGGGGTAAAAAAATAACCGCGATCAGCGATTCCTCCGCCCACATTCTGCCAGATGGCGAAACAATCGAATGGGTGAAACCCTCAGCCCAAATGCGCTTTATGGTCACCGTTAAATGATAGCTCCAAGCGCAGCGGAAAAATAGTGTTATACATTCACGATCGAATGCATCGGCGGAATGGAGCGTTTAACGTAATAACTAAATACAAGGTAGCTGCTAGCGGCGAGCAGCGTCTTGGTGAGATCCACCGATCTTGTTTCTCAACTCAGTCGATTGATTGTCTCCTACCCCATCGCTAATGAATAAAATTTTACGGAATATCCTAATCTGTACTTCTCTCGCTGGCCTGAAATTTTGCCCAACTCTCTTCGCGGCGGCTGCACCCAAACCCAACATCATCTTCATTCTCGCAGATGATTACGGCGTCGGTGAAGTCAGCGCTTACGGTGCGGATAATTATAAAACGCCGCACATCGATCAGCTCGCTCGGGGCGGCATTCGGTTTACCCATGCCTACACGCCGTCGCTGTGCGGCCCATCACGGGCCACCATTCTGACGGGGCGTTACCTCTTCCGGACGGGCGCTACCAATCAAGATGCGACCGGGCAGATGAGCTCCGCCGAAATCATGATACCCAAAGTGCTCAAAACGGCAGGATACGTCACCACAATGATCGGCAAGTGGGGCCAACTGCCACTCGGGCCAGGGGATTTTGGGTTCGATGATTACCTGCACTTTCAAGGCAGCGGCATCTACTGGAACACTCAAGCCAAAGGGAAAAATTATAAATTAAATGGTCAGTCGATCCCACTACGGGATAACGAATATCTCCCCGATTTAATGCATGCTCACTTGGTAGACTTTATTACCAAAAACCACGACCGACCATTTTACGCGTACTACTCGTTGTCGCATGTGCATACTGAAATCCTGCCCACTCCTGACAGTGCCCCCGGCAGCCAAGATCTCTACGGGGATAATGTCACCTATATGGACAAACTCATCGGCAAGCTGATAGCGGAACTCGAACGCCAGCATTTGCGGGAAAAAACTCTTATCGTGTTTTTCGGTGACAACGGTACGGCCGAACAGCGTTCGAATCACGCCACGATTGGTGGACGGCGACTGAATGGAGCCAAAGGCTCGATGCTTGAGGGTGGCAGCCTCGAGCCACTTATCGTCAATTGGCCCGGCGTCAGTCCCGCTGGCCGAATCTGCGACGATCTCATCGATTCTACCGATTTCCTACCTACTTTCGCCGCGGTGGCCTCAGCCAAACTACCGGTCAACACAGCGCTGGATGGTCATAATTTTCTGCCACAAATCCAGGGCGAAAAAGGCCAGCCGCGCGAGTGGGTTTTTCTGCAACTCGCCAACCAATGGTACACGCGGAACCGTGATTGGAAACTCACCCAATCCGGCCAACTCTATAACATGAGTGATGCCCCCTTCTCGGAGAAATTAGTGCCCACGAACACGACAGATACCGCCGCGCTGGCTGCCCGGCAAAGCCTGCAGTCTGGGCTCGCCCAATTGAATCCAGCCGGTGGCTTTGTGGATAAAGGTGATGGCACTGGCCGCCACGCCAACAAGGCCGCGAAGGCAAAAAAGCAAAAGCTCTAGGATCGAAGTCACCCTGATCAAGGTTGATCTTCGATTACCCTGTTAAGCCATGGCACTCATCGGGAATTTTCTATTGCGCAGGACCCTCCGCAGTTTAACGGCGGTTGGCGCCACGTTCTGCCAGAGCTGCATGGCCGCTGCATTAAGCGTTAAAGCTGGGCTATTTTTCGGCAGCATTGGACTGCTGACTTTTAGTCCAACTTCAGGTTGGGCGCGGGATATTTTCGTGCCAGGTCCTGCCGAGTTACGCTCCGCGTTATTAGACGCACGAGCCGGTGATACCCTCACACTCAAAAATGGACGCTGGCCTGATACTCTGTTAAACGTGACGCAGAGCGGCGCGCCCGGCCAGCCGGTCGAGATTCGCGCTGAGAGTCCGGGGGAAGTCATGCTAACGGGTTCCTCCACCCTCATCATTAAAGCCCCCTACATCATCGTAACGGGACTCTGCTTTACCTCAGGCTCAATCGCACGCAACGCGGTGATTCAATTTCATTCGCACCACGGCACTGTGCGCGAGACGGCGATTATCGACTATAATCCACCGGCCTTTGAGACGGAATATTATTGGGTGTTTTTTGGAGGCGACCACAACCGCATCGACCGCTGTTATTTCAAGGGTAAAAGCAACCTGCAGCCGCTGATCGGCAACGCCATTGACGGAAGTCGACACAACGCGGTTACCAACTCGTATTTCAAAAATATTCCCTACGTGCCCGACGCTAATGGCCGTGAGATTATTCGCGTCTGGGGCTCAGGGAAAACTGAGCAACGTGATGATGACGGCGCGTATTTCCTCATCGAGGGCAACCTCTTTGACCATGCCGATGGCGAAGGCACTGAGATCGTATCACTTAAATCAAATCACAATACTTTGCGGGCCAATACCGTGATCGCTACTCGTGGCGGCCTCAATATCCGCCGCGGCAATTTTAACACGGTGACGGATAATATTATCCTCGGCCAAGGCCGCGCCGGAGCACAAGGCTTACGGATGTCAGGCGAACACAATCGGGTGCAGGGAAATTTCGTCTCCGGTTGCGAGTACGGGATTCGCGTGGCGTGTGGCGAATATATCGCCGCGGCCCTCACCCCGAGCTACCAGCCCGATATTAAGCCGAATGCCAAGCGCTCGGCGCAGGTTCGCATTCCCACCTATCCGCAGAATCGCCACCTCACGCTGGCGGATAACGTGATCGTCGGCACCACCGGCCTGGATTTGGAGATCGGTTCATCTTACAAAAATTACTGGCCAGAATCGCAGCAGGTGCTACTCCCAGAAAACTCTCTCATTCAAAATAATCGTTTTATTCGGCTCCACGATGGTCCGGCAGTCAGCATCACGGTCGCTGATTCAGCTCCGCCGCTCGATCGCTTTCACTTTCAGCCCAATCGTTATGAGGGAAATATTGTCAGCGCAAAAAAGCCCCTCTCGGATCCAGTCGTCGCCGGCTTTAGCCAAAAGGCAATACCGGCAGATTGGTCTGAAGAGACTGAATGGACCGGCTACCAGCCCCTGACACCGACTGACGTCGGCCCAGCGTGGGTGATTGCCGCGCGGCGAGCGGGGAAATTTAATGGTGAAGACGATACGCCTCAACCCAAAGCAGCGGCCCACCCCAAAACTTCTAAGCGAAAAAAGTAGTATGCTTAGAGGATGCTTTCGGCCCAGCGGCCGACGCAGCCTCCTTTCTTTACGATCAATTTAAAACCATGAATCTCATCCCCACACTCCTCGCCTTGCTCAGCATCACCACGTTGGCCGGTGCCACGACGCCAGCGCTCACTCGGCCCAATATTCTCTTTATCGCCGTTGATGACCTGAGACCAGAACTTGGGGCTTACGGTAAAGACTACATCAAGAGCCCGAACATCGATCGGCTGGCCCAGGCAGGGATCACGTTCAACCGGGCCTTCTGCCAACAGGCCGTCTGCTCACCCACGCGCTCCAGTCTCATGACCGGCACGCGACCAGATACCACAAAGGTATACGATCTCGTGACGCGCTTTCGCACCGCGTTGCCGAATGTGGTCACACTCGGTCAGCATTTTAAGAACAACGGCTACTTCGTGCAGGGCATGGGCAAAATCTATCACGGCAACTTAGATGATGCCGCTACTTGGTCCGTGGCGTGGGGCACGCCGGATGCACCGCTCTACGGGCTGCCGGAAAACTTGAAACTCAACGAGCGCCGCTACGGAGTGGATCCCGATGATGATGACACCAAACCGGCAGCCAAGGATAAGAGCAAAGGCAAGGCCAAGAGCAAAACGGCATCCGTCACCGCCGAAGGAACCAAGGCGACCAAAAAAAACATCCGCGGTCCCGCCTTCGAGGGCGCGGACGTGCCGGACAATACCTTCCAGGACGGCAAGGTAGCTGAACTCGCCGTCGCCACGCTCCAGGCAATGAGCAAAAAGAAGGAGCCGTTTTTTCTCGCTGTCGGCTTTATCCGTCCGCACCTGCCGTTTGTTTCCCCCAAAAAATACTGGGATCTCTACGACCCAGCTAAAATTGAACTCGCACCCAACAAGTTTTATCCGACCGACGCGCCGGATTATGCGATCCGCCGCAATGGCAATGAAATCGATAATTATTACGGCATTCCCGCAGGCTCGATTCCCAACGACGTCGCGCGTCAGTTGAAACACGGTTATTATGCCGCCATCAGCTATACCGATGCGCAAATTGGCTTCGTCCTCGCTGAGCTCGATCGCCTTGGACTACGTGAAAATACTATCGTCATTCTCTGGGGCGATCACGGCTGGAAACTTGGCGAACACGATGCTTGGTCCAAACACAGCAACACGGAAAACGATACCAATGCGCCGCTGATTCTCTCGGTACCGCGCATGAAAAATGCCGGCGCGCATACTGATGCACTCGTCGAATTTGTGGATATCTACCCAACACTCTCTGAATTAGCTGGCCTGCCCCTGCCCGGGCATCTGGAAGGCGTCAGCTTCCGGCCACTTCTCGCAGATCCCACTCGGCCCTGGAAATCAGCGGCCTTTAGTCAATATCCCCGGAGCTCAGGAAAAATGGGGGCTAAATTGGACTTAATGGGTTACTCGATGCGGACCGATCGGTATCGTCTCACGGTCTGGGTAGATCGTAATGATCATAGCAAAATTGACGCGATCGAGCTCTATGATCACCAGAGCGATCCCCTAGAGAACACCAACATCGCCAAGGTCCCAGCGAATACCGAACTGGTTGACCAACTGATGGCCCAGTGGCGGCGAGGCTGGCAGGGCGCAAAGCCCACGGCTTCCTGAGTAGTGCTTGGCTTAAACGTTAACTCACCTGCTCCCCTCGCCCCAATGATGTTCCAACCGTTGCGACACAGGTGCCGGCCGTTGTGGTTCGTGCTATTATTTTTTGTCGGCCTGCTTTCCGCAGCTTTTACAGCTCAGGCTGAAACGAATCCTTATCGCATGGTAGAGACGTGGGCGAAGCTCCCGGCGGGGCGAACAATGGGGGCGGTCGGCGATTTAGCGATGGACCCTGATGGCTTACACCTTTGGGCGATTGTCCGCTGCACGGCGGACGAGCCAGAGCGCTTTGGCAATGAGTGCCTCGATTCCACGCTCGATCCTATTCTGCAATTCGATCTTCAGGGAAATGTTGTGAAAAGTTTTGGCGGCGGAAAATTTATCTGGCCGCACGGACTCGACGTTGACCGAAATGGCAACGTCTGGGTGACCGATGGCGTGGCCGCTAAAAGAACGCCTCCGGGGAAACGAGGCCATCAAGTTGTTAAATTTAGTCCAGCAGGTGAAGTATTGCTGACTTTAGGCGTACCCGGAGAACCCGGCGCTGATTCCACCCATTTAAATTCGCCAAGTGACGTCGTAGTCGCCGCCAACGGGGACATCTTTGTGGCAGATGGCCACAGCTTTGACGAAGGCAACAACCGCATCGTAAAATTTTCCGCCGATGGAAAATTTCTTAAGGCTTGGGGTCACACTGGCTATGCACCGGGAGAATTTCGCATGCCGCACTCCATCGCGATTGATTTGCGTGGCCGCGTATTTGTTGCGGATCGGGGTAATAATCGGGTGCAAATTTTTGATCAGGGCGGAAAATTTTTAGCGCAATGGACCCAATTCGGGCGTCCAAGTGGAATTACCTTTGATGCGCATGATCAAATTTACGTGACCGATTCAGAATCTGATAATGAGCAAAATCCTGGCTGGGAAATGGGCATTCGAATTGGCGATGCCAAGACGGGATGGATTTCGTCATTTATTCAGTATCCATGGGGCGATCCGCGAGAGGTTCGCGGCACCGGGGCCGAGTACCTCGCGGTCGATCGCGAGGGCAATCTCTACGGCGGCGAACCCCGGCCGCGTCGCATTCAAAAATACATTAAAGTCAGGCCATAATTTCAAAAAACTCGCCATGAAAAAATCGCTCTGGGTGCTCACCTTCCTCTCTGTGCTAACGCGCCTAAGCGTAGCCACAACGACCGACGCCCACCCCAATGTACTCTTAATTATTATCGACGACCTTAACCTTTCGTTGGGTTGTTACGGCAACAAAGAAGTAAAGTCTCCGAACATTGACCGGCTAGCCGCGCGGGGCACCCGCTTCGAGCGCGCCTACTGCCAATACCCCCTTTGTAACCCTAGCCGAGTCTCCTTGCTCAGTGGGCGCCGCCCCGAATCGACCGGCGTTTACAATTTAAGTACCACCGCGCGCACCGCGCTACCCGATGCGGTTCTGCTGCCCCAATTTTTTCGCCAAAAGGGATATTATTCAGCCGGCGCCGGTAAAGTATTTCATAACGCCAAGGTCAGCGATGCAGCTTGCTGGGATCGTTATGAAGACGCTCCGCCTGAAGATCCCGAAGAGCAAGCGGCCATCGCGGCGCGTTATGGCGGTGGCGAAAGCATCGGTGATGGCCGTCCACGAGCCCATATCCTCACCAGCGATGGGGTTCACACCCGCGATGGAAAAAACATCCGGACAATCCGTAGCCTGATCACAGAAAAAAATGCAGCGGCCGCGCCATTTTTTCTAGCCGCCGGCTTGCACAAACCACATCTGCCTTGGACCGCACCCAAAAAGTTTTTTGATCTCTATCCCGCGGGGAGCATCACGATCCCAACTGAGCCCGCCCTCCGCAACGTTCCCGCGATTGCCCTGCAGACGGAATTATCTGGCTTTGCACCGCCGGCATCGCGAGTGGCCGCGATCCAGGGATATTACGCCTGCATTTCATTTTCAGATTATCACGTGGGGTTGTTGCTTGATGAACTTGATCGACTGGATTTATGGAAAAACACGGTCGTCGTGCTCATGGGTGACAATGGATTTCATCTCGGAGACCATGCAGGTTTGTGGGCCAAACTCAGTGCTTTCGATGCGGCTACGCGTGTTCCTTTGATCATGGCGGGCGCCGGTGTCCCCGTCGGTCGAGTCATGACAACCCCAGTAGAATTACTTGATATATATCCCACCCTCATCGATTTGAGTGGCTTGGCGAAGATAACCGGACTGGAAGGACAGTCACTCGTGCCGCTTTGGCAGTCGCAGTCCACTGCTGAGCATCGACCAGCGGCGAGTCTCGTTTACCACTATGACGTCGCGAGCCATGCTGACGTTCTGGGCAGAACCGTGATAGCTGAACACTGGCGGTACACGGAGTGGAATGAAGGCCAAGCGGGCCGCGAACTCTACTGGCGCGCCGATGATGCATCAGAATATCATAATCGTTTCGGCGATCCACGCCTAGCGGAAGCCCAGCAGGCTGGCCAAGAATTTCTACGCTTGGCGCCAACTCCCAAATTAGGTCCAGCTAATCGGCCCCGCGCTTTGTTACCCGAGCCACAAAAATTACCCTAAATACAATCTCCCCGGCTCACCCCGCACGCACGCAGGCAAATCCGCCGGTTGCGCGAAGCCATCTCCCCGATGCAACTATCTTTTCCCTGGCTCACCTTGGCGTCAGCCCCACAATTCCGGAGTGCCTTCGTCGCGCTTGTTCTCGCGGGAACCTGCGCCGGCGCGATGCCTGCTGAAAAATCTACCGGCATCGAAATCACGCTGACGCTAGCAGTCAAAACCGTTGAGCTGCGTTTCCGCAGCGCGCGCAACACCGTCATCAGTAAAATAACAGATATTTCGCCGCTTCATCCGGCGCCGAAAACCGTGCTGCCCTCTCCGCGACCAGATCGAGAAGTGTGGTATCCCGTAGTCGATTTAACCTTAAACGCGGGCATGTCGGGTGTGCTTCGCTGGCAGCAATCACCGCGCCTGGTTGCCATTAACCACCACTTTCATAACCAATCAGAAATAGGTCAGCGGGAGATGACGGTGCCGGCAGCG
>CAIOCT010000090.1 GCA_903856725.1 uncultured Verrucomicrobiota bacterium
ACCAACGACCTGTTTTGCGCACGTTTAATTCTTTTGATGCTTTGTGATTTTTCACAAGCGAACCATTTTCTGGTTCGTCCCTGATGAACCAGCCCAAGAAAAAGCAGATGCTATCTGCAGTGGTCCCCGCAGTCTTGATACAATACCTCAGAGGCCCTTCTCGTTCGATCCGGCTGCCGGCTTTATTGGATTTAGGCCCAGAGTTTGAGGCGGCGGCCTTCCCAATACGATGCGATCATATTCTCGGGCACCTCGCTGCTCAGGAAGCGGGTGAAATAGTTGACCGCGGGCGGAACCTGTCGACCATCGGGATCGGAGATCCAGAGGAGGTGGCGCGGGCTGAGTTTTTTTAGCGTGGTGGCGGCGAAGGTCGCGGCCTCTTCGCGTTTTTCCGGACAGTGCCGGGCCACCACCATCGCCGTCCACTGAAAGCGGGCCAGGCAGTCGCCGTAGACCCATTTCGAGGCGAACGACAACATGGGATGCCCGCCCATCCACTCTTCCCGAAGCAGTCGCGGGGTCATTTCTACCGGCCGCCAGCTCCGGTCCTTCGTCGAGACGAGAAACCAGTAGAGGTAATTCCATCGCTGGGTGTCGAAGCCCATCGAATGATCGGCCCACCACAGCGTGAGCACGCGCCGCAGATCGTTCTGCGTGAAAAGCTCGGGCACGCACTCATGGATGATGGCGGCAGAGATCGCCGTAAATTGGCAGTGCTGGATCTGCTCCCAATGAGCAAATTCACCGTCTGCCACTCGGGCGCCCGCGATCTGGTCCCACTTCTTGGCCTTGTAGGTTCCTTTTTGAAATTGCTCGACGATGTAATCGAGGCGCCGGTGGGTCTGCCAGTTACCCGAGCGCACCACGAATGCGTATGCGTCGCGGTATTTCGTGTCGCCAGAAAATTTGTAGGCCACGGCGACGAGGGCCGCCATGATCGCGTTGTAATCAGAGCCGTCGAGCCGGTTGTTCCAACTACCCCCAGAGCGATTGAAAATCGTGTAGTCCACCCGGATCTGATAATCTGCCATGGTGATAAACATGGCGCGGATTTCCGCCTGCTCGTCCGCGGAGGCGATTGGGTAGAAAGTCCACAAACCCCACATCGTGTGGAGGTATTGGTCGCCGGTCGTGTGCACCGAATATTCAAAATGAAACGGCTTGCCCATGAACCCAGCATTGCCCGCCTCAACACCAAAGCCGTAGACGATCCGCAACGAGCGATAGGCGACTCGGGCTGCTGCGATTGCCGAGGGTTCTCCTGTGGTCTGATAACGAATGCTCTGGGCCGCGAGGTGAGAGCCCGACGTGGTGATGGAGTTCTCGTTGGTGAAAAAATCGGTGATAGCCTTGAACTTGTGACCGAAGTTGGAGCTGAACTGATCCATTCCCTCCAGGTCAGCCGAGCGCACGACCCGCAGGCCTTCGTCCGCCACATAGGGCATGCAAACCATAATGCCGCTGGGGTGTAGCCGCGCGGCATGCGTTACCCGTTCGATGTGGCGAATTTTTTCCTCGACCGTAAGCCGGTCAAAGTCCGGCAGCAAATGATCCAGCTCGTTCCTGCGCTTCTGATCCCATCGACCGATAACCGCAGCGCTGAAGCCGCCCAGTGGCAGAGCCAAGCCGCCGGCGATAATCGTTTTGAGGAAATCTCGACGTGGAGCGAGCGGCGGCATGTGCACGATCGTTAGATGATTTCTCCTCTCAGGCGATGCTTATCCGCTGACTCGGGTCATGAAGAATTCTTACAAATGATTCTCGAAAAACACCGCGGTTGCGGGGTGACTGATTAACTTTTAAGATGTTCAGCGTATTTCATAAAATACTTGCCGCTCTGTGGGAATGCGGTGATTAATCGGCAATGAAATCAAGAATCCGCCCCGTCTTCTTTCTCATTATCACGCTCCTCGCTGCCTTCTCTTCAGCCACGCTCTCGTTAGCGGTCGAATTCAAGGGACAGGCTAAGGTGCTCGCGCAGCTCGATGACGATTGGTCTGCATCTTCCGTCCAGCGTGATCTCGATCGCCTGATATCGTTCTACGCTACTGATGGGGTAGCCTTTCCTCCTGGTGACAGCGTTGCGCATGGCACGGCCGCGCTCCGCAAGGTATGGGAAGGAATTAAAGATCCGAACTACTCGATCTCTTGGCGCGCGACGAATGCTGAGATCGCCGCAGGCGGCGATATTGGATTTACCTCAGGCACTTTTGACGAATCCAACAAGGGCGCTGACGGTAAGGTAACTCATGCTGCGGGCAAATTTCTCTGTGTCTGGAAAAAGCAGAGCAATGGCGAGTGGAAGGCCATTCGCGACATGTGGAACTACGACGCGAAGTAACGCGCTCGGAGTTTCTGCCCATCGCAATACCTGAGCCGATTGTCCGGCTCAGGTGTCCGTATAAAAGTTCACGGTAGCCAACGACCGATCGCTACGACGCTGAGGATTAAGAGCGAGAAGCCGATGGTGAGTGGATCCAAGCGTTCTCCGAGAACGGGAGCTGCGAGGAGTAAGGATAAAAACGGCTGTAGTAATTGGACTTGGCTGACGCGCACGACCCCGCCCAAGACGAGGCCGCGGTACCACGCAAAAAATCCGATCCACATTGAAAATAATGATACATAACCAAAGCCAAGCCAAGCGGTGGTATGAATTGATGCGCTGGGCCACCAATAGAACATCAGTGGCATAGTCAGGGGGAGCGATCCGACCAGCACCCAGCTAATGACTTGAGGAGCGGAAATCTGGGTCGTGGCTTGGGCCCCCGCGATGTAGCCGATAGCTGCAGATAAGATTGAAAATAAAAGCCAACCATCAGCGCCCGTTAAGCGTCCACCGCCCTGATGATACGCAAAAGCGATCACCAAGCCGCAGCCCACGATCGCGCAAAGCCAAAAGCCAAATGAATGATAATTTTTGGTGGTGAGGGCTCCGCCGACCGCTGTGGCCAAAGGCAAAAGTCCCGTGATAACTGCGGCGTGCATGGAGGGAACTTCGCGCAGCGCCATGGCGAGGCCCAACGGAAAACCTACCACGGTGCCTGCAGCACTCAGCGCGAGCACTCGCCATAAGGCACGGGCGGGGACTGGCGCTCGTATAATAAAAAGATAGCCCGCGCTTAAAATCCCAGCCACCGCCGCTCTGCCAGTCGTGACAAAAAACGGACTCAGTTGCGGGTCAGTGACATTCCCGACGGCTAGTCGCGTCATGGGTAGTGTCATCGCAAAAATCAACACACCTAAGCCGCCCAATAGGTAGCCGAGCGTTACATTTTGGTGAGGGGCGCTTGAATTTGCAGACATGGAGCGGATGCTTAATAATTTATAGGTTACGTCAACTTTGCTCAAAGAGCAGATTACGGTTTGCTGGATCACCTGATGTTAGGATGACAGCATAGATCGTTTAGGCGTCAGGGAATTTTCTGTTGCTACCGCGCTGAGTGGTGAGCTTCGTCGGCTTATGCATTTGCGGAAAATTCTGATGGCTTGGTCGTTATTCGCGGTGGTTAAGATTATCAGCGGTGCGGAAGTTGTGCGCCCGTTATTAGTGGAGATTCGGCATGCGCCCGAGGCACTGATTGCGGCCGATGGCGTGAAGGCGGGTTCGGGGCGTTTTTCTTTTGATTCTTATGATCGCGAACGTGTGCTCAGCGTCGTGGCCGGCAATGTGTTGACCCTCGCTTCGCGCGAGGAGTTGGCGCTGATGAAGCAGGATGGACTAGAGGTGGTCGTCGTGATGGAGAGCGAAGACAAACTGACTTTAATTAAACGCGCTCTTTATGGAGAGAAACTTCAGCTGGATCCTATTTATCATCGTTATGATCAAATTGTGCGGCGGGCGGATGAGCTAGCGAAAGCGTATCCGGAGTTAATCACCCGCCTGCAGATCGGTGAGACGACGCAATTTCACCAACCAATTTATGCGTTCCGTCTTTCCAATAATGTCACGCGTCTGCAAGAACGCCCCGCGGTACTCTTTGATGGCTGTCATCACTCCGATGAAGTGATGGGGGCCGAGATTGTGGTCGCGCTCATGGAAAAATTAGTGGCCGGTTATGGGCATGATCACGAAGTCACGGGGTGGATGAACTCATTGGAAATTTATCTCGTGCCCGTCGTTAATGTGGATGGGCACAATGTAGTGACCTCCGGACATGATCCCCGCTGGCGAAAGAATTTGCGGGATGTGAACAGCGATGGCGTGACGGGGATTTACCCAGAGGGGGTGGATGTGAATCGTGGCTATGATTTTAATTGGGCCATGGGCGGAACCGATGATCCGCTGAAGGCTAATTATCGCGGCGCACATCCCTTTTCCGAGAGCGAGAATTGCGCGATGCGTCATTTGGCGGATGCGCGGCAGTTTCTCCTTTCTGTTTCTTATCACAGTCAGGGTGAGGTAATCTATTATCCGTGGAGCTGGAATGGGCTCCCTGCTCCGGATGATGCGGTGATCAAGTCGATCGCCACCGATGTGGCTGCCCGCATTCGCACCATGAGCGGGTCGGGCACTTACGCCATCGCGCCGGGTGGTCCCTCGAGCCAAAGCTATCCATGGTTTTATGGTCGACGTGGGGATTTCGATTTTATCATCGAGACCGGCAAGGGCTCGCACCTATTTCCGCCGGCTGAGGTACCCGGGATCATTGCGGCTAATCTCGAAGGAGTTCGGGCCCTGCTCGCGCACGCCGCTGGCCCTGGGCTCGCGGTGCAGGTAACGGATGCGAACAGTGGCCAGCCCTTGGTCGCCGAAGTGTGGTTGCCGGCGATTGAAAATGAAATGGTGGACCGCCGGCACAGCGATGCGCGATTTGGTCGGCTCTGGCGGCTGCTCAAGCCGGGGAAGCATCAGGTGATCGTGTCGTGTCCCGGTTATCGCACTGTCGTCGTACGCGATTGCTTAGTCGGAGGAAATTCTTGGACGCCATTGAAGGTCGAACTGATCCGCGCCGCCACTACGCCGTAAGCGAGCAAACGAATCGCGTGCGTCGAGGCTAGTTAACGAGCTGCTGAGCGCGCGGTGCGGCTCATTGCTCACAATTCGGCGAGGCGGATGTTGCGGTATTCATCTTTCATCACGAAACCGGGATGAATTTGGAAACCGAGGGGCGCGGGCCCAGAAAATTTGGCGTCAGTGTATTCTGAGGCTTTCACGCCGTTGATCCAGCGCACCGCAAATTCGATCACACAATCACCGTGAAATTTTTCCGTCTAAAGATACTTGCCCGTCAGGGCCGCATTGTTCTCGCCGATCAGCACGCCATTTTCGGCGCGCCAGAATGCGGTGGAGTTCGCCGCCTTTAATTGAGTGAGCTCTCGTCCATTGAAGAGTGCGAAAGCTGAATATCAGCCGCGAAACTGCTCAGAGCCGTGGCAAGCGGGAGGCAGGCAATCAGCACGCGGGTTAGATAATTCATGGTGACGATCAGTGAGCGTTTATAAAGCAGCTGAAAATGACGAACGGGTAGGGGCGCAGCGTGAGCGAGGGTCTTAGGGAACTAATAAGTCTATCGATTTAAGCTTACGGCGCACTCCGGCTGACGGCGAAGGAGCTTTTAGCGTCAGCAGTCAGGGCGATGTCTAAAATAATAAATCCGCCTGCAAGCTTCGGTGATACGGGATGGCCATTGCTTTGGACGGCGATGGGTTGGCCAATTAAGCTCGGGGGTAATTTGAGTCGCAGTTGCTGCGCGCCAGCGGTGCCGCTCAGCCAACCTTCGATCCGGTCGGCGTGATAGGTAAAGCCGAAGTTGCGGTCATGCCGCACGCCACAGCCGTCTTGTCCGAAACCGACCTCATACCAAGCCCGCGGCACACAGGGGGCGACGATGATGGCTCCGGTAATATCTGCATCAATTCCCAGCAGCGCTTGCTGGACGACGGTTGAGTTAAACACGGCGGGATACTCAGAGTATTTGGGGATGCTTCCTTGGGCGAGATCGCCGGGTTGGAAGCGGCCGAGGCCATAGCGTTCGCCAAAATATCCAGTCCCACCACCGGAGGGGCGGTCGTAAAGAGCGCAGGCATATTGGAGCGTTTGATAAATTCCATCCCCGTCGTGCATGCGTTGACGCATGAGGACATCGTAGCGCCAGGTGCGCCCCATCGCTACGCAGTCCTTGCGTGGCGCACGACGATTCAGCTCGGCGTTACTGTAGGTGGCGGGTTTTTCCGCGATCCAAGTCGGAGCATGCAGCTCATCGACCGCATAGAATGCCGCTTCATGCGCTTTGAAATAATTCCACACCTTCGTCGCTCGCGTATCATCCGCGACCTGAAAGGCCACCATTGCGAAGCTACTGTCCGTCATGCCGTGACTCACCTTGCGATAGGGTTCTTCACTCGGCAGCACGATAAATTCAGCCAGACCGGCGCTGGTGCCGCCGGTACCCTGCATTTGGGTGCCGGTGAATTTTACCCAACTCACTTCCCGCGGTGAGAATGCGATCACGGCGCGCGAGGTATCTATAGAATTAAAAGTAACCGCCACTCGTGGCGAACCGTCGCTGAACTCCAGGTAACCAGCCGCGAAACGCTCGCCGGGTTGCGTTTGGGGATCCGTGCGATTGTAGAGGATGACTCTGCTGATGCGCGTCGGTTGCTGGAGTTTAATCTGAATCCAAGCTCCAACCGACTCGTGCTGCGTAATCCATTCATGTTTTCCGGCGCTGCCTGTGTGGACGCCGAAAGCCTCCACGCCCATTCCCATCACTCCATCAATGGCGTGTACTGCGACTCCAGTGGGGGCGAGTTCAGAGCTGACTGCCGCCACCGCACCGAGGCGCTGAGCGCGAGCTACATTGTTATAGATCAGGTGCTCCACGTAATAGCCGAGCGTAGCGTCCCAAAAATATTTGTTGGCGGCCGCGGCTAAGCGAGCGGCCACAGCGGTAGCGTGAGCTGATTTCGCGGTTTCACCCAGCGCCACTTCAAGGCCCGCTAATTTTTGGAAAGCGAGGAAAGTTGACGCCTGCGCGACCCCATCAATCTCCCGATAGACCTGATCAAGATCGTAGGAATCGCTGAACAATAATCCTTCATCATCCATCCAAGCTTCAAGAAATGCCGCCGTGCGCCGCAGCAGTGGAATGTTTTCTGCCAACCAAATCTTATCTTGAGAATATCGAAAAATCAGGTCGCCCAGGAGCAGGTAATCAATGGCGGCAGTCGTTCGCAGTGGATAGTACACCACGCTGCCATCCGCCGTTGTCTCCGGCCAAGCATTTTGCGGATTATCATGCATGGTCGACGGCTGCACGCCGCCGTCTTTCATTAGGTAATGGCTTGAGGTCAGCTCCCACGCCTTGAGCACGAGGGGCAGGTTTTTTTCACAAGCCAGATAGGCCGCGGCCATGTGTTTCACATCTACGCCCGGATACCAGCCGGCATAATGTCCTGATACATCAACGCGCCAAGGCCGGCGCGGTTCAGCATGGGGACTTCCCGCGGGGGCCCGGACGGGAGCGGCGCCTTCGCAAGGTCCCAACGTGTTCACCCAATTCCCCCGATAAACCTCAGCGATACGATTATCCGGTAGGTGAATGGCCGGTAGCTGAGCGGTAGAAATAGCGGTCACGGTTGGAACTACCGCTGGGCTGTTTGCGGCCGGACTTTGCGCAAACGCAACGACAGGCAGTAGGTACGCGGCAAGTGATGGGAGGCCTCGGTAATTCATGGAGAGATCGGGGCTGATCTTAGTGTCGGGCGGACGATTACGACAAGTGAGCGCTAGCGCAATTTTGCAATGCTCTCAGGTCGCGCGCAATCGGGTCCTTGATTCAGCCATTGGCGGCCGAGTTGGCGAACTTCATTCAGATCCCGAGCGGTGCCCAGTAGCACGTAATAATTGCGCCGTTCCGTCCAGCGATTGAAATTCATATCGGCGCAGTAGGCGGAATAGTCCTGCCAGAATTTACGGATTCGTTTACCCGGTGGGACCAGAAAATGACCGATAGATCCGAAGCTAAATGGATAGGGCGAGCCGGGTTTCCAGTAGGAGGTTTGTGAATTAAGCCAGCCAATCGGCCAGTGGTCCCACAGGCCAGTGCCCCAGCCTGAACCACCCTCAGCGCCGGGGGTACAGTGGTCGATGAGTTGGCTGTTCTCGGCCGGAAAGCCGCTCGCCACGCCCATGATCGCAAACATCAGGCCTTCTCGAAAGGGCTGCACGAGAGCGAAGCCTTGCGAGCGTGAAATCGCCTGCAGCGTGGCATCATCTCCTTGGCGTCGCACTTTTCCTTTTTCGTCCCAGTATATATTATAGCACTTATCACTATAGAGATCCAAGGCCGTGTGGACGAGGAAGTCGCCGTGGGCGGCGTCGCGCTCAAAAAGTTGGGTGAAGGTCGCGCCCACGGGAGCCACGCCGAAAAGTTCAACCGGCTGAGTGCTATAGCCAATCGGCTGGTCGGGCATGAGGCTGATGTAACTGGCCTTTCGCAAAACTAAGCCATTGGGGTAGGCAAAATAATCTTCCGTGCCCCGTAAGCGCGGTTGCGAATCATCCCGCATATTAACGGCGAGGTAAGTCCAGCGTACCCAGGCTCGCGCGGGACCGGCTTCCATGATCTCAACGGAACTATTTTTTTCTTTGCGCCCGAGATTGTTCATCAACTCCGCCTCACCGAGATTACCTTCGAAAAACTGATTGCACATCGCCGCCCCACTGGGGAATTCGAATATGGGGCAATAGCTCGCCTCATGGCTAAAAATAAATCGAGCGGGTAGGCCGGGCCACGCAATGATCACGGCTTGGCGCGGATTGCGATCAGCGTGGGGCGGACTCGGTGTGAGTGGGCCCGTATAATGGCCAGGCGCATAATCAACTACCGCGGATGCTGAAACAGTACTGTTCTGCGGAGCCTGCGCACCGTGAGCTAAACCAGCGACGGTCGATAGCGGGGTCAGCTGATCAGCGGCTTGTATCGAAATGCGGACCAGCAGAAGGATGACAATATAAACACCGCGGTGCATCTGCTTAGAAATTAGTACGACGATCGAAGTGCAAGCCAACACGCCAAAGGGGGGTGGGGCAGTGCCAACGCCCGCGCCTTTGCACTGATGGCAGATCGATTGTGGGCGGGGAGCGAATAAATCGCGCCGGACTTACTCACGCTTGAAATGCAGCGTTAGAGTGGTGGGCTGGGTAAAAATGACATTGAGCCAGAGCACTTGGCCGTCCCAGGCATAATTCTCGGGAGCCAGCGGCTGATCGTCTTGGGTAATAGACAGCAGTTTACCTGGCGCGCTATCGAGTTCGATCACGGGATTCACGCACGAGCTCTGGGGAATTAATTTCAGCTGAATTTTTTCAGCACTATCAGCGACCAAGCGAAGGGCGCGGCGTTCCGAAAGGTAGCCATCGGGGTGGACGTGCGCACCGATCGCCTCGATCGAGGGAGGTGAGGCAAAACTTTTGGCGCGCGCCATAACTGCGCTATCTGGTGCTGCGGTCATGCCGATCAGCCAAACCCATTGCTCCGTCGTCATGATTTTCGCCCGACCAAGCGCGTCCACTGATGGTCCGGTACGAGTGCTAATCGGTTCAGGTTTTGCGGCCTGCCAGGTCATCAGACTCGTGTGGTTGGGCGAGGCCTGCACGCGTGCGTCTATTTTGTAGCCGGTGGCATTGCCGCGGGCCAACGGCCAGTGACTGCCCCAATAGGCGGGAGTCACGAGTTGGCCTTGGTCGTAGAATGCGCCGAACACGCGCGGCAACGCGCGCTCCCGCGGATTAAAATAAACCACTGACGCCGGATCGTCTCGGTGTGGTCGTACGCGATAGACCGCAGGCAGATCGCGGGGTTGTCCGAGGGAGGCTTGTTTAGCCGGAAAATTAATGTGACGCGTTTCACCGTCCAAAAATAAAATGTCAGCCGGTTGCGTAGGCACGAATGCGAATGGGTACGTCGCTTGAGGAGCAATCAGGATAAATTCACTGAGTTCGTAAACTCTCAGCGGATCGCGTTTCAACGTCAGTACGCGCGTCCCAAACCCGTCGGGATAAAAATAATAATCCTCTACCGCCTGATCGCCCCACACTTTGTACACGAGGTCATTCGACTGGTAGGTCCAACGCACATGCACGCGAGCCGCAGTGGACGCCATCACTTCCACGCGGCCGTAGCGCAATTCTTTATCCATGAGCGGCTCGACACAATCAGTGACGTCTGGCGGGAAAGGCGGGATGATTTCTGCCCATTCGCAACAGAGCCCAACATTGGACCGACTGGCCCAAAAAGGGATGTAACTGGATCCGCGCCAGAAAACGAAGCGGCTGCCGTTCGGCAAAGCTACGACCACGTCTTTAAATTTGGGGGCCCAAGCATCCGCGTAGGCGAGATCAGAAAAATTACCGGCCGCGTTGCGCACTGAGATGGGCGCATCGTAGCGGAGTTTGGTTTCCACGGCTCCAAAGCGCGGCAGGGCGATCGGCTGGGCGATCCGCATGGTGGTTATTTTTTTCTCCCATAGCTTGGCCCCATCGGCGGCGAAAATGGCAACGTGGAGAACATCGTGTTCGGCCGTAGCGGGACTGACTAAGGCAAAAGTCTTTTCGCTGCGGACACCGCGCGGTAGAGACAACGCGAAGGCGCTTGGTCGGTCGGCAGCCGATTCGAACCAGGTTTTAACCTGAAATTTTTCGTCAGTCTGACTGCGCTGGATCGCATGAATCGTTAGCCGCCCCGTTTGCCCGGGTCCTAAAAGCAGCCAGTCACTCGGTACGAGCACCGTGTTCAAATCAACTGGGTTGATAATCGTCTCGGGGTGCGCCGCGGCGTCGGCCTCAAAGGCGGGTAGGGTAATTTTTTGGCGGGCGAGCTCGAGCGGTGGAGTATCGCCGGAGGACTGCAGCTGTAGAATGACTTCATCAAAATTGAATAAATCGGCAAACCACACGTGCGCTGTGCGAGGCGATTTTTCGGAAAAAACAACAGTTTGTCGGGCGATTTCCTGGTCATCGGATCGGGCAATCAGGATTAAGGCCCCACTGGGCAGGGCTGGCGTCGTTTCGATCACCACGGCTTGTGACTGCCCGACGCGATCAGGTCCAAACGGTGGCCGCCAAGGGTGGACGGCTTCGATGCGGAGTCGTGCCATGACTGGCATCGCTTCAGTTGCAGCGGCAGTTATGCCCAGCGCAACGAGGCCGTAAAGACACACTGCCAGTGGAATGCGGATAAAATTCATAGAGTGACTACGGTTAAGCGATTTAAACCCTGCGCATCAGATTTGATGAACCGAAAGCTGAGGCTGCTTTTTTAAAATTTATTTTTCGCTCATTGTCACTGAAAACGCGGCTGAAATGGCGAGGTATATGCAGACGCCTGATAGCCTAGGTGGGGGTTGATTTTTTTAAAATGAGCCGCATCCTGCCGAGGAATCCAGTTTTCTTTGAGTTATCTTTCTCTCATCGCAGTTGTTTTTATGGTGTTCGTGGGCGGCGCGCGCGCGGCTGAATTGGCGTCGCCAGTGGGTGCGCCACTGCTGGATCATGCGGCCGACAATTTGATCTTTTTCGAAAACAAGGTTCGCCCGTTGCTCGCTGATCATTGCTACGAGTGTCATGGGGAAAAAAAGCAAAAGGGCGGCTTGCGGCTCGATTCGCAACCGGGCTGGCAGAAGGGCGGGGAGAGTGGGGCGGTCATCGTTCCGGGTAATCCCGATACTAGCCTGCTCATCGAGGCTATCCATTATAAGAACGAAGATCTCCAGATGCCCCCGAAGCAGCCGCTCAGCGCTCCGGCCATCGCGATTTTGACTGAGTGGGTGCGGCGGGGAGCCCCCGATCCGCGCCTCACCACGCCCGTCGCTACCGGTACAAAAATTATTGCAATGACCCCCGCCGAAGCGCGGACGCATTGGGCTTATCAACCGATCACTTTTCCACCGGTGCCGGTTTTGCCCAACGCGGCCCCTCAGCTGAATGCCCTCGACCAATTCGTGCGAGCGCGACTCGCGCAAGAGGGCTTAACGCCTAATCCACCGGCCGATCCGCGCACGCTTGTGCGGCGGGCCTACCTCACCTTGATTGGCTTGCCACCGTCTTTCGAACGGGTGGAGCAATTCGCGGCGCAGCCGACTCCGGCCGCCTTCGCTGAACTCGTTGATCAATTACTGGCCCGCCCAGAATATGGTCAGCGTTGGGGCCGCCACTGGCTCGATGTTGCCCGTTATTCCGATACCACCGAAAAATCGGTTGATGGCGAACGTCGTATTCCCTTCGCGCACACCTATCGCGACTACGTGATCGAATCCTTCAACACCGATCGCCCCTTCAATCAATTTATCCTAGAGCAGATCGCCGCGGATCGATTACCTGCCGCCGCTAAACCTGACTTACGCGCCCTCGGCTTCCTGACTGTAGGTCGGCGTTTTGAAGGTAATATTGAGGCTCCGAATCTCATCATCGACGATCGCATTGACACCATTGGGCGCGGGGTGCTGGGACTCACACTCGCGTGTGCGCGGTGTCATGATCATAAATTTGATGCGATCCCCACCGCCGACTATTATTCACTCGTGGGTATTCTGGCGAGTAGTCACGAGCCGATGGATCTGCCGGAGGTCGGGCCACCGCTCACCTCGGATGCCATCACCAAATATCGCACGGACCGCGCCGCGCTTTTTGCTGAGTATGAAAAACACGTCGATGCGACCACGGTTTTGGCGCGGCGGCTTGTGCGCGAACTTGCCCCAGAATATCTGCGTCACTTGGTCGAAGAATCGCCCAATCATCGCATCGTTGATGGCTTCATTCCGCTGGATACGCCCCGTGGTCTGCTCGTTTTGGGTGGGGCGCCAGCGTGGGCTCGGCTGATTGATGAGAGTGTGCAGCGCGGCGAACCTTATTTCGCGCTCTGGGCTCAATTCATGAAACTCCCTGCGGTCGGCTTTGCCGAGCAGGCGCAGGCTGTACTTGCGGCCGCCGCTCGCCAGCCCGAGCGGCACGATGGCCGCGTGCTCGCGGCTTTCGCTGAAAAACCAGTGACTACTATGCTCGAGGTGGCTGATCGCTTCGGGGCAGTGATCACGGAGGCGTTAAAAACACCTGACGCTCCTGGCTTAGCTGCAGTCATCAACGCGCCGAATTCTCCCCTGCAGTTCACGCGGGCAGCGGTGGCTGAAGATCTGCTGCGTTTCGTGACCGAGGCTTTAATTGTGGCCCGGCGCGATAATGAGGCGGCCGGTAAAATTCGCGAAAAAATTACCACGCTGGAGGCCAATGCGCCGATCGATCGCGCCCAAGCAGTCGCGGTGTCCGCAGTGTTGGTTGATCCCGCCATTTTGATTCGCGGTGATCGCCTGAAAATCGGTGCAGCCGTGCCGCGGCGACTGCCTCATCTACTCTCGGCGATTGATGATCATACTTTTGCCGATGATGGCCGACTGAAACTCGCAGAGGCTTTGGCTAGTTCCAAGAATCCGCTGACCGCCCGGGTGATTGTGAATCGTGTCTGGCAGCAGCATTTTGGTCGGGGGCTCGTAACAACGTCAGATAATTTTGGCGCCATGGGCGAACGCCCGTCTCACCCGGAGCTCCTTGATCACTTAGCCGCGTGGTTTATCGAGCATGGTTGGTCGCTTAAGGCGCTGCATCGCTACATCCTCGCTTCCGCGACTTGGCAGCAAAGTGGGGCGGGGCAAGCGGTCGCCTTGGAGCGCGATGCTAGTAACCGCTGGCTCTGGCGCATGCCGCCACGCCGGCTCGAGTTTGAGGCCCTGCGTGATAGTTTGCTGCGCGTGGCGGGTCGGCTCGATACCCGCCTCGGTGGCCATAGCGCCCCGCTCGATGACGAGAATGTTCGCCGCGCCGTCTACGGTTATACGGATCGCTTCCGCATTTCTGCGTTGCTGCGGAATTTTGATGGCGCCAACCCCGATCAATCGATTGCCCGTCGTTCGGAGACGACTAATCCGCTGCAGGCGCTTTATTTTCTCAATAGTCCATTTCTGCGGGCGCAGGCAGAGAATGTTAATCGTCAGCCAGAGATCGCCGAATTGCTCGACGTATCTGAACGCATTACGGCACTCTACCGACGGATTTTGATTCGCCGCCCGCAGAGCGAAGAAATTAATTTGGCCAAGGCCTTTTTAGGAGTCGCTCCTACGACTGCTCAGTGGATTCAATTTGCTCAAGTGCTGTTGCTTTCGAACGAATTTTTCTTCTGCGACTAGTTACCGCGTATGGCTCATTCCCCCTTTTCTTTTTCCGATCCAATCTCTCGCCGAGAAATGCTGCGCCGCTGCGGGGCGGGCTTTGGGACCTTGGGCCTCGCGTCCTTGCTGAGTAATGTGCCGAACTTGGGTGCCGCGCCGACGGGAAATTCCTTATTGCCGCGTGGGCCGCACTTTCGCCCCCGCGCAAAATATGTAATTCAGATTCTCGCCAATGGGGGGCCGGCGCAGATGGACACGTTCGACCCGAAGCCTCTCTTGACGAAATACCATGGTCAGCGGTTGCCCATTCATCTGGCGACTGAGCGGCCGACGAGCACCGCACTGGGCTCGCCCTTTTCTTTCGCTCGTTATGGTCAGTCGGGGTTGGAGGTCAGCGAGCTCTTCGCTGGGCTCGCGGCAAAACATGCTGACGATCTCTGCGTGATACGCTCGATGTATTCGGACACTCCGGTGCATGAAAATTCACTGCGCCTGATGAACTGCGGTGCAAGTATCATGGCTCGTCCCAGTATTGGGTCGTGGATTACCTATGGGCTAGGCACAGAAAATCAAAATCTCCCGGGCTTTGTCGTATTGGTGCCGCGGGGCCTGCCCGTTGCTGGGGCTGATAATTGGCAATCTTCGTTTCTGCCGGGTGCGTATCAGGGCACCTATATCGAGACGCAAGATCGCAAGGCGGCGCAGCTGATCGATTATCTCACTAATGCTAATCTTAATCCCACCGAGCAGCGCGCGCAGCTCGACTTAGCCGCGGCGCTCAATCGTCGGCATCTTGAAAGCCGCCAAGATCCCGCGCTCGAGGCCCGCATTCAAAGCTTTGAAACTGCTTTCCGCATGCAGACGGCCGCGACTGATGCCTTCGACATTGATCGCGAGCCCGAACATATTCGCACACTATACGGCAATACCGCCCAAGCGAAGCAGATGTTAATTGCCCGCCGCCTGGTTGAGCGCGGAGTGCGCTACGTGCAAGTTTGGCACGGCACACTGCAGCCTTGGGATAGCCACGACAATATTGAGAAGGCGCATCGTCAGCTCGCCGCAGAAAGTTGTCAGGGCATCACTGCTTTATTGACGGATCTCAAGCAGCGCGGGCTGTTTGACGATACGCTTATTATCTGGGGTGGGGAATTTGGGCGCACGCCGACCGTTGAGCTATCGCAGACTGAAAAGGTTGGTCCCACGGCGGGTCGTGATCACAATCACCACGGCTTTAGCATGTGGCTCGCGGGTGGTGGCACTAAGGGTGGTATGGTCCACGGAGCGACCGATGATTTTGGTTTTAAGGCGGTGCAGGATCGCGTTCACGTGCACGATCTACACGCTACCGTTCTGCATTTGCTCGGCCTCGATCATCAGCGCCTGACCTATAAACATAGTGGCCGCGATTTTCGCCTAACCGATGTTTATGGGAACGTGGTTCACGCGTTGCTTGCTTAGGTTGAGCTGCTTACCTCGATTTTATTATGAGCGGAGCCGTGTTTCAATCGATTGAAGAGGGCTGTGAGCGGTAAATGGAAAGGTAAATACTAATAAATTTTGACTATAGCCTATACAGTGTGCTATAGGTACAATCTCTATGAATGCTAATGCGTTAAAGAAACTCGCCCAATATCAAAAGAAAATAGCTCAACTTGAGCGCGGCTTGGTTAAGTTCAACCAGCAGCTCACCCAGCTGCCGGCTAAATTTGGCTTTAAATCAATGGCTGATTTTATCGCGGCACTTCGTCAGGTAGACACGGCAGGTTCCGGCTCAGGGTTGGTAGCGCAGAAGGCCACCAAGCGGCGGAAGCGGGCCGTGATCACCGCAGACACTAAATTAAAAGTTAAGCAGCTCGTGGCGGCGAAAAAAACGGGTCAAGAAATTGCCCGTGCGCTGGGGATTTCCTTACCGAGCGTGCAGAATATTAAAAAAGCGCTTGGCTTGGTGAAGGCACGCCGCTGAGCCCGCGTTGGCCCGCCGGAGCGCTGATTTTTTAAGTATTCCCTGGGGCGACGCTGCATACGGAGTGTTGAAGATCCGTTGTTTTTGGCGGCGTCCAGCTGGGCTACTTGGCTTTTATAGGCTGACGGCTTTTCCACCGGACCACGTTCACTGTACTCGTCGTTATATTCAGTAACGAGGCGATTTCTTTTGGTAGGTAGCCTAAATTAAAGAGTTTCAAGATTTCGCTCTGTCGAGTCGTTCTCCTACCCCGGCCCTCTGACAGTTGATGAATTGGCGATTCGCTCTGCATAAATGCAGCCGCGGCAAAGAGCAGAGTTACGATATCATTAATTAATTGAGCTTCGTGGCCTGCCGGCGTGCTCATACCTAGAAACCCAGCTGCCCGCAAAGTCGGGATAGGTTTCAGCGGTACAATACACAGATAAACCTCAAACTCATTTTGCTTGGAATCGATGTTATAAATTCGCCCTGACCATGGTTTATTTTGAGCGATGGCAATCTTGCAAGATTCACGATAGGATTCTTTGCAGCTTTTTTTTGGCTGCAGGATTTGGGGTGAGACTCCGATAATATCGCTTAGCTTATAGTCATATTTTTTCAAAAAAGCTGCGTTGGCGTAGGTAAATATATTATCACTATTTGTGATAGTAGCAGCCGAACTTAGACTATCGAGTAAGGTCTGAATCTCTGATAAACTCCTGCTTTGACTATTTTTTAGCGAGATGCCTTGCATTCACTTCTGAGAGTGAATGCTAAGCTATTACCAGCGAGAATGTAAATATTTAGTGAAATTTATAGCAAGCCGAGGGGGGGGGGGTACGTTAGTATACTAGACTTCTTCAAAGGCGAATCGCTTGCATCTGGGTGAAATTTATTTCCAAGGCGCCATTGTCATCGAGCTTTATGATGCATGGGGAGGAATCGTCAGGCGGGCGGATAAATTTTAAGAGTAAAATCCTCCCAGCGGCATCGCTGCTGGGGCCGGTCGCGATTATCTGGCCGGTTGCGGTAACCGTGAGCTCTCCTTGGCGGATGAGCGGCAGGGTCAGCACCTGTTGCTCAGGTAGATTCTGAGCAGGCGTTTGATAGATGCATATCAGGTCAGATCCCAGTGTCAGCCCAGGTTGGGTTCTCGTCCACCATTCTAAATTCTGGCGCAAGGCGCGCAAACGCTCACGGGGCTGATCTAATTTTTGCTCCGGTGGGCGACCCGCCTGGCTCAAGCCGTTTAGTTTGGCACTGAGCGAGAGCAGGGCTTGCTGGAGGCCATTCGTTTTTTCGGTAGGTGCGGAAATGAAGCCTTGGGCCTGAGCTTGCGGGGCGATTTCATCCAGTCGTGAGTAAGTAAACCAGGCCATGATGGTGGCCGGATCCAGCTCGCTTATGCGTGAATCAAAACCAAGGAGTCGCTGAATAGATTGATTAGACTCGGTGTATGCACGGTAGGCTTCGGTGGTGGGGCCGCCCAATATAGCCAGGGTCACTGTCTCCACTTCGATCTGTAGACGATTTTTTTCCACTTCGGCGAGAGCGTCTAAATAAAGCATAGTCGCGAGGGCTATTTTGTAGCGCTCGAGTACTGGATGACGCGGGAAGACTGGGTTCTCGCGAGGATCCAGTTCGAGCTCGTTGATAGGCTGGGCGCCGGCAACGAGTAATGACCGACTGATACGCCGGGCATTTTCATCGGGAATTTTCAGGTTACGTTTTTCTAGAAATTCGGCGGCAGCGCGCCACTGGCCGGTGGAGACGAGCTGGGTGAATTCTGCATATTTTTTTCGCGCGGCAGTTACTTGGGTTAAATATTTTTCGGCTTGGGCGGTGACTTGGCTTAGGCGGGCCGCAGCCGCTTGTTGGGCGCGGATTCGTTCAGCGGCTTCCGTGAGACGTTTTTTCTCCTGAGCGGCTAGTTGCTCGCGGATCGGTTGGGCGGTCCGCTCGTTTAAGTTAAGTACATAATCACGGTCCGGCGGGGTGAGCGTGGTTTCCGCGATCGATTTTAAGACGGTGAGTTCATGGGCGAGTTGTTCTTGGGTCGTGGCCCGAATGGCGCTCAACGAAATGCCTGCTTGGATGAGGCCTTCCCGATAAACGCTCAGACGTTGCCGGCGGTCCGGTTCGACCCCCAGATCAGCCAGGATGCTGAGCAGCGCGTTAAAATCCGTCTGGCTCGTGGCTGGCAGCGGTGCGGCCACGGGTGCCGGTGCTTCGTTTGAACCCGAAGATTTTTTTGGCGGTAGCGTGCGCGACTCATTTCTCCGTCGATCTGGCTGAGCCTCTGGAGATTTTCGCGAACTGGAGGACGGGCTGATCTTTTTATTTTCGGTGGGCGCATTAGCTGGCTTAGGACTTGCGAGGCGCCCGGCGCGAAACAGGGCATAATGGACAAAATCGTCTCTGAGAACAGGAAGGAGGCGGGCGGCTTCGCTCGCGGCTTGCGGTAGCTCGGGTGGGACGGTCTGCAGTTGTTCGATCAGCTGGAGGGCTTGATCACGTAATTTTTCTAAATTCGGTTGGGGACTGCGAAGACCAGCTCTAATCGCGGTATTTTCTTTTTGGATTTTTTCAAGAATGGCTCGATCGCTTTGGCTCAGTAAGAATTTTTTTCCTAGGGGCTGCGCGGCAAACGCTGCTTCGCTTCCATAATAAGCGAGCAAAGCATCGACCGGCGTGGCTTGACCTTGAGCGAGAGCGGTCAGCGCTTGGCGGGTCGTCGTGTCGGCGAGCCACTCGCCAAAGAGCTGCAGCGAAGCCTCGGCGGCCGTCGGTAGCTCGTGCGGGGCCGGACGAGCGCCGAGGGTCTTGAGGATTGGGTTAGCGCGGGGAGCTTGTAATTCAGTCGCGAGCTGGCTCAGCCAGCGGGCCGTGGCGGTCGGTTCAATCGGCTGGTTTTTTTTCTTATCAGTCGCTGGCGAGGGGAGGTGGGCTGAGATGTCGGCGACAATCAGGGCGAAGCTAGCGTAAAATTCGGGTAAGCTGAGGCGATCAGCCAGTGACGTGAACCGTTCACGAGCGAGGGCGGCATCAGTAGCTGAGAGTTGCGTGGCTCTGATGAGGAGTTGGCTTCTGTTTTCCGCCGATAATTGA
This sequence comes from uncultured Verrucomicrobiota bacterium, assembly GCA_903856725.1. GTDB lineage: Bacteria > Verrucomicrobiota > Verrucomicrobiia > Opitutales > Opitutaceae > Lacunisphaera. Next base: position 19,217 of record CAIOCT010000090.1, read on the forward strand.
GCGGTGAGCGCTAGAAATGAGGCCTGGTACGCAGCCCGGCTCGTGAGCGCACTCGCCATGGAGCGGAGGGCGACGGCCTCGATGGCTTCATGCAATGGTTCCGCGACTGCGCGCACATCAGGCGCGGTTTCGGCCTCAATTTGATTTTGGCGCACGAGCAATTTCGCTAAGGGCGCACTCTCCGCTAAGGTTGTAAATTTGGACCAATGCGGCAGATCGGTGACGGGGATTGTGGGTAACAGTTCTGCGAGGAGCGACGGTTCAGTGGCGAGCAAGCGCTGGGTGATGGTGGTGCTGCGCAGGCTGATCAAGTGAGGATTCAGGCGGTGGGCGATGGCGCTCTGGCGGTATTCTGCCGCGGACCAAATTTCTATTTTTTGTAATTTTTTCCCTAATTGATAACCGTAAAAGCCCGTTCCCAGGAGGGTGGTGGCGAGCAGTAGCCATAGATATTGCAGGGCGACTCGCAGAGTGCGAAGGGCCGGATTAGGTTGGAGGTCGATTACCAGTTGTTCGATTTTTTTGGCTACGGCCGTTGAACCGCCGCCGGCTTTATTCTCGCGCAATTTTTCTGGTCGAGCAAACAGGCGATTCCAGTGGAGTAATAAGAGTGAAGATAAAATCGCGCCGAGGGCGGTGTAGCCTGCGCCGCGCGGTTGAAAGAGGGCTCCCGCGATCATGGCGGCGCCAAGACAGGCCATCACCATGAATCGTTCGCCCGGGTTGCGCGTCGAGCGAACCAGCCACACATATTTTGTGCAGGCGAGGATGATGAAAAAGGTAAAGGCCGCCCCGCCTAAGCTGAGGGCGAGGCCTGTCAGTTCTCCTAAGGATCGGGCGATAAAAAAAGTAGCGAGGCCGCCCACTAGCCAGCCGAGCGTATATTGGATGTTAAGCTGCCACGCGACCTGCTGCCGCTGTGCCAGTTCATGGGGGCGGGGATCATCCGTCACGACGGCGCGGGCCGCCCACTGAAAAGCGGCCTCGAGTTGGCCCTGTTCGGCGAGCTTAATCGATTGGGTGAGGGATTCAGCTGCCGCTTGAGCCACGGGCCCGTCATGATCTTCGACGAGGCCCAGCTGGGGATTCACCCATAGCGTATAAGCCTTTTGCTCGTGCTGATAGTGTACAACCGTGAGGGGAGTTCGGTAGATCGAATAGCTGAGGCGGGCTAGCCGGCGGCTATAGTCTGATTCTCCCGATGATTTAAAATCGTTGATTTGAGCTATGAACCAATCTTGGGGCGCTCGATCAGCCTTAATGTTACTGGGGGCTACCAAATTTTGATAATGAGGATAATCTGCCCAGACTTGCTCATAACCGGGTTGCGGGGATAAGCCGGCAAAGGAGTTGAGTGGCCGAGTGCGACGTTCGGCCGGCGAGGCATCGGTTGGGGCCACTCCGGGAAGATTGCTGAGATCACCAGCCAAGGTGCGCGCCCGCGCATTGGGATCATAGCCGCTATCGCCCGAGCGGATCACCTCATGCGTGATTTGATTTTCTTGGGAGGTGATGCGGGCCCACCAGAGTAACTGACCAGCGCCTTCGCAACTACTGCAGGTCAGTGAGCCGGAGCCGCCGCAACGACCGCACACGACGCGACCGTGTCCGGCGCAAGATCGACATTGGACTTGAACTGTAAAAGAGACGTCCTCTAAACGCTGGCCGTTCCCGCCGCAGCGGGTGCAGCGCCGGCGACTGTCCCCGTAGCCCGTAAACCCGCCGCCATTGCACTCATAGCAGCGGCGGGGTTCCTGCCGATGTTGGGTCTCGCTCACTTGGCCACTCCCTGAGCAGGTGCTGCAGCGATTTTTGCCGCTGCCACTACAACTATCACAACTGACTTTGCCGTGACCAGCGCACGTGTGGCAGCGTGCGCAGTAATGGGTGCCGGCGGCATCAATCGTCCACGCTTTGCTGCCTTTATGATGAAGCGTTATCGTCACTTCCCAGAGATCAACATCATCAATGGAGCGTGGGTTTGCCGTGACGTGCTCGCCGCGGTAAGGTGCGTAGACCATGCCCTTTGAACGGGTCTCTTGGGTTGCGACCAGTTGCAGTAAATAGTCGGGAATTTCGAGCGCCGCGCTAAATTGGGTTTGCTCCTGCCATGACTTGATCGGGGTAAAGGGCGTCTGGTCGCACCAAGCTTGAATCACCGGTAGAATCTGCGGCTCGTAATCTGGTGCGGTGAGATTCTTGCGCTCGTAAAGAAACTCTTTGCTCATAGTGCAGGGCGGGTGGGTTAACCGAGTGGGGGAACAAAAAAATCAGAGAAGGGCGTTTCTGGGGCGAGCATTTTTTACGGTCCAGTTAATGCAATGATTACTCAATTTAAGCCGCGGTACGGGCCGTCATTTATGACTGGGGGTGGCCGGTCACAAAAAATGACCAGTGCTTGAACTGCCAATGGAGATAGACAGGAAAAATAATTTCGCGCAGTTTTTCAACTAACCGCCAGGAGGCGAATTTACCCTACTCTTTTAACTGCATGCCAACTCCCTTACGTTACCAAGATACCGGCGAGGTCCATCTGGATTTTCACCGCACCACCAATGGCACCATTGCCTATCTGCGGCAGAAGCATGGCGCCGAATTTCTCGATGATGTTTTTCGGCACACCGCGCAGGATGTTTACCGCTCGATTTGGGATGATCTTAAGCAGGGTGACCCCGAGCAACTCGTGACGCATTGGACCTATTTCACAGAGCGCGAGAAGGGCGTCTATAAAATCGAGCGCGAAGGTAATGAAATTCGCTTTATCGTCCTCCAGTGTCCGGCCACGACTTATCTGCGCAATCGGGGGATAGTCGTAGATCCGGAATTTCGGCGACAGACCATTACCATGAATCAGGCTTGGTCTGAAGGAACGCCTTTCGAAATATCCACTAAAATCACTGGCGAGGATGCTTACATACAAACGATCCGGAGGGTAAAACTATGATTCCGAGCGACCATTTTGTCCGATTCTATAACGAAGTCTTTAAGTCACTCGACCGGAAGGGTCGCGTGCATCTTGTCGATTACTGGCACGAGCTGGGCCGGTTGCAGGTGACGGAGTTGGGCGATCGCTTCAAGACTGGTGGTTTGGAAGCGGCCTATGAATACTGGCAGCGCATTTTCCTCGAAGAGAATTGCGAGGGGGAGGTTAAGCTAAATGACGATGTGCTCGAGCTCCGCATGCATAAGTGTCCGAGTCTCTCCAAGGCGATGGATAACGATGCCGGCGCTCATGGGCTTTATTGTGATCACTGCATGGCGTGGGTGGAGCCCGTGATGGCGCATGCGGGACTTCATGCGGTCTTCGATATGGAATCACGCACGGAGCCGCACTGCGTTATGCGGGTCACCCTAAATAAGAAGAAGGCGGAGGAGTTTGCTAAGCATGCGAAGCTGCTCGCGACGCCTTATATCCCCGCCTCGTTGCCGCCGCGCTAGCTTTGGCGGGGTGAAGGTTTAATCGGGCCACCCCGCGGGATTTTCTCCGGGGGTGGTGGCAATAGGCTCGGCCATCTGCTGCGCTCCTTGCTGTGGTGGCCTTCATGAATGAGGTGCGCCGTCAATTGAAGGGGCGGTCATCAGTGGCCGCGGCCCCGGCCGATAATTTGCCTATCAATTATGGGCCTGCGGTTCGCCGTGAGGGTAATTGCGCCCGCAATTCACCGAGGTCGCTGTTATGCGAGTGCTCTCGCTGATGGTGGGGGCATCACGGATGACAGGGCAAACGGTGGAATTAAAGAATCAGCAATTTCCCGAGTTGTCACACAGCCGTCACGAAACCGTAACAAAGCTCCGTTATGTTCGGGGGGTGCATCGGTGTTCACACCGCGGCGCTTTACTCAAAACTAACTCAGAACACATCCCATGATTAATCTAAAATCTAAATTCCTCGCGATCACCGCGGCGCTGCTGTGCGCCGGGGCGGCGTTCGCGCAAGACAGCGGCCCGCTCATTGATCTTTTGGTCAAGAAGGGCATTATCAATAATCAAGAGGGCGAAGACCTCCGCGTTGAGCTCACGAAAGATTTCGTGGCAAACACGTCAGCCGGTAAGCTGAACCTCAGCTCCTCGATTGCTGACTTCAAGCTCTCGGGCGACATGCGCATGCGCTATGAGTACAATAATCAAGCTCCTGAAATCGCCGCGGGCGGATATCTGCTCAGCAACGAGACTTCTCGGACGCGCTTTCGCTTCCGCTTGAATGGTGACGTGACGCTCCAAAAAGGCTGGACCACCGGTTTTGCTTTAGAGAGCGGTCAAGCCAGCGATTCCGCCAATCAGACTTTCACCAGTGCGGCTGATGATTACGGCGTATTCCTCACCCGCGCCTATATCGGCTGGCAGCCCAGCTTGAATTGGGCCTTTGTGCTCGGTAAGCAAAAGAATCTGATGTACACGACCGATCTGCGCTGGGATGCGGACATCAATCCACAAGGGTTGAGCGAAGTTTATAAATACTTCATCGGCGCGAAGGACACGTTTGAGTTCCGCGGGATGCAGCACTTCATCGATGACCGGACGGAAGCTAACAATGCCGGCCCGCTGCGCCGTGACACCTTTATGTTTGAGAATCAGGCCGTCTATACGCACTGGTTCGCACCGAGCAATCTGAGCAGTCTCATTGTGGCTTTGGGTTATAATAAATATAATCAATCCACCCTGCCAACCGCACCGCTTGGTTCCGCTTCTTTTGCTGGGTCCGTGCGCAAGCAAGATTACGTCACTTTCGCTGGTGAAGTTAACTTCGCTAACGTCAATGGCGCCGGTACGGCCTTCAAATTATACTGGGATTCTTCAGTCAATACGACTGCTGATACCCGCGCTTACCGCGTGTATAATCTGAATCGCTCGCAGTTCAGCAATGGTGGCAAAGCGTGGCTCGCCGGCATCGGCTACAGCTACGGTCTGGGCAAAGTGCAAGGCGACTACAGCGCCAAGCTCGACTACCGCAGCGTCGGTATCACCGCGACCGATCCTAACCTCAACGATTCCGATTGGGGCTTCAGCAAGGATAACCAAAAGGGCTTTGAGCTGTCGCTGGTTTATAACGTCACCGACTTCGCTACCTTTGGCATCAAATATTTTGACACCAAGATTATCCAAAAGGGTATGACCTTCTCCCTCGGGAACCTCGATCACTCGCAAGAGTTGCTCGTCGACCTCGTCGTGAAATTCTAAGCCTAGGTTAATTTAATTTTTAAAAAATCTATTCCATGAAAAAAAGCACTCTCTTCCTTCTCGCCGCTGCGCTCACACTGAGCGTCAATGCCGCTGATAAATTAGTCATCAAAGGTTCCGACACGCTCGGGGCTAAACTCGTTCCGATGCTGGCTGAAGAATATAAGGTTCAGCACACCGGGACCACGTTTGAAATCGCGGCGGAAGGTTCTACGACCGGTATTGCGGCGATCACGGATGGTACGGCGCAAATCGGCATGTCGAGCCGTCGCGCTAAGCCGACCGAGATTTCTGCGGCTAGCGCCAAGGGCGTGACCATGAAGCCAACCATTGTCGCCTTCGATGGAATTGGCGTCATCGTCAATCAGGGCAATCCTCTCAAGTCGCTGACGAAGCGCCAAGTGGAGCAGATTTTTGCCGGTGACATCAAAGACTGGAGCCAGGTCGGTGGTACCCCTGGCCCGATCTCGATCTACACCCGCAATACTTCTTCGGGTACGTATTCGGACTTCAAGGATCTGGCTATGAAGAAACGCGACTACGCTTCGTCCTCGCAGAAGATGGCGGGTAACGAGCAAATCGCCGCGGAAGTCGCCAAGAATGCTAACGGCATCGGTTACGTCGGGCTCGCTTACCTGAGCGACCCTGGCATCACCACGGTTTCGATCGAAGGTTCCTTGCCTTCAGAAGATTCCGTCTTGGCCGGTAAGTATCCTTATTCTCGTCCAACGTTCTATTATACGAACGGTGAGGCGACAGGTGAGGCTGCTAATTTCCTGGAATTCACGCTGAGCGATGCGGGCCAAAAGGTTGTCCGCAAGGTTGGTTTCGTTCCGGTCCGCCGCCTGTAAATTATTGTTGGTTTTAGTGTTTGACGACGCCCGCGGGCCTTAGGGCTCGCGGGCGTTTGTTTCCCTAGGCAAGGGCTCCATTCGTTTTGTAACCTAACTGTAACTTAGGCCAGTTGACCGCGCACAGCGTTTAACGCGATGCTCCTCTCTCTTTAGTATGTCGCTCGCATCTCACAATCCCACGACCGCTCGCCCGAGCACTTCGGCGGTTCTATTACGTCAGCGGCGGGGGTGGTTTTTTGGTTTAACGGGCGATCAGTTTGTAAAATTTGTTTTTCAGAGCAATGCCGCGATCTCCATTGTTATTCTCGGTTTAATTACTTTTACGATCTTTCGCGATGCCGTCGGTTTCATTCCGATGAATCGGCAGAATTTAGAAATCTATCGCCAGGCGGGCCTAGAATTTACTGACCTGATGCGCTTGTCGGTGACCGAGCACAGTACGCTGGTTCGTTATCTATCAACCCTGCGGCAGCAAGAAGTGGGGCGGTTGACGCAAGGCCTCGGCTTGTCTGCGGCAGCGGCTAATCAGCAGTTGGCCGTTTTCGATGCTTATACGGAACGTTTTACTGGTGCAATCGCGGCGCATGAGGCGTTGCTGTCAACCATGACCGATCGCTGCGCTAGCGTGAAGGAGCGTTTCACGGTGGCGGAGGATATGCGGCAGGCCAAACAAACCCTGCTCAACGGAATGCGGCAGGCTCCTCCCGCGCGCGCGGCCAGTTTAAAACAGGCGGCGGAGGCGATGCAAATTGAGGTGATTGATTTTAAGGCTGAGGTAGCGCCGCTGCTGGCGCTGCGCCCTGCCGTGGTGGCGGCCAATGCAGCGCTGGTCACCGAACTCCGCCAGCTCAGCGCTCAGCTCCCCTCATTCGCTGACGCTGCATCGCAGGCGCGGCTGGCCAAATTTCCAGGTTACCTGACGCAGTATCTCGCGGAGTTAGAGACCACCGCTCAGCGAATGGCCGCTTGGGATCAGGCCAAGCCGGTTGGAGTATTCGAGTCTTTAAATGCTTTTGCTTTTGGGCGCGATTGGATCACCGCCAGCTTTTGGCAAGACTGGTACGGGATCATCCCGTTGTTAACCGGTTCGCTCCTCATTGCTTTTATGGCGTTGCTCATCGCGATTCCTTTGGGCGTAGCGGCAGCGATGTATGTCAACCAATTGGCCGGGCCAATGGAGCAGCGAATCATCAAGCCCTACATTGAATTTATTTCGGCCATTCCGAGTGTCGTATTAGGTTTCTTTGGCATCGCGATGTTGGGTGAAACCTTGCGGCGTTTGTCGCAAATGCCCGCTTTGCACTGGGTGCCAGGTTTTCCGATTGCCGAGCGCCTGAATGCTACGACCGCCGCTTGTTTGTTGGCGCTCATGGCGATTCCGACCATTTTTTCCTTAGCGGAGGATGCGATTAATAATGTGCCGCGCGCCTTCAAGGAGGCTTCCTTGGCTCTGGGCGCCACGCGGTTGCAGACCATGATTCAAATTACAGTACCGGCGGCGCTCTCCGGAATCATGGCGGCAATTCTTCTCGGCTTTGGCCGCGTCGTGGGTGAGACGATGGTCGTGCTGCTCTGCGCCGGTAATCGTATTGAGATTCCCAACGTGGGGGCGGGGCTCGGCGTCATTTTTCAACCGGTGCACACCATGACGGGCATCATTGCCCAGGAAATGGGCGAAGTTGTGCGCGATAGCATTCACTATCGGGCCCTCTTCATGGTCGGGGTCGTTCTCTTTTTAATTTCCTTGCTCGTCAACTGGCTCGCCCAAAAGATTGTGCGGCGTTACCGTATTTCTATCGGATGAGTGCCCCGACGAATACCCCCTCATCCTTGTTTGGTCGGCCCACCTTGGCGAAGCGGGTCGAGCAGGGGGTCTTGTGGCTCCTGCGCTTGAGTACCTATTTTGTGCTCGTGTGTGCCGCCTTCATTTTTATCGACATCGGGTGGAAGGGTGGGTCGGTGATTTTTAAAACCTCGGCGCCTTTTATTAACGTCCCTTTCCTGACCGAAGCGCCGGAGACGCTGAATGTTTTTGTGCGCGATGGCCAAAAGATAACCATGGGGGATCGGGCTTTCCGCCAATACAAGGCGGCGCACGAGCAGCAGATGAAAGGGGCTAAAGTGGAAACCTATGTCTACTCGGCCGGGGGAATTTTCCCTAATATTGTGGGCACGATATTATTGGTGGCTGGCGCAATCTTCATCGCCTTGGTGTTAGGAGTGTTGAGCGCAATCTACCTGAGTGAGTACGCCACCGATGGGGCCTTCATTCGCTTTCTCCGTCTCTCGATCGTTAACTTGGCCGGCGTTCCCTCGATTGTGTACGGACTTTTCGGTTTTGGGCTTTTCGTAATCGCGCTCAATTTCGGCGTATCGCTGATCGCGGGCTGGCTCACCATGGCTTTTATGGTTTTGCCGATTATTATCACGGCCTCGGAAGAAGCCCTGAAAGCGGTGCCCAAGGGCTACCGCGAAGGCTCTTTGGCCCTAGGCGCTACTAAATTTCAGACTATCATGTCGAATGTGCTGCCGTATGCGTTGCCTGGTATTTTGACCTCCTCGGTACTCTCGATCGCGCGGGTCGCGGGTGAGACCGCGCCCATCATGTTTACCGCTGCTTTCGTCATGCGCGATGAACTGCCCTGGCAGGTGCAGAAGTGGACGGATTTTATTTTTCAAGGCGTGATGGCGTTGCCGTACCACATCTACGTCGTCGCTTCCAAGATTCCGCAAAATGAATACACGCGCGATGTTCAATACGGCACCGCATTTGTGTTTCTCTTCACCGTCGCCGCCATTGCCATGACCGCAATTCTCCTTCGGCAGCGCCTCCGCAAGAAATATCAATGGTAACTACTTCCGCCATGCCTGACCCCGCTGCTTCTGTTCACTCGCTGCCACGCCCCATCATGCCCGTCGGGTCAACCAATGGTACGCCGACTACGGGCGCGCCCCGGACGGCCATCGAAATCGACGATGTTGATTTCTGTTATGGGGCCAGCAAAGCCTTGCACGATATCACGCTCAATATTGCGGCGCGGCAGGTGACGGCCTTCATCGGTCCTTCGGGTTGCGGCAAGAGCACGCTGCTGCGCTGTCTTAATCGCATGAATGACTTGATCGACGGCGCGCGCGTCACGGACGGGCAAATCCGCATCGATGGGGTTAATATTTATGATCCTCGCGTTGATGTCATCGAATTGCGCAAACGCGTTGGCATGGTGTTCCAGAAATCGAATCCTTTCCCGAAATCAATTTACGATAATATCACCTATGGTCTGAGGATTCAGGGAGAGAGAAATAAGACGCGCCTTGATGAAGTTGTCGAAAAAAGTCTCCGCGGGGCTGCCTTGTGGGATGAGGTGAAGGATCGCTTGCATGAGAGCGCCCTCGGGATGTCGGGCGGTCAGCAGCAACGCCTCTGTATCGCGCGCGCCATTGCGGTGGAGCCTGAAATTATTTTGATGGATGAGCCTTGTTCCGCGCTCGATCCGATTGCGACCGCGAAGGTCGAAGAGCTAATTCACGACTTAAAAAAACAGTTCACCATTGTGATCGTGACCCACAACATGCAGCAGGCGGCGCGCGTTTCAGACCGGACGGCCTTTTTCTATCTGGGCAAACTTATCGAATATGCGGAAACTAAGGTTATCTTCATGCAGCCCGCTAATGCCCAAACGGAGGCCTATGTTTCTGGTCGCTTCGGCTAGACCCGGTGATCTCAGGTACGCGAGCGCCTAACCCAATTATCGAACGCCCAGCCTCGGTTCCCCGCCCTGACTCCTTCTTATTTAATACAATCCCATGAAACGATTCTTCGACGCTGAATTAGAAAATTTTCGCTCCCATTTATTATTAATGGGCGAGCGCGCCATTGAACAGACGCGTCGCGCGATGCGCGCGCTGGCGGATGCGGATATTGCCTTGGCGGATAAGGTCATCGCCGCAGATGATGAAATTGATAAGTTAGAGGTGCAAATTGATGAGGAGGCCATCCGCTACATGACGCTGCGTGGTCCGGTTGCTTCGGAGCTACGTATTATCGTAGTTGGCATGAAAGCCAGTCACGATTTAGAGCGAGTGGGGGATGAGGCGACCGGGATTGCCCGACGGTCGCGCAAGCTCGCGATCGAGCCCCAATTGGAACTCTATGCCGATCTGCCGCGCATGGCTAATATTGCGCTAGAAATGTTGCGCGATGCCCTGGACTGTTTTGCGCAGGAAGATGTCCAAAAGGCTTTGAACGTCATCCGGCGTGATGCCGAGGTGGATAATTTAAATCGGCTGCTCTATCGGCGCTTAATGAGCTTCATGATCGAGAAGCCCGATACGATTTCACGAGCCATCGAGCTGATGTTTATCTCCAAATCGATCGAGCGGATTGCTGACCACGCGACTAATATCGCTGAAGAGATGGTCTTCCTTTCGAAGGGGCATGATATTCGCCATAGCGATGTGGCGAAGACCGGCGCACTCCCCTCGGTCACGCCCACGCCTTAAGCAGGCGGGGCTGAAGCTAGCCGGAAGCGACAGGCGACTTGTTCAGGTTGAGCGACTGCGTGGTAGGCGCACTAAAATTGTCAGGCCTTGGCCGGGAAGGCTCTCGGCCCAAACGCGACCGCCGTGCAGGTGGGCCAAATGTTTCACAATACTGAGGCCGAGGCCGGTGCCCCCGGTTTCGCGTGAGCGGCCTTTTTCTACGCGGTAAAAGCGCTCAAAAATATGAGCGAGATCTTCGCTGGGAATACCCGGACCGTTATCACGGACAAAGCATTCCACTTCGTTTGATTCGACGAGACGGGCGCCAATTTCTATCCGCGAACCGGCCGCAGTATATTTAAGCGCATTTTCAATGAGATTGCTGAAAATTTGGGTGAGCTTTTCTTCGTCGGCGCTGATGGTACCGAGTTCGGGCGCGGCTTGGGCGGAGATTTGATAGCTCTGTGCATGGGGCCGTTGTTGGTAGTCAGCGGCCAAATTAGTGAAATAGTGGTCGAGCGGCACTGGCGCAAATTTTAGCCCAGGCGTGGCGGATTCTAGGCGGGAGAGCACGAGCAAATCATCAATGATCGCGTTGAGTCGTTCGCTATGCCGCTGGATGGTTCGCAAGAATTTATCGCGATCTTCAACCGCCATGGTCAGGTGGCCATCGACGAGTGTCTCGATGTAACCTTTAATAATACTTAACGGCGTGCGTAATTCGTGGGAGGCATTCGCAACAAAATCACGGCGGATATGTTCAAGTTTACGCTGCGCGGTCATGTCGTGGATGACAAAGAGCGCCCATTGCGATTTTCCATCTGGGGCAACGATAGGCGCGCCTGAGACTTCGATCCAGAGGGTCGAGGCTCCGTCAATAATCTCAAATTCTTCACGAGGCAGCGGTTGGCCAGCTCGCGTGGCCCGTACGTACTCAATGAACGGTCCGCTGCGGACGATGAGCTCCAGTCGTAAATTAACTAAGTCGCGAGCGGCAGGGAAAATAGTCCGGAGCGCCCGATTGGCGAGGTGCACATAGTTTGATTCATCGACGATGAGAACGGCTTCGCGGAGGTTGCCGAGGGTCGCTTCTAATTGGGTTAATTGGTCGGTATGCTGATGCTGAAGCGTGGCCTTCTCCCGAATAAGTTGATTGACGGTATCGACGAGCGGGCGCCAGGCCGGGAGAAAATTGGTGGGGTTTTCCTCCCGCAGGTAAGGCTGGTTGAGCTGGGAGGCCTGTTGCAATTGACGCAGTGCCCGATTTTGCTTCGCAAAGATCCGGAGCAATAATCCCAGCGCTAGACTGACGATCAAGAGGCTAACAATGATCATGCGGGTGATTTCTTATCCGCCATGCGGTAGCCCACGCCGCGGATGGTTTCCAGCCAGCCAGCTTCGGGTCCGAGTTTCTCGCGTAAACGCCGCACGTGGGTGTCGACCGTCCGTGTTTCTATTTCGGTGGCATAGTTCCACACATTGATCAGCAAGTGCTCGCGGGTCTGTACGCGGCCTTGGCGCTCCATGAGCAGGTGAAGTAATTTAAATTCGGTGGCCGTTAATTCCAAAGCCTTACCGCGCACGGTTACTTGGTGAATTTCGCTATCGAGGGTGATTTCACCAATCTGGAGTTTTGTCGTGGTGGGCTCCTTCGGCGCGGCGATGCGTCGCAGGATTGATTCAACGCGGAGCACGAGCTCTTTTGGGCTAAATGGCTTGCCGAGATAATCGTCGGCTCCTGACTCCAGACCTTCAATCCGGTCAGGCGGTTCAGCCTTAGCGGTTAAGAAGATGATCGGTACTTTGGAAAGTTTGTTGTCCGCTCGTAAGATGCGGCAGAGCTGAATGCCGCTCAGGAGAGGCATCATGATATCCAAGATAATTAAATCGGGCTGCAGACTCCGTGCTTTAGCGATGCTCGCCGTGGCATCGTTGAGGCATTCCACCTGAAAGCCCTTCGCTTTCAAATGATAGGCGACGAGCGCGGTAACATCGGGTTCATCATCGACGACGAGGATCTTCTTTTTATCCATGGTAGGATTCAAGTTAGGGAGGCGAGGGGGCCTTTCCAGTGAATTAGCGGGTGTCACCTAAATGTCACATCATTATCACGTAGGGGTGGGCTGTCCGTTGGGCTTAAACTCGCCGCCGCCAGGGGGGGGGCTTCATTGCCTGGGAGGTCTGGTTCTCGGGTACGGCTGGGGCGGCTGGCTGGCTATTTTTAGCGCTGGGGGATCGACGGGTGATCCCCCTCGACATTCGGTTATTTTTTTAAAAAGGTACGACCTTTCCTTTGTGGCAACCTCGCCCTGATTTCAGCTCCCGATTGCTTAATTATTTTAGTCTTTTCCCCTTTATGCCGATGACCCCGCCAAAAATTCGCGTTACGGTGTGGAGTGAGTTTCGTCACGAAAAACTCAACCCAAAGGTCGCCGCACTTTACCCCCAGGGTATGCATCAAGCGATTGCGGCGGTCTTAGCGCAGCACGC
>CAIOCT010000091.1 GCA_903856725.1 uncultured Verrucomicrobiota bacterium
CGTCCGACAATGTCATGGGGGCGCAGTTGAGTGATGTCGGACCCTTGGAAGAAAATGCTACCCGACTGAGGGCGCAGCAGGCCTGATAGGGTTTGGAGGGTGGTGGTTTTGCCCGCCCCATTGGCGCCGATGAGCGTGACGATCTGTCCGGGCTTGATCGTAAAGGATATGCCGCTGAGTGCGCTAATGGCGCCGTAGGCTACGCAAAGATCTTTAACTTCAAGCATGGGGAATGCTAAATTTTATTAATGGTGAGCAAGTGAGGTCTGATGATCTTCACCCAGATAGGCCTCGATTACTTTGGGGTCTGCTTGGATCGCGGCGGGGGTACCTTCTGCGATTTTGACCCCATAATCGAGCACGGCAATGCGTTCGCAGCAGCCCATCACGACTTTCATCGAGTGCTCCACCAGCAGCACGGAAAGGTTAAATTCAGTTTTGATGTGCTGAATAAGTCGGATGAGGTTTATTTTTTCGGTCGGGTTCATGCCGGCGGCCGGTTCATCCAGGAGCAGGAGCTTTGGTTTGGTCGCGAGGCAGCGTACAATCTCGAGTCGGCGTTGTTCGCCGTAGGACAAGCTTTTGGCCGGAACATGGCGGGACTGGTGGAGATTGAAAAGTTCCAGCAATTCCTCCGCGCCGCGGGTGATCGCTGCTTCCTCTGTTTGAAAGGCGGACCAGCGGAGGAGCGATTGGCTAGCGGTGGTGGCGCGGTGTAGATTGCAAGCCGCGCGGACGTTATCGATGACGCTCAGACTACCGAATAAGCGGATATTTTGAAAAGTTCTCGCGATACCGCTGGCTGCGATTTCATGAGGCTGAAGTCCTGCGAGAGAGCGGCCTTGGAAGCGAATAGTGCCTTCGGTCGGCTGGTAAACCCCGGTCATCAAATTAAAAACAGTCGTTTTACCGGCCCCGTTGGGGCCGATGATGCCTACGAGCTCACCTTCATTAATCGTAAAATCGACAGCGCTAACTGCGGTGAGACCACCGAAGCGAATAGAAACGCGATCTAGTTGGAGCAGGGGAGCCATCAGGATTTCGATGGGAGTCGGGAGAAATTGAACAAGCCCTGAGGTCGAACGAGCATGAGCACGATGAGCAAAAATGAATAGATGATCATGCGGAATTCCGCTACTGGCCGAAGTACTTCGGGAAGCAGGGTGAGCAGAATAGCCGCGAGGATGACCCCGACCGTGTTGCCCATGCCCCCGAGGATAACCATAACGACAATTTCAATTGAGCGGTTGAAGTCGAAGCCACCCGGCGAGATCGTTTGCTTGAAATGCGCGTAAAGGCCACCGGCGATACCCGCAAAAAATGCGCCCACCACAAAAGCGGTGATTTTATAGCGCGTGACATTAAGGCCAATAGCTTCGGCGGCGATCTCATCATCCTTCGTTGCGATAAAACCCAAGCCGTAAGTTGAGTGAACCAAGCAATGGACGGTGAAAATTGTGAGCGCGCCGAAACTTAAGACCCAAAAAACCGAGGTGTAAGCGGGAATTCCGTTCAGGCCCAGCGCGCCACCGAGGGGTTCGCAATTTTGGAAGATGACGCGAATGATTTCACCAAATCCAAGCGTAACGATGGCGAGGTAATCGCCCTTGAGTCGAAGGGAGGGCAGGCCAACGAGCAGGCCGGCTAGAGCTGCGCTCAGGCCGCCTGTTAGTAGCGCCGCAAAAAATAAATAATGCTGCGGCCAGAAGGCGCTATCACTACCCTGCAGGAGCGTGGGTCCGAGCCACATCGTGAGGGCGGCAGAAAGATAGGCTCCCACCGACATAAAGCCCGCGTGGCCGAGCGAGAATTGGCCGGTGTGGCCATTTACGAGATTTAGACTGACCGCGAGAATCAGGTTGATGCCGATCCCCATAGCGACGTCGAGGTAGTAGGCATCAAAATGATCGGAGTAGGCCGAGAGCGCCGCGGCAGCAGCGAGGGCGATAAGCAGAGTGAGCAGCGGTCGCGGCATATTAGACTTTTTCCTTAGTGAAGCTGCCGAGAAGGCCCGCGGGGCGGAAGAGCAACATGAGAATCAACAGCGCGAACGCGATGGCGTCTTTGTAGGTCGACCAATTTTTACTCCCATTAACAAAAGTCTCCACCACGCCGAGCAACAGACCGCCGAGTGCGGCGCCCGGGATATTGCCAATCCCGCCCAGAACTGCGGCCACGAAGGCTTTGAGCCCTGGCAACACGCCCATCAACGGGTCGATTGATGGATAATTAAGCGCGTAGAGCATACCCCCTGCCGCCGCGAGGGCTGAGCCCAACGCAAAAGTAAAAGAGATCACGAGGTCGTTATTAATTCCTACGAGAGACGCGGCCTTGGGATTCTGTGAGACCGCCCGCATGGCGGTGCCAATTTTGGTCCGCAACACGATGAAGCGAAGGGCGAAGAGGAGAGCGAGCGTGACTCCTATGACTACGAGCTGATTGCTGGAAATATAGATCCCGTGAAAAATAAACAATGTGACTGGAAAGAGTTCGGGAAAAGGTCGCGGAGTGGCGCCGAACAAGAATTGCCCGAGATTTTGCAGTAAGAGGGAGACGCCGATGGCGGTGATGAGCACGTTGAGCGTGGGGGCACTTCGCAGTGGTCGGTAGGCGAGGCGTTCGATGATTACGCCGAGAATTGCACAAACGGTCATAGCGACAGCGAGCGCAGCGAGGCCACCCCAGATGGTGTGCTCGGGGATAAATCGGCCAAGATAGTAGCCGGCATAAGCGCCGACCATAAAGACGTCGCTGTGGGCGAAATTAATGAAACGTAATACGCCATAGACCATTGTATAGCCTAGAGCGATCAGGGCGAAGATCGCACCGAGGGAAAGGCCATTAAGTAATTGCTGAAAAAATTCGATCACGGGGCGATGGTTTCGAGGTAAACAAATTGGCCAGCCTTGATTGTGAAGATTACGGCGGCTTTCGAGGCATTACGGTGGGCATCCATGGTGATGCGGCCGGTCACACCGGGAAAATTGTGCGTCGCGGCTAGCGCGTCACGGATTTTAGCTCCCTCTGTGGAATGCGCGCGGCGTAGAGCATCCGCTAGCACTGAGACCGCATCATACCCGAGTGAGCTGCCCGTATCTGGCAGCTCGCCCCACCGTGCACGAAAGCGGTGTACAAAGTGCTGCACGGCCAGCTCTTTGGCTTCGGGTGAAAAATGAGCCGAAAAATAGCTGCCATCAACCGCACTTCCACCGATGGCAATTAAGGCAGGGGAATCCCAAGTATCACCGCCTAAAAATGGAGCGGTAATTCCGAGTTGGCGGGCTTGCGCGCAGCTCAGGGCTGACTCGACGTAATCGCCGGAAGCAAAAATAGCGTCAGGCTGGAGCGCCTTGATCGCGGTCAGTTGCGCACGAAAATCCTTATCTCCTTCCGCGTATTTTTGCTCAGCGATGATCTGACCACCCAGCGCGGTGAAGTTAATTTTAAAATACTGAGCGAGACCAACACTGTAGGCATTCCCTGCCGCCACGAGCACCGCGACACGGCGAGCGTGTAAAGTGTGGTGCGCAAATTGAGCGAGAACCGTGCCCTGAAAAGGGTCAATGAAGCAGGCGCGAAAGATATAGCTCCCTTGCTCGGTTACTCGTGGATTAGTCGCGGTGGCGGTAATCATCGGAACGCCCGCAGCCTGACAGAGCGGAGCGGCTTCGAGGGCGGCGGCCGAGCCGGTTTCGCCGACGATCGCCGTGACTTTATCTCGGGCAATCAGTTTTTTTACCACCGTAGCGGCTTCGCCTGGTAGCGAGCGGGTGTCTGCGGTGATGAGCTCAAGCGGGCGGCCGAAAATGCCGCCGGCGGCATTGATTTCCTCCACCGCAAAAACGGCGCCGCGATGGTTCGTTTGACCGAAGGAGGCTTGCTTGCCGGTCAGCGAGGCAAATTCGCCAATTTTGATTGGTTCAGCCGCGCGCAGACTCAGCGTAAAAATAGCGATGCAACAGGTGGCGAGCAGCAGGCGCATAAAGGCAGGCAACTCAGGGCGCCACCGCAGACACAAATTTATATTTACCATTCTTGATCGTGAGAATGACGGCCGATTTGGAGGCGTTACGCTGCGAATCCATCGTGATAGCACCCGTCACCGCGCAAAAATCTTTGGTGGTGGCGAGTGCGTCGCGGATGGCGGCTGGCGCGGTTGTGCCCGCGCGCCAAATAGCATCAGCGAGTACCATAGCGGAATCGTAGCCAAGTGCGGCCCAGGCATCTGGCCTCGTGCCCCAACGGGCCTGATAGCGTTGGTTAAAATTTTGTACCGCCGGACTTGGATTATCCGGTGAGTAGTGGGTGCTGAAGTAGGTTCCCTCCATCGCGGCCCCGCCGATTTCTAGCAGGGGCGGAGCATCCCAACCATCGCCGCCAAAAATTGGCACGGCTAAACCGAGGGCTCGCGCTTGTTTGCAGATGAGAGCGGCTTCGGTGTAGTAGCCTGAGGCGAAAATAGCTTCCGCCCCTGAGGCTTTGATGGCGGTGAGTTGCGCGCGAAAGTCTTTGTCGCCCTCCGCATATTTTTGTTCAGCGACAATGAGGCCGCCGTCAGCGCGGAAGCGGGTTTCAAAAATCTTGGTCATGCCGACGCTGTAGGCGTTGGAGACGGAAGTAAGAATGGCGACGCGTTTAACTTTAAGCGTAGTTCCAACAAACTTGGCGAGCACTTGACCTTGAAAGGCGTCAACAAAGCAGACGCGGAAAATATAGTCGCCGATTTCTGTAATTTTAGAATTCACAGAAGAGGGGGTCACCATCGGAATGCGCGCATTTTGGATGATGGGGGCCGCCTCCAATGAGCGAATGGAGGCAACTTCGCCCAAGACGGCGATGACGTGGTCCCGCGAGATCAGTTTTTTGACGACTGTTGCCGACTCTCCTTGCTTGGATTGATTATCCTCAGTGAGGAGCTCCAATTTTTTCCCTAATAGGCCGCCACGGGCATTTAATTCTTCGATCGCGAGCAGAGTGCCTTTATGCGACGTATCGCCGTAGGCGGCTTCTTTGCCGGTGAGCGAAGCATATTCACCAATCTTGATATTGTCTTGGGCGGTCGCTGCGAGCGTGAGCCAGAGAACGCAAAGGGCGGGGGAGAGAAAGCGGGCCATAGGGGGAGATTGTAGAGAGCTATCGGGTAAGGCGCGGGGGCGTTACGTCAGTTGCCAGAGGAGAGGCGGCCGTCAGTGCAAACGCTCTGCAGACAACACTCAACCCCCAACTAATTTCATCCCCTCAAAAAGTCGTTACGGTTGAACGGCCTCGACAAATTTAAATTGGCCCTGGCGGACGACGATGATCATCGCTGCTTTGGAGGCGTTGCGTTTGGCATCGATCGTGATGCTGCCGGTGACGCTGGGAAAGTTTTTGGTAGCAGCGAGGGCGGCACGCAGGGCGACATTATTGGTAGTGCCGGCGCGGCGTAGCGCATCAAATAGTAAACTGGCGGCTTCATACCCCAGCGCGGTCGTGGCATTGGGGGTCTCGCCATTCCAGCGGGCTTGGTAGTGGGTGACAAAATTTTGCATCGCGGGGGTGGGGGTCTCGGCTGAGGCATGAGTAGAATAATAGGCTCCCTCAACCGCTGTCCCACCCAAGGCGATTAACTCCGGGCCCTCCCAGGCATCACCTCCGAAGAGCGCGCCGGTAAAACCGAGGGCGCGGGCTTGTTTGCAGATAAGGGCGCCTTCGGCATAATTACCCGAATGTAAAATGCCCTCGGCGCCCGCCGCTTTAGCCGTCGTGAGTTGGGCGCGGAAATCTTTGTCCCCCTCGTTGTGTTTGGGTTCAGCGACAATCACGCCCCCAGCAGCCGTAAAACGCTCGCAGAAAACTTTAGACAAACCGACGCTGTAGGCGTTGTTAATCGACGTGAGCACGGCTACCCGCCGCAGCCCCAGCGTCCCGTAGGCAAATTTGGCGAGCACGGCGCCTTGAAAGGGATCAATAAAGCAGACGCGGAAAATATAATCCCCCATTTCCGTCACGCGCGGGTTGGTTGAGGTAATCGCGATCATGGGAATTTTCGCGTTCTGATAAATGGGCGCTGCCTCGAGGGAGTTGCTGGAGGTGTTGCCGCCGAGCACGGCTAGATCGGAAGAGC
>CAIOCT010000092.1 GCA_903856725.1 uncultured Verrucomicrobiota bacterium
AAGCAAGCGCTCACCAAGACTCTCGCCTATTATCGCCGAGAGTTGGCCCATTACCTTTGAGCTACGCGCGTAGCCTTGCGCGCATGGTGAAATTATAATTCTGTCTCCTCGCCTCATGTCTTCTGCTTCCAGTTCGAAAATCCTGCCAGCTGATCCGAAAGCAACTTATCTCGCAGCGCAGGCGGCCATTGATGCCGCGATGCAGCGGGTCATGAATAGTGGCGTTTATATTATGGGACCTGAGCTGGTCGCCTTCGAAAAGGAATTTGCGGATTGGCTTGGGGTCAAAGAGGTCGTGGGCGTGGCCAATGGTACGGATGCCATTGAGTTGGCCTTGCGGGCGGTTGGGATTGGGCCCGGCGACAAAGTCTTAACGGCGGCGAACACGGTCACCGCCACGGTTTCTGCGATTGGAGCGACGGGAGCCACCGCGGAGTTCGTTGATATTGATCCGGCGACGATGCTGATCGATCTCGGAGCGGTCGAGACGCTGCTCGAGACGCTGCGTGATCCGACGATCAAGGCCATCATCCCCGTGCATCTTTATGGACAGGCAGTTGATATGCCGCGGTTGATGGCGATTGCGGAGCGTTATCATTTGCAGGTGATTGAGGATTGCGCCCAGGCGCATGGTTCGCTCGTAGGTGGAAAAAAAGCGGGCGCGTGGGGACACCTCGCGGCTTTTAGTTTTTATCCGACTAAGAATTTAGGTGCCTTGGGTGATGCCGGTGCGGTAGCGGGGCGCGATCCTCTGCTTTTAACGCAGGTTCGATTGTTGCGCCAATATGGTTGGCGGAAGCGTTACGTGAGTGATTTGCCGGGACGCAATAGTCGTCTTGATGAGCTGCAAGCGGCGATTCTGCGCGTGCGCTTGACCCGACTGGAGACGGAAAACATGCATCGCGCGGAATTAGCGCGCCACTATCTGACGGCCTTAGCGAATCTGCCGCTGCAGTTGCCCATCGTGGCCATCGGGCGCACCCATACATGGCATCAATTTGTCGTGCGCACGCCGCGTCGGGAGGAACTTAAGGCGCAGCTCGAGGAAAAAAATATTTTCTGTGGAATTCTATATCCGGTGCCAGTGCATCGCCAACCGGCCTATCACAATGCGGCTTTGCATTTACCGCAGACGGAGCAGGCCTGTGCCGAGGTGCTCTCGTTGCCGTTGCATCCCGGGCTGACGGTGGCCGACGTACTTCGAGTGAGTGAAGCGGTTCGCGAATTTTTTACCGCACGATGACGCTCGTCGGTTAGACCAACTTAATTAACTCAGCCGTGGGTGGGACGTCCTTGATAATCTGGCTCGGTTGGGGGCCAACGCCAAGATAGCGCAAATTAGGCAGCACGGCGGGTAATTGATCGCCGTAGGCTACCTCGACCAAGCTGCGCACCATCGCCGCGGTGTAGAGCTGCGCATTGCGCGGTAAATCGGCAAAGCGACGAATGTTGGAGATGTCTTCGCTCCAGCCGGCGTGCTGAGTGTAGATCGGCTTGAGTGTTTTACGAATGGCCTCATTGCGGGGGACGTGTTGGTAGCGTTTACCTGCAGCATCTTGGTAGGCCGTGCAGATGAGTAATTTTTCGCCGCCACTCAGAGCGTCGATTTTGTTGATCATCAAATCTTGATAACCGCCGTAGCGCAGGACGTCCCCCTTTTCCACGGCATCGTACCAACCCACCATGCGTTGGCGGCCGGTGCTGGTCCCAAATTCTAATTGCTTTAGTTTAATGGTAAGGGGGGCCGCATCGTCCATCTGGGTGAGAAACGTGTGGGTGCCGACTTTAGTATCGTACGCCTTGGCCACGCCAAAGGTGTGGATGCGTTGGACTGGAATGCCGGCGCTCTCAAAAAATTCGGGCGTGTAGGTATGGGAAGCCGTGACGTTGGGCGAGAAGCCGTGACGTTTATCGAGCCAGTAGGCTTGGCCAAATTCGCCGATAACGGTGTGGCCCGCGGCGAGTTCGCGCAGCACGAGTTCGCGCACTTCACCGATATTTTTGGCGAGGGCGGTGCCGGCTTGCCAGTAAACTTCGGTCAGCCGTGGCAGGTTGAGGCTGAAAGGTTCAGGGCCGCGAAATTGGGTGAAATCAAATTCGGCTTTAGGGAAGACGCCGGCCTCGATGGCCTCGGCATTGGCGCGCAGTTCGGCCGCGGTGAGTTGATC
>CAIOCT010000093.1 GCA_903856725.1 uncultured Verrucomicrobiota bacterium
CGTCCGCCGGAGATCGCCACGCCACCCACGACGACCGCCGCAATCACTTTTAATTCCAAGCCCGAGCCGACCAGCGGTTGAATTTGTGGCGATTGGACTAAATTCATGGTCGCAGCGAGCCCCGTCAATGCGCCGACAAAATCGAAAACAAGAAACGTGACCCAGTGTGGGCGGATGCCGGCGAGTCGCGCGGCTTCGGCATCAGTCCCGACTGCATAAACCCAACGACCTGCCGCAACCTGCCGCATAAAAAGCCCGCATCCTAGTAACAAAATGAGGGCGGTGCCGACGAGCGTCCATTGTCCAGCGGTCTGACTGAGGCCAAACCATTGCACGCCATCCGGCAGATTAACAAAAGCGCCTTGCTGGAGTAAATTGAGCCCCTGGCGCAGCATGACCATCGTTGCGAGTGTGACGACGATCGAGGGCAAGCGCAGGCCAGCGACGAGCCAGCCATTAAAGGCCCCCAAGCTAGCTCCCATCATTATGGCAGCGGGCAGCACTGCGATGAGTGGCCAACCGCGGGCGGCCAGAAGACCGGCCCCGATGCTGCACACTGAAAATTGTGAACCGACGGAGATATCGATTTGGCGACTAATAATAATGAGTGCCATGCCGCACATCACCACCAAGGTTGGAGCTTCCCGTGTGATGAGAGAAAGCAGCGGCTGCGCTTGATAAAAACCGGGCGCGAACCCGGCCATCACGAGTAGTACTAGGCCCAAGGCTACGGTGACTGAGATTTCTCGAAAATAGCGATTCATGCGGCGCCTTTCTCTAATTCCTGACCGAGAGCTGCCGCCATGACTGCGTGGGCATCAGACTGACCGGGGAGAATGGTGGTTAAACTTCCCCCACGCATTACCCCAATACGATCGCTCATGCCCAAAATTTCAGGCAGATCACTTGAGATCATGATGACAGCGAGGCCTGCTTTCGCCAGCTGGCGAATGATGCGGTGGATTTCACTTTTGGCCCCGACATCAACCCCTTGAGTCGGCTCGTCAAGAATGAGGACTTTGGGCTGGGTCGCGAGCCAGCGAGCGAGTGAGATTTTTTGCTGATTACCGCCGCTTAGGCTGCTGCCGGGGGCCTGTGGGCCCGCGCACTTCACGGCTAGATCACGGATGAAATCAAGCGCTAGCTTTCGTTCAGCGCCCGGCTTGAGCCAAGCGTTAGGAAATAAACGAGAATGAATAGCCATCGTTATATTTTGCCCAATCGGCAGCTCTAGAACGACACCGTGGCGGCGGCGATCCTCCGGTACATAAGCGAGGCCCAAGGCGACCGCTTCGGCCGGCGAGCGCGGGCTGATTGGTTTTCCTTGAAGTAAAATTTCACCTTCATCAGCCGGGGTGAGACCAAACAACACCCGCGCCAATTCACTACGGCCGGCGCCAACGAGCCCAGCTAACCCAAAGACTTCACCCGCCCGCACCGCCAAGCTCACGTGATTGACCCCAGAGGCGGCACAGCCGACGTTTCGCAATTCGAGCACAATTTCTCCTCCCGTAAATTCAGTCGCGGGGTAGAGTTGGTCTACTTCGCGGCCCACCATAAGCTTGATGAGCCCGGCATGCGTGATCGTACTGACGGCGTGAGTCCCCACGCTCTCGCCATCGCGGAGGACGGTGACGCGATCTGCGAGAGTAAATATTTCATCGAGGCGGTGTGAAATATAAATGATGCCGACACCGCTGCTGCGGAGTTCCCGCACTACCGTAAAGAGGCGCTCTTGTTCGCGACTGGTGAGGGAGGCGGTGGGTTCATCCATGACGACGATACGTGCGCCGGCCCCGACCGCACAGGCGATCTCGACTAACTGTTGCTCGGGCATAGACAGCGTATGAACTTCCGCTTCAGGTGAAAGATGCGCACCGACTCGAGCGAGCAGTTCCTGCGCTCGTAGCTGACGCTGGGACCAGTTAATGCGCCGCATCGATCCGGCTGGCTCTAAGCGTAGGCCAATATTTTCGGCGACGGTGAGATCAGGGAAAAGTGCGGGTTGTTGATAGATACAAGCAATCCCGAGTTGCTGCGCGAGGCTAGGCGTTAGTCCCGTGAGGGACCGACCTGCCACAATAATCTCCCCAGCGTCAGGTTGATGGGCACCGGTAATTATTTTGATCAATGTGCTTTTCCCTGCGCCATTTTCGCCGAGGAGCGCGTGTACTTCTCCGGGCTGCAAATCAAAATCGACTCCACGCAAAGCCCGAACGCCGCCAAAATTCTTAGCGGCGCGGCTTAACGTAAGGAGCGGGGGAAGTGGGGTGGGTTGGCCCGAAAGCATACAGAATCGCTAAAAGTAAAAAGCAGAAGAGCTGCGCTGACACGCTCAAAGGTTAATTTATTTAAAAATTTAATTCACCGCGCGGATAGTCTGAGTTAGGAATCAGGCGAGATTGGATGCCACCGCCTGATTCCGATAATCTGAAGCTCAGTGCATTTAGCCGTGTCATTTAATGATAATGGTGGCTAACTTGTATCAGTATTTTCCCATGCAACCTTCCTACGATAATCCTGCGCTAGAAGATGAGTTGGGTGATGTGTTAGAAAAAGCAGCGCGCCAGGTTAATTTGAATCAAGAAAAGCTCGCAGCGTTCGCTGATGTTGATCCTGCGCGTATTCAAGATGCGCTCGATTATCGTTCCGAGTTGAATCAGCTGGAGCTAGGTCGGCTCGCGCGGGTTCTTGGTCTCAACGAAGTGGGTCTTAACGCGCTTGCACAGGGCGCTTATCCCGTCGCGGAGCTCACGGGGCTATCGTTTTGTGTTCATCCGCTACGTATGCCGTATGGTGTAGGCGTGGCTAATGCCTACGTGGTTTCGACCGGTGGCGATAGCGCTATTCTTTTTGATACCGGGGCGAGCCATCCTGAATTGCACCGCGCCTGGCCCTCACGCATTCAGGAAATTGAGGCGGTTTTCATTACTCATTATGAGGCTGAGCATATCGGCGGACTTGACGTGGTTTTGCAGGAAACCAGCTTGGCGCAATTTTATGGCCCACCAACCGGTCGTTGGCCGCGCTGCCACGGATTAGGGGAAGGCGAAACAGTGCAGTTTGAGAAAATTTCAGTCACGGCTTTCTGCACCCCGGGGCATGCGGCTGAGCATAATTGTTATCTCATCCAAGCGACCACGGAACCGGCCGGAGCGGCCCTGTTGATATCTGGTGATCTTATTTTTGCCGGTTCGCTCGGGGGCGGCTATTTCTGCTGCCAGCGTCAACTCCAACACGCGCGGCGGATGCTGGATTTATTGGCACCGGATACAGTCATTGCACCGGGTCATGGTCCGCTGACCACCGCTGCGAACGAGCGACGCTTTAACGCTTTCCTTGCTCGCTAGGGACTACGCCGAGTGCGTTTCGGCGCGGGGGAGAGCCTTTAAGTGCGCCACACTTCCGCCCCGAAGTCCCAACCGCGACGGGCGGGTTGGCGAACAATCTGCTCTAACCCATTGTGATTAGTGACCCGCATGTTAACGGCATCCCATTCAATATCACGGTTGGTGCGTTGCGCCATGACGCCGACCAGAGACATTTCAGTGAGGCGCGCTGAGTACTCAAAATGAGAACCAGGCAGCGGGCCTTCGTTTTTGATGGCGCGAACCCACTCTTGAAAAGGTCCGCCCTTAATCCGTGGGATAGTTTTGGCGGGTAGGTTTAATTTAAATTCCTCCCAAAGTTTATCCGGTAGTAAGCGGGGTGTGTCCGGGCGGGCGCCGGTCATTAACGTATTTTTATCACCGATCATGAGCATGCCCGAACTAGGGAATTTTTTGGTCCGATCCCAATCGAGCGGCGGGGCCGGGTGTTGGCCGCCATCATACCAATGCAAGGCGACTGGCGGTTTGTTGCCGCGAGCGGGGAACTCAAATTTAAGATGGGAGGACCGGCAGACGAACCCTTCTGCGATGGGCTCTAGGTTAATTACAGAGACGCGCGTCGGCGCATCCAAGTCCAGTGACCAGAAGGGAGCGTCGAGGGTGTGGCACGCCCAGTCTCCGAGTTCACCACAGCCAAAATCCCACCAACCGCGCCACGTGAGCGGAGCGTAGGCAGCGCTGAATTTACGTTTCTTCGCCGGCCCGAGCCAGAGATCCCAATCGAGAGACGCAGGTGGGGCCATCGTCGGCGCGGGGAAAGTGGACGGAATGCTGAAGTAAGGACCTTTTTCGAAATTAGGTCCATCAAACCAGGCATGGACTTCGCGGACTTCGCCGAGCACGCCCGATTCATACCATTCTTTAACCAGGCGAATGCCTTCAGTCGTGTGTCCTTGATTACCCATTTGGGTGATCACTTTGTAGTAGGCGGCCGCGCGTCGCAGGGTTCGCGCCTGCCAGATATCGTGGGTCAAGGGCTTCTGCACATACACGTGTTTGCCGAGTTGCATGGCCAAGTAGGCCGCGGCGAAATGGCTGTGATCAGGAATAGAGACAATCACTGCATCGATCTCGCGATGCATTTTATCGAACATCACTCGATAGTCCTTGAAGCGTTTGGCGTGAGGATATTTGGCGCAATTCTTAGCCGCGCGCGCATCATCAACGTCGCAGATTGCGACATAATTTTCACCGAGGCATCCGTCGAAAGCGACATCGGCAATGCCGCCCCCACCAATAAATGCTAGGTTTAGCTTACGGCTCGCGCTGGGACCGGCTTGAGCGATAGCAAAACGTGGCAGAACAAAAAGTGACGCCGCGGCGGCGGATGTTTGCAGGAACTGGCGGCGGGATAGGTCGTGGTAGGTCATGGGGTGATAGGGGCGAAACTAAAATTTATTACCTAACCAGACCTGTTTTCTACAAAACGAGCCGCAAACTGATTAAGTAGCCATGGGGGAAATCAAGCGCCAGTGGGATTAAATTCTCCTGCCCCATAATGAGAGCAGGAGAGTGCCTTTGGTCAGCGCTTACTCGGGGCGCTTGTATTCCTTATGGCCTTCCTTTTGGAGGGCGTTAATTTTTTCAAGCAATTCGACAACCGTTTTATTGTCGCCAGCTTTCAAGGCGATTTCGACTTGATCGAAGCCGACGATAACCCCTTTCATTTTTTTCTGATAGCCAGCTACGAATTGATCCCGCTTGTCGGCTGGGATATCACGGGCCAGATCAGGTGTGTACAAAAGACTTTCTTTGGTGGCTGCTTGAATCTTTGCGAGGAGTTCGAGTGAGCTGGCGTTCTTGGCCGGATCAGCGGCTTGCAGGCGCAGCTTGCGCCAGGATTTTTTGAGCGCATCCATTGATTTCTCAAGAGGCGTCTCCGCTTTATCTGGTTTTGCTTTGTGCTCTTCGGCGCGGCTGAGAGCCGGAGTGAGCGCGAGAATTAAGGTAAGCAGCGGCAGGAGGATTTTTTTCATATAAAGTGGTTTTAAATTAAGCGGCTCTAGATAAAAAAGCCAGCGCAAGTCGCTTATTCTGTGCCTTCCGCTGCCGCCATGCGCGTTTCATTTATACTGGTATCTACGTTCACCCCGCCAACCCCCGTGCCCCTATGCCATCTCTGCCCCCCGCCATGCTCCGCAACGCTCTGTTTGTAATATA
>CAIOCT010000094.1 GCA_903856725.1 uncultured Verrucomicrobiota bacterium
CAGCGGCAATCGCGAGAAATTTGAAATTCTTAAAAACCAGACGCAAAAGCTCACGACTGGGGCCGCGCTCTTTGGTGGCCGCATTGTCGTAGAAGCCGCCCCTGGGCATACGGCGGGACACGCCATCTTCCGCATCACGGCGCAAGGCGAGTCGCTCCTGCACATCAGCGACCTCGTGCATCATGCGATTCTGATGTTTCACGATCCCAGCTGGGTAATTGGCCTCGATCATCATCCGGCCGCCTCCGTAGTCACTCGGAAAAAAGTTTTTGCTGAAGCCGCCGCGGCCCGCACCCGCATCTACGCTTTTCATTTACCGTGGCCCGGTCTTGGCCACATCGCCCGCTTCGGCCCCGGCTACCGCTGGCTCCCCGAAGCCCTGCGCTGGGATCGCGCTTGAATTTAAAGTGGTGGGCCCACTCGGACTTGAACCGAGAACCAAAGGATTATGAGTCCTCTGCTCTAACCATTGAGCTATAGGCCCAGACTAATGGAGCGAAGCATGGAGCAGGGAGCACGGCGCGGGGAAGTCCAAACTTACAAGGAAACTCAGCCTCGCGCCCACAAATCTTATTTTTTACGGGGTCTTTCCTGTTGCTCTTTGTTTAACCGATTGACGAACATTCCACGTCTCTTCCCCACAGCCTGTTTGGTTCATTATTTATGCCTACTCAAACTTATGATGCGATCGTGGTTGGCTCTGGCATCAGCGGCGGCTGGGCCGCCAAGGAACTGACCGAAAAAGGCCTCAAGGTTTTACTGCTCGAGCGCGGTCGCAATATTGAGCACATCAAAGATTATCCGAGCGCCCTCAAAGCCCCTTGGGAACTGCCGCACCGAGGCAAAAGCTCGTTAGCGCTGCGCGAAGCTCATCCCGTTCTACGCCGCGATTATATTCTCAATGAATCGAATGTAAATTACTGGGCCGATGAAACCACCTGCCCATATCGTGAAGACAAACCCTTTGACTGGTTTCGGGGTTATCACGTCGGGGGCCGCTCACTTTTATGGGGACGACAAAGCTACCGCTGGAGCGACCTCGATTTTGCGGCGAACCTCCAAGAGGGGATCGCAGTCGACTGGCCACTGCGTTACGCCGAAATGGCGCCGTGGTACGATCACGTTGAGCGCTACGCTGGGATTAGCGGCTCCCTCGAAGGCCTACCGCAATTACCCGATGGCCAATTCTTGCCCCCCATGGAACTCAACTGCGTGGAGCAGGAAGTTGCCCGGCGAATCAAGACTCACTACACCGACCAACGCCGGCTCATTATCGGCCGCGTTGCCAACCTAACTGCCCCCCACGCCGATCGCGTTAACTGCCAGTATCGCGACAAATGCTGGCAGGGCTGTCCCTTCGGCGCCTACTTCAGCACGCAGTCTTCGACCCTACCCGCTGCAGTAAAAACCGGTAACCTTACCCTCCGGCCTTTTTCGATCGTCACAAAATTGCTGTACGACCGCGATGCTCGCCAAGCAACGGGGGTCGAAATTATCGATGCCGAGACTAAGCAAGTGCGTGAATTCAAAGCGCGTATTATTTTTCTCTGTGCCTCCACTTTTCACTCCACATCTATCTTGATGAACTCGGCCACCGAGACCTGGCCGGGCGGACTCGGCAGCAGCAGCGGGGAATTAGGCCACAATGTCATGGACCATCACTTTCGCGCCGGCGCCTCCGGGACGATGGAAGGCTTCGATGACAAATATATTTTTGGTCGCCGTCCAAATGGTTTTTATATTCCCCGTTTTCAAAACTTATTAAAAGACCGTCGTGATTATCGACGTGGCTTCGGTTACCAAGGATCTGCGGGGCGACTCGGCTGGGAGCGCGAAATTGCCGAATTAGGCATCGGCGCAGAACTCAAGGCGGCGCTGACCGAACCAGGCCCGTGGAAAATTGGCATGACCGGCTTTGGTGAAATCCTGCCTGATCACGCCAACCGGATGTATCTTGATCGCAGCAACCATGATGCCTGGGGGCTCCCAATTCTCGCGTTCGATTGCGAACTCAAAGCTAACGAACGCCAAATGCGGCCCGACATGGTAAACGAAGCGGCCGAAATGTTAATCGCGGCCGGCGCAAAAAATGTCGAGGGGCGCGATAGCGGCTACACCTTCGGCCGTGGGATTCATGAAATGGGTACGGCCCGGATGGGCCGCGATCCGAAGACCTCGGTGCTCAATGCGCACAACCAAGTGTGGGAGGCGAAAAATGTTTTTGTGACCGACGGGGCCTGCATGACCTCCGCCGCCTGCGTTAATCCCTCGCTCACTTACATGGCCCTTACCGCTCGCGCTGCCAGTTTTGCCACGGACGAAATGAAAAAAGGAAATTTATGAACCCCGGCCTGTTAACCCCTATCCTGATGCACCGCCGGGAAGCGCTCGC
Organism: uncultured Verrucomicrobiota bacterium; assembly: GCA_903856725.1. GTDB lineage: Bacteria > Verrucomicrobiota > Verrucomicrobiia > Opitutales > Opitutaceae > Lacunisphaera. The sequence goes on from CAIOCT010000094.1 coordinate 2,393, forward strand.
TCGCCTCGCGCTCGTCTTGGGCAGTACCATGGTGGGTGCCGAATTTTTTCTTAACGGCACGCGCGCGGTGGGCCAGGAACTTAGTCCACGGTTTTCCGCGGCCGACCAAACCCTGCTCGATGCCATCGGCGAAACGATCATTCCCGCAACCGACACTCCCGGCGCCGAAGCCGTGCAGATTGGCGCGTTTATGATTATGATAGCTGGGGAATGCTACACCCTCACGCAGCAGCAAATCTTTCATGCAGGTCTCACCGCGGTGAATGCGGCCGCAAAAAAATTAACCGGAAAAACTTTTCTGGCGGCCTCGGCGACCGAGCGCACCACGCTGCTCAACCAATTGGATGCGGAGGCTCGTTTATACTCCAAAGAAAATTCTGCAGAGGCCCCGCCGCACTATTTTAAGCTCTACAAGCAGCTCACTTTGCTGGGTTATTTTACTTCGGAAATCGGGGCTACCCAAGCGCTGCGTTATCTCGAAGTGCCGGGTGCATATCGCGGCAATGATCCCTACCGCAAAGGCGACCGAGCCTGGTACACGCCCACTGGCGCGAGCCTTTGAGGGGGGCGAGGGAGAGACCTGAGCTGCCGAAACAAAATCGGCAAACCACCAAGCCGCGAGCCGCCGTGGAAAGACAAAAAAGAGCCGGTCAAATTGACCGGCTCTGCTTTTAAACTGTTTAGCTAACTTAAGCCTCGTGGCTAGGGAGCATCTTATCGACCCGCGACTTGGCGAGCCGCACGTAGGAGGGCAGTCCATTGTCGTAAGGCACGGCAACTTCGCCTTGGATTAACGGCGTAGCATAGCGGAAGAACTGGAAGTTCAAGCTAACCCCGTCTTCGTTAACCCACTCGGCTGGAAGCTTCTTCAAATTACCCACGACATCGCTCAACGCAGAGAGTCCGGTCTCACAGGTGTAGATTTCGCCGTCACCACGCACCAAGGTGACCAGCTTATCGCTCTCCCCATTCACCGCGGCCTTCACGGCAGCTTGGCCCACGAGGAAAGCCTCGTCCGTATCGGTCTTAGAAACCAGATGAGCGGCGGCGCGCTGCGCGACCCCGAGACGAGCAACCCGGGTCTTAGCGGCGAGCTGGGACTCAACGAGATCTTTCATGAACTCGCCGACGCCACCGAGCTGCGCTTCCGTGGTGCCACTCTCAACGGCGACGTAATTGCTATCCTTGTCGATCAGCCCTTCGCTGGCGACAACCACGCAATGCTTTTCCCGTTTGAGAACCTTGCGGACATCTTCAATGAATTTTTCGCTGCTGAAGGGAACCTCTGGCAGATAAACTAAATGCGGCGGGTCATTGGGATGATCGCGGCGCTTAGCGAGCGAAGACCCCGCTGCGAGCCAGCCTGTATTGCGGCCCATAACCTCAATGATGGTAACGAGATCGCCTTGGCCCATAGCATCGGCATCGAGCGAGAGCTCTTTAACCGTAGCTCCAATAAATTTTAGGGCGCTGCCATAACCAGGGCAGTGGTCGGTCGCTGGCATATCATTCTCTACCGTCTTAGGTAAACCCATGACGCGCAGATCGTAGCCCTGTTCTTTGGCTAGCTCGCTGATCTTAACCGCAGTTTCCAAAGAGTCGGCATCACCGATATGAAAATAAAAGCGGATATTGTGTTCCTTGAAGACCGCGAGCACGCGCTCAACATCTTGGGTTTTCTTCAATTTAGTCCGGCAAGTACCCAAGGCCGCACCAGGCGTAAAGCGCAGCCCACGAATGACCTGCTGTGACTCAGCGGCGAGATCGATGAAATCCTCGTTAAGGAGGCCAAGCACGCCATTCAGCGAGCCGTACACTTCCTCAATACAGGAATGATTAAGCGCTTCGGCGACAACACCGGCAACGCTAGCGTTGATGACGGCGGTGGGGCCGCCTGATTGGCCGATCAAACAATTACCGACTAATTCTTCTGCCATGATATAGGTTGGTTTAAAGCTGGGAAAGAAACGAAACGAACGGTCAAAAAAGGCTGCCGTCCGAGTGCTGGCAAATCAAATCTCCCTAAATAATAGCGCCCGCGCTGACGGGTCAGATCCGAGCTAGGTAGTTTCGCGAGGCCCGATCCCCCAAGTCTAGCTCATCAAGAGGATGCGTCTCACCTTCTGCTGAAAGGATTTACGCGGGCGGCGGATATGGCGGCGACGGGGTTGGGCCGAGCGAGTTTCTCTCTTTTAACTCACAACAACTTGGCTGGCTGGTAGTCAGCGGCGCCTTTGTGTTTTTTTGCGAACGGCTGCACCGCAGCCACAAAAGCATCAACTTGATGAGGAGCGGCCCCCACAAAGCGTTCATTCTGGGCTAAGACCTCCAATAGTTTCTTTTTGCCCAGCCCAACGCGTTTATCGCCAGCTAGCCGGCCGAGCAAATCAACATCGCCACCAGAACGCAGCGCCTTGGCCGCGGCTAAAGCATGTTCCTTGATCGCTTCGTGCGCGGTCTCGCGGCCGGCTCCCGCCTTCACCGCTTCCATTAAAATCGTGGTGGTCGCCAAGAAAGGGAGATTGCGCTCGTTTTCTGCAATGATGGCCGCAGGAAAAACCTCCATCTGCCGCAGCACTGTCAGGAAAGTCTCCAGCAATCCATCAATTGCGTAAAATGCATCGGGCAATGCCACGCGACGCACCACCGAACAAGACACATCCCCCTCGTTCCACTGATGCCCAGCCAAGTTAGCTGTCATCGTTACATAGCCTGCAATGATCGTAGAAAATCCACAGATTCGTTCGCAGTTCCGCGCATTTACTTTGTGCGGCATCGCAGAAGAACCAACCTGCCCCGCCTGAAAACCTTCCGTGAGCAGACCGGCCCCAGCCATTAAACGTAAGGTCATCGCACAACTCGCCGCCGCGGCCCCTGCTTGGTGCAGGGCACTCACAACATCAAAATCAAGCGACCGGGGATAAACCTGCCCAACCGCTCCCAGTGATTGCCGAAAGCCCAGATGCTTTACGATCCGCGCTTCCAATTGGTCCACCTTGGTTGTGTCACCACCCAACAGCGTGAGCTGATCTAATTGCGTCCCGACCGCGCCTTTAAGTCCGCGGACCGGATAACGCACTAATAAGTCGGTGATCCGAGCCTGCGCAATTAATAGCTCCTCTCCAAACATCGCCAGCCGCTTACCGAGTGTCGTGGGCTGAGCGGGCACGTTATGCGTACGACCAGTGATCATCACATCGCGATGCAGCGCGGCTTGCCGACCCAACGCGAGCAGCGCCGCCGCCACTTTAAATTGCACCAACTGCAACGAACGGGCGACCTGCAACTGCTCAACATTTTCGGTTAAATCCCGACTCGTGAGCCCTAAATGAATAAACTGACGCTTAGCCAAATCTGAAAATTCCTCGATGCGGGCTTTCACATCATGCAGGGTCACCCGCTCCCGCTCCTTGATATGGGCCACATCAACGTCGCTCCGGACGCGTTCATAATCCTTAATCGCCTCACTGGGAATAGCGACGCCGAGATCTTTCTGGGCCTTCATTACGGCGATCCAAAAATCGCGCTCTAATAAGATGCGGCCGTGGGCCGACCAGGTCTCTTTCATCGCCGCCGAAGCATAGCGTTCGGCAAGCACATTGGGCGTAGTTTCAGGGGCGGAGACGTTCGGCTTCACGCCGGTAACCGTTAGGCAGCGCCTCGTCGTTGCCAATGGAAAAGCGTGTCACCACACCAATGTCGGCCAACCCCCAACGTCGATTAAGTCAGGCAGCGCACCGCCATATCGCGCAAGACCGCTTCTTGCTCATGGGGCCGGCGGATAATTTCTTCAAAGACGCGCACTAACTCCTGCTGATTATCAATCAACCGCCGGAGTGGTGGAAGTTTGGCGTTACTCACCAACTTGCCCACGTACCATTGGTTCTGCGTAAAGAAATTGTAGGAGCTTTTTTCGGCATCCCCACCAAAATGTTTCGCGTAAGCCGCCTGGGTTCGCGCCCACGCAGCTTTATCAAAACCGTACGGCCCAGGTGCGCGCAAATCGCCCGCATCGAGCAAGACCCGGCACTGCAGTAAAATGCGGTTCCGATTTTGAAAGGCGCTAATGATGGGCCGCGCATCCCCGCCGGCAAAAAAATGCCGCTGGAGTTCGACCAATGTGCCGGGAAGATCACCCGCAAAAAACCGATCGGCCGCGGCAAAAAAATCTCCTTCCGCAAAATTAGGCGTCAATTCCTCCACGTGCGCTTCTTCAATCACTGCAGCCGTAGCTCCACCGCCCGCATAAGTTGCCAGCTTGCGAGTCTCTTCGGTTAACAGCCGCGTATTCGGACCCACTTTCTGCAGGAGCAACTCCATCGCACCGGATGCGAAATTAGCGCCAAAACTACGCGCCTCATCTTGCACAATAGCCGCCAACGTTGCGCCCGCCTCCTCACTATCTCCGCCCGCTAAAGTGAAATCAGCCTGCGCTTCGCACCATTTAGCAAAAGCCCGGCGCCGATCAACCGGCGCCGCGGTGACGATTACCGCTACCTCAGCCGGATTAATTTGCGTCAGCAATTCCTGCAGCGCGGCCACTTGCTGCAGCGTGCCTTCCGCGCGACCGGTGATACTATCCGCCAGAAAATTCACATCCTTAAACCAGATGATCCGTTGCCCACCAAACATGGGCATCGTCTGCACCACCTCGCGAAAACGAGCGACCGCCGTCTCTACTTCCGCAACGTTGCCGGCAAATCCACTAATAATTTCTCGCGAAAATTCGTCCGCCTTCGTCGCCAACGCCAAAGCCTCAAAGCGCTCCCTCCCGAGCCGGTTAACAATAAAGTCGTCCGGCCCGCAGATGAACGTGAAGTTTTTCTCAGCAGTGGGCATCAAGGGGATTTGCCCACGAAACGAACGAAAGCGCACGAAAAAAGTTACCGCTAATAACTGGGGTGATACACCCCGGCTTTGCCAGCGATCAATTCGCCAGCGGCGCCGGCGCCTGCGAGGCCTCGCGCGCGAGTTCCCGCCGCAACCAATCAATCGCCGCGGTCACAGCCCGCTGCTTCACGGCACCCCGCGGGCCAGGATAACTCAACTTGCGCGACCAACTCCCGCCAGGACCATGTAATCCAAGATAAATCGTGCCAATCGGGTTTTCCCCCGTCCCACCAGCGGGCCCCGCAAACCCAGTGACGGCCACGCCATAATCAGCACTCAACTTCTCGGCTACTCCCGTCGCCATCGCGACTGCACATTCCGCACTCACCGCCCCGTGCTGCGACAGCAAACACTCCGGGCAATCGAGCAGCAGCATCTTCGCATCGTTGCTATAGGAAACGATGCCGCCGTGAAAAAATTTAGAGGCCCCGCAAATATCGGTAAAATTATTAGATAATAATCCCCCAGTACAGGACTCCGCCACCGCCAGCGTGCGACCCGCGGCCCGCAACTGATCGGCAACTACTTTGGTCAGCGTATCGTGGCCAAAGCAGACAAAATTATCCCCCAACAGCACCGCACATTCTTGCGCGATCGCTTGTAACTGCGTCATCGAATAGGTCTGATCCGGCGAACTCACGCGACAATCGACCTGCCCTTGGTGCGCGCAATAAGCGATGCTGAGTGCAGGGTAGCGTTGGAAAATAGCCTCAAATTGCGTCTCCAATAGTGACTCCCCTACTCCAGCTGTCCGAATTTGCACATAAGCCTCACGCGCACTTAATAATCCTAATTGGGCTAAGCGCGGCACTACTTGCTCAATAAACATGGGCTGCAATTCATTCGGGGGTCCCGGTAACATAATAAGGACCTTACCCGCTTGCTCCACCCACAGACCGGGCGCAGTGCCATTTGCATTAGGCAGCACCTCGCCGTGCTCAAAACGATAAGCCTGCTTAAGATTATTGGCCGTCATCGGACGATTCAGCCGCGCGAACCGTTGCGCGATGGCTTGCTCGGTCGCCGCATCTAAAATCAATTGCTGCCCGAGCGCCTGCGCAAGCACCTCCCGCGTGCGATCATCACACGTCGGCCCCAATCCCCCCGTCGTAATAATAACGTCAGCCTGCGCCCAACTCTCGCGAAATTGCGCGGCGATAGCGTCCGCCTCATCAGTAATCGTGATATTACGCTGCAATAAAACTCCCCGCCGACCGAGCTGTGCACCGATAAAAGTTAAATGGCCATTGGCGGTCAACCCAAGCAGCAACTCATCTCCCAGCGTGAGTAATTCATAACGGAGGGCGCGCGGTGAAGAAGATGTTTCCGAAGTGACCATGCAAAGGGAGGTCGCGCAACCTACCTCGTTTTTATTAAAATGCCAGCTTCTCGCTTATTATGGTGATTTTTCTATCGTTGCGGGAAGCCGACAACCCCGCAATTCAGCTAGCCGCAGTCGCTCATCCGTTATTCTGTTAAGGGCGGCTCAACTCCATGTCTGCTTCTGCCCACTCCGATGATCTCAAGGCCAAGGTCCGCGCCCTGCCGGACGGCCCGGGCGTTTATTTAATGAAAGACCGCCTCGGCCGAATCATTTACGTCGGCAAGGCGAAGAATTTAAAAAAACGCGTCGCCTCCTATTTTCAGCCAGGCCGCGCTCGTGCCCTCAGATATCAGCCGAAAATTCGGACCCTGATCGAAATGATCGCTGATTTAGAAATCCTCGAAGTAAAATCTGAACCTGAAGCCCTGCTTCTCGAAGGTAAATTAATCAAGCAGTGGCGGCCGAAATATAACACCGATTTCACGGATGATAAACGCTTCCTCCTCGTCCGCCTCGATCTGGAGGCCTCCCTACCTCGCTTCGTGCTCACTCGTTTCCGCAAGGACACGCGCTCGCGGTACTTCGGCCCTTTCGTACATTCCGGCCTCCTGCGCAAAACCCTAACCTCGATGCGCCAACGCTTCGGGATTATGCTTGCTGATGCTACGCCAAAAAAAATAACCCCCGACACCTGGGAGCTCTATGGTGACGTCCGCGCCGAACTGACGCCTTGGCCTAATGTGGTCACCGCGACAGAATACCGCGCCCGCGTGGACGCCGCCGCTGAGTTTCTCGACGGCAAAAGCCGTGAATGGCTAGCAACGCTGCGGAGCGAAATGAGCGCCCGCGCGGCTAAACAAGAATACGAAAGAGCCGCCGAGTTACGCGATGTGGTCTTGGCACTCGAACAAACTTTAGCGCGCACCCGAAAATTTACCCGTGACCTGACCCAACTACGGTCCGACGACGCGGGGCTCGATCAATTACAAACAGCGCTTGGGCTATCCACTCCCCCCACCCATATTGAGTGTTTTGATATCTCGCATATATCGGGAACTTTTGTCGTCGCGTCGCTGGTGCATTTCACGAATGGCCGACCCGACCGCGATCAGTATCGCCGATTTGCGATTAAAAGTTTTATCGGCAATGATGACTTTAAGGCGATGGAAGAAGTGGTCGCGCGGCGTTACCGCCGCTTGCTCAAGGAACAAAAAGCTTTCCCTGATTTAGTCGTAATTGATGGCGGCCGCGGGCAAATTGGGGCGGCTCTCAAGGCATTCGTAGGGCTCGCTTGCCCGGCGCCGCCCCTGATCGGCCTCGCGAAAAAAATGGAGACAATCATTTTTCCGGACGCCCGTCCGCCGCTGAATTTACCCCTGAATCACGCCGGCTTGAATATCCTCCAACGCCTACGGGATGAAGCGCATCGCTTCGCCAACACCTACAACGCTGACCTCCGCTCGCGGAAAATTAAAGAAAGCATCCTCGATGATTTTCCGGGGCTCGGTCCCGTGCGCCGTCGCGCGTTGCTTGCCCACTTTACGTCTCTCGCTAAATTGCGCGCAGCCACCTCCGCAGAAATTGGTGCGGTGCCCGGCTTCGGGGGGAAAATTGCCGCAGAATTGTACCAGTTCCTGCAAACGAGCTGAAGCCAAACCGATCTGGCAGAGCCGCCCACCCGCGACTGAACGGGATCCTAATTCAGCCACACAATCGCAAAATTAAGCGCCGTAGCAAAACTGACCCACAGCAGATACGGTAGCCACAACCAACCGGCCAACTGATCCGCTCGCCGTAAATCGATCTGCAGCGCAACCAGTAACCCCCAGAGCACCATAATATCAACGAGCGCCCAAGCCGGCTGCTTGAGTCCAAAGAAAATAATAGACCACCCAGCGTTTAAGGCCAGCTGTCCAAAATATTTGAGAATTAGTTGTGCCCGCACCGCGTCATGTGAACTTGCACGCCAGGCCCGCCATAGCGCGACCGCCATCAGCACATACAAGATCGTCCAGACTGGACCAAAAATCCAGCTCGGCGGATTCCAGGATGGTTTGTGCAGCAGCGGATACCAGGTTCGGACATTTGCAAATGTAGCCAGAGAACCGATCGCTCCCGCGGTGAAACTCGCCGCTATAAAACCAACGAGGCTTAACCCTGTTCGCGATGCCTTGATGCTGCTCATAAAAACGGTGGGGAGGCTAACGCCGTAGACGAAGGATTAAATCCATAACTCGCTCCGGCAGGATCCATTTTAAAAACAAAAAAACCTTGGCGTGAAACGGACCGCTATAACGCGGCGCGGGATGATCACTGGCGAGCGCCCGGGCAATGAGCCGGGCAATATCATCAGGCACCCCCGCAACCCGGCGCAATTTTTTATACCCGCTGCGGAACCCAGCCATAAAAGGCGCATAAGGGCCCGGGTGATCAGTGTATTGATCCGAAGCTTTATCCGCGGCCGTAATAAATTCCGTGACAATAAAACCCGGCTGAATCAACGCGACGCGAATGCCAAAAGGCTTCAACTCACCGCGCAGTCCATCAGTCATCGCTTCTAGCGCATGCTTAGTGGCGTCGTAAATTGATGAGAGTGGGCGCGCTATCCGCCCCGCCACTGAGCCAATATTAACAATGCAACCACTGCCCTGCACTCGCATCATGGGTACCACCAACTGAGTCAAAGCAATGAGGGCGAAAACATTGGTCTCAAAATTTTTTCGCATTGCCTCTACCGGCACAATTTCGAGCGGCCCGCGCGTGGCGTAACCAGCATTATTAACTAATCCGTCGATTCGTCCGAATTTTTTTAAAGTCTCTTCGATTAAGCGCCCCCGATCGAGGCCACTGGTCACATCACTGGCCACGGCTAACACCCGCGTCCCCGTCGAATCAAGCTCGGCGGCAAGCGCGGCTAAGCGATCGGCGCGGCGCGCGGATAACACGACCCGCGCCCCGGCCTTCACTAGCCGCCGCGCGGTCGCCTCCCCAATACCAGAGGAAGCGCCCGTGATGATGATCACTTGCTGGGCGAGATCGGGCACCGTAATTACTGAGAATCGTAGATTTGTACGCGCGTCCAGTGGGACTTAAATTGTGCGACAAACGCCAAATGAATGGGATCAATTTGGTAAGCAGCCTCCGCCGCCACATCACGACACTGCACGATCAAGGCGAGATCAAAGCTATGATCAATGATCGGGCGCGCCGTCGTTGGCGCCGGACTCCCGATCGAGGTGGTCACAACAGATTTAATCGCCGCCAAACTTTCTACTCCACGACGAAAATCCGCCCGCTGGGCAGCCGTTAGGTCGGGTTTCAGCCAAAAATAAACACAATGGAAGAGCATAGTCCGCCTAAAGAATCATTCTAGGCGTCTGAGGCAAATACTGATTAGCAGCCGAGCACTCCCCCAGTGCTCGGCCACCAATCAATAACCCAATAACCACCCAATTGTTCTCGCCCTCAGAAACCGTAACGAACCCCCACCGCGTAAAGCCAAGGATTGAGTTGCGCCTCGGTCAGAGTCGCTGTCGCTGTAGACACACTTGAGCTGAGGGCCGCTTTCTTCACATCGATATTAAACGCCCAGCGCTCGTCGATTTTCCAATCCACTCCAAACTGAGCCGCCAGACCGAGGCTATAATGATCAAGATGAAGGGGAATGCCCGCTACCATCAGTTCATTGCCCCAAATCAGGGTGAAATTTACCCCCAAACCAATATAGGGGCGAATAGCACCACCCGGATTAGTCTGGTACTGCACAAATAAAGTCGGCGGAAGATGCTTAAATGTTCCTAATTTGCCGACCCCGGCGAGCGTCACCTCTTGGGTCTGTGGAATAGTCAAAACGAGCTCGGCATTGATCGTATCACTGAACGCATAATCGATATCAATTTCGGGAATTAATTTGTCGTTCACTGAGATGGCATCTTTGGCAAAATTAATTCCCAGTGCACTGAAGGCGTCAGACTGATCGACGGTTTCAAGATAAGTTGCCCGCAAGCGGGCTGACCAAGGACTGGCAGCTTGAAGGGCCGCCACCGAGAAAAAGAGCAGCGTGGCACGCGTAATAAGTTGGGATAGTTTCATGATCGTTGATTTTTTGTTAGAATTTTCGCCAACAGTTTTAACTAGCAATTAGCCTACGTTAAAAAGCCCCTCCTTAGCTCAGCATGATTTGTCGGAGGCTGCGCATCCTTTGCGCGCTGGCTTTCTAGAATTTACCCCAACCCTATCCCGTAACCCCCAGCGCAGCCTACCCTCACCCAAAAAGGTTGCTCGACCCGCTCTCGCTGCTAATCTGCAACTGCTAATGAAAATTTCCGTCAAAATTGATTACGCTTGTCGCGTCATGGCTGAACTGGCTCGCCTCCATGGCTCGGGAACCCTCGCGCAGATCGATCACCTTGCTCAAACGGAAGCAGTGCCTGCTAATTTTCTCGCGCAAATTCTAGGTAAACTCCGCACGCATGGCCTCATCACTAGCCGCCGCGGCAACCAAGGCGGCTATGTCCTCGCCCGCGCCCCTGAAGAAATTTCTATCTACGATATCCTGATGGCAGTCGAAGGCGAGTGCCTCCATCTTAGTGGCAACTTCCAAGGCCGGAGTGGCCGCCGCCTCAAGCAAGTCTGGGGTGAAATCAGTACTGATTTGGTCAAAAAAACCAAAAGCTACACCCTAAACCAGCTCGCCACCAAGAACCCGACTGAGATGTATTATATTTGAGCGACCGGGCGCAGGGCCCTGCGCCCACTTGCCAACTCACTCAACTTGAGTAATCTGCCACCCATGAAACTAACCGCTGTCCTCCTCTTCTCTTCAATGATCCTTTTCTCCAAAGCCTCGGCCGAACCGCTTAAAGTTGGCGACCAAGCCCCCGTGGTCTCAGCTCTCACTGATGCCGGAACAACCCTCAACCTCGGCGAGGTCTATCAGGCTAATCGTTACACTGTGGTCTGGTTTTATCCGCGTGCGCTCACGGGTGGCTGTACCGCGCAAGGTTGCTCATTACGCGATGCCAGCACGGAACTCACCCAACTCGGCGCCGCCGTGATTGGCGTGAGCACCGACTCCATCGAAAAACAAAAAGAGTTTAAAGCGGTGAACCATTTTCCTTTTCCGCTGTTGGCTGACACCGACAAACTCGTCGTCAAAGCCTTCGGTCAATCTGTGATGATGATGGCCTCACGCGAGTGCTATGTGATTAAGGACGGCAAGGTGGTCTACAAAGATACTGGGGTCACCAGTCGGCAGGCCGCCAACGTTCTGGCCTTTTTGGCCAGCGATAAAAATTGAAATACCGGCGGCTAGCGCGCCGCTTAATGTTATAACTCGTCGTCATTCACCGCAGCCAGGGCCTCCGCGCGTGGATCGAGCCGCGCGCGCTCAATCCAATCACGAAAGAGTGCTAATTCAGCAATCCACTCTCTCGGCAATGGAGCCGCGACCAAATCAATTACCCGCCAGGCGCCATTTTCATCGATCACAACATTGCGATCATGCGTGTCGGCCACCAACCAGGGTACCCCAGCTAAAAAAGCGAGTCGTGGATGATCGCGATCAGCTCGCAAAAAACGGGATGGAATGGGAATAAGATTAGCGGGGTCGAGGCCAGAGACGTCGGTTTTTTCGGGCAACATCCGCCCAAAAGTCTGCTTCGCCACGATAATACCTTCCGGCGTAATTCCGATTATTTCAGTGGGAATTCCAAATTGATGGGTAAGCTCAAGTTTAGCCAAAAGCATTCGGTAGCTACCAGGTACCGCAGTTGCGTTAAGCAAATCGCTTTCGCCGCGTTGAAAAGCAAAAGTTGCCCCGACGTCGCCCCCTTCGCGAAATAGGAAAAATTTATAAACCGAATGGTGGTCATCAACAAAAGCTAAAGCTTCCACCCCACCGCCAATCCGCCGCAATTTTGGGCTATCAACCTCAAAGGGGTCTTCCACCTCAGAACTAAAGCCAAACACCTCAAACGGTATAATAGGCAAATGCTGCCGAAACGCCCGAATGGCGTCACCTAAGGCTGCCCATTCTCCCCCCGTTGCTTCTAAAAGGCTTACTTCGTCTTCGGGGACGAGGACGAGAGCGCGGTCTTTATCTGCTCGGATACCGCATTGGGCTGCTGCTTGGCCCAGCTGATCGAGCGCCCGAAGTCGTTGCCGGTGACCGTCCAAAACAACGGACCACCCTTCCGCGCTGGGGAGGCGGGAGCCGGTGAGGCAGGTTGATCTGCCGGAGAAGGGGTCGGTTGGTTGCATGCCTCGGCCATGCGCTCAAGGTCACGTTTCCGTCCCTGAACGCAAAAACTATTTGCGCGCAGGTTGTTCACAGGAGAAACCCAAAGCGAGAAAGTAACCGTCCTAGGCTTGCCGCCGGCCTTTTTTACCGGAAACCTCTCGCTTGACACCCCCCACCCCCATCAATGACTTTGGACCTCTTTTTCTTATAACACCATGGAACCTACATTTCGCCCACATCGCAAGAAACGCGCCCGTAAGATCGGTTTCCGCGCCCGCAAGGCCACCCGCGGTGGCCGTAAAGTCCTCGCTGCCCGTCGCCGCAAGGGCCGCAAACGCCTCACGGTCGTCTAAAATGAACCTGCGCGCCGGGCAACGCCTGCGGCGCAACGACGACTTCCGCACCGTCCGTGAGCAGGGCCGCCGCACCGATTGCGGAGCTTTCCTCCTGACTTGGCGGACGCGTCCCGCTGAAACTGCACTCACGCCTGCTCGCTTAGGAGTGGTCGCCTCGCGCGCCTCAGTTGGTAATGCGGTCCATCGCAACCGCGCTAAACGACGTATGCGCGAAATCTACCGTCGCCATCAGTCCCTCGTGCCGGCCGGTCTCGATCTTGTCCTGACCGCGCGCCCGGCTCTCCTCCGACTCGAGTTTGCTGATGTAGAACAACGTTTTACCCAAGCTTGCCAAAAATTTAAGCCCAGCAAGCCCGCGCCCCATGTCTGATTCCCGCGCTCGATTTATTACCCGACTTCTCTCGCTCCCAGCCAGAGCAGCCAGTGGCCTTATCTGGCTCTATCAGCGCTCAGTTTCACCTGCCCTGACCGCGCTCAATCCAGCGATGGGGTGCCGCTTCAGCCCCACCTGTTCGCATTATGCCCGCGGCGCCTTCCAGACCCACGGTTTATTTTTGGGCTTCTTTCTTACCTTGCGGCGGCTCGTAAAATGCGGGCCTTGGCATGCCGGAGGTGAAGATCTGGTCCCAGCCACTAAACTTTCCTGCGTTCGCACCGGGCACCTGAGCGCCCGATCATGCTGCGCTCCTCTCGTCCCTCATCGTTAAGCTCCGTTTTTCCCATGGATAAAAAGAATACAGTGATCGGTGTGCTGCTCCTCATCGCCGCGATGGCGAGCTTCTACTTTAGCGCTCGCTTGGCCCCGCCCGTGGCCCCTTCCGGTAATCCCCCAGCAGGAACCTCCATCCAGCCCACAGGCCTACCGACGACCGCGAGCGCCAGAACTCAGTCGATCACTTCGCCAAATGACGCTGTATTATCAGCCGCCAAAGTCGGCCCCGCCGAGTACGTTACCCTCTCGAACGATTTCATTACCGTGCAATTCACCAATCGAGGTGGAGCGATCCATCAGGTTGGTCTGAAAAAATATCCTGAGGCCAAAGGCCAGGCCGCCCTTTACACCCTTAATTCTCCGCAAGCTGCCCCGGCTCTAAGCCTCACTGATTTCCCTGGGGTTGACCGCTTCACTTCATACACGCTGATTTCGCAAACCGCCACTGAGCTCGTCTACCGCACCCTCGCAGATGGCCTAGAAGTTACGCGCCGCTACTCCCTCGCGAAAGCCACTGGCCAAGATGATTATCAAATCCGCCATGAAACGACCTTCCGTAACCTAACCAATAAGGTCCTCCTCCTCCCCCGCGCCTCGTTCAATCTCGGGACCGCCGCCCCGCTCAATGAAAACGATCTCGGGATCTATCTTAATGTGGGCTACTCTGATGGCAGCGATGCCAGCTTTATTGGCCGGAGCGACCTGCAAGGCGGTGGTTTTTTAGCAATGGTTGGCTTAAAGGACGGCACCCCGCCGCCTTATCTAGAGCGCTCCGCCGCCATCCACTGGGCCGCCGTGAAGAATCAGTTCTTCACGATGATTCTCACCCCCGATCAACCAGGCACCGGCATTCGCATTGAACGCACCAAGCTCGTGCCCACCGCCCCCGATGCTGACGTCAAGGCCTACGGCATCACGGGCTATGCGCGCTTCGAACTTAAACCGCTCGCCGCCGGCGCATCGTCCACTTTTGGCGCTCTATTATTTGCCGGACCTAAAGAATATAAACGTGTTTCGAATGCCGATATTTTTAAACAGGGCGAAGAGAAGATCATGCAATTTTCGTCGGGCTTCGGGAAAATCTTCTTCTCTGGTTTTTTTGCCCCGCTGCTCCTGACCATCATGACTTGGGTCCACTCCCTTGTCCCAAATTGGGGCTGGGCTATTATAATCACGACTCTGCTGCTCAAAACTTTCTTCCTTCCTTTCACGCTCGCCGCCTCGAAGTCCAGTAAGCGTATGGCCAAATTAAATCCGCTCATGCAGGCCATGCGGGAGAAGTATAAAGACAACCCGCAGAAAATTCAGACGGAAACTCTTAAGTTATTTAAGGAAAATAAAGTTAATCCCCTCGGCGGCTGTATTCCGATTCTGATCACGATTCCGTTTTTTATCGGCTTTTTTACCATGTTGCAAAGCGCCTCCGAATTGCGCTTCGCGTCCTTTCTCTGGGCCACTGATTTATCCGCGCCTGATACGATCGGTCATATCTTTGGCCTGCCGATCAATATCATGCCTTTGTTCATGGGGGCGACGATGATCATTCAAATGCGCCTCACCCCGACGCCCACTACGGATAACGCCCAAGCCACCATGATGAAAATCATGCCCTGGATGTTCACCTTATTCTGCTATAATTTCGCGTCAGGGCTCGCTCTTTATTCCACGATCAACGGCCTCTTCACGATTGGACAGCAACTTGTAATTAATCGCCTGCCTGAACCTGATCTCCCTGCAGTTACATCCGCTGACGGACTGAAGAATGTGACGCCGCCAAAAAAGCGCGGTAAATAATAGTTTAGTTGCCGATTGCAGCGCCGATGGTGGCTAAAATTTTCCGCCAGCAGAACACTCGAGCGCTTATTGCGCTGATCATAACAGCTGCGGAGAATGCTAGCTGATTCGTTATTGCGATTATCTTGCCTTAGCGGTCGCTGAGTTATTCCTTTTTTGCTTTATCTGCCTTTATGCGCACATATTGCTATGGGGCTATTTACCCTGATTTATGCTTACCTCCTCCACTCGCCTTGTTGTTTGTTGTGTAGCAGCTGCTGTTGCTGCCGTTACTGCTGCTGCGGTGGAGCAAATCACCCCTAAACAAGCGGCCGAACTGCTGATCGAGCATAAAGCCATTCTGATCGATGCACGCGAGGCTTCGGCTTGGACCAAAGCTCAGGTTGCAGCTCCCGCCATCCTATTATCCGTTCACGATTTTGAGGCCGGCCTCATTGGCGGATGGAAGCCTGTTCTTAATGCAGCTGAAGGTAAATTAGTTGTGATTCAGTGCGACGATAACACCCAATGCGATAAAATCACTGGGATGATCAAGGCGATCGGCCTCGAGTCTGCTTGTTGTGGTAGCTTGCAAGACTGGGTTAAGGCCGGACTAGCTACGCGAAACTGTCAGGATAAGCCCACGATTTAGTCGTTGCACAGTGGAGTTCAGTGGCGCGCGCCGCTTCTGATTTTTAATGATGCTGGAAGTGAAGGCGGACCAAAATCTGTAATCGATTATCTTACAATCGAGCTACTCAGTGACCTGTGCACGCTTAGTCCATCTGGCCTAAAAAATCATTGGGGGTTGAAAGTCGGCGGGTAACGAAGAAGGTAGCAAACGTACCCGCTATGTCACTCGAGTCTTACTTTGCTCCTTTCCGCTCGAATATTATTGGGATTGAGCAGGACTTCGAGACCCCCTTTGGGCCGCAAAAAATCTTGTATGCTGACTGGATGGCCAGTGGCCGCCTCTACGGTCCCATTGAAAAATTAATCAGCGAGACGGTCGCTCCCTTTATCGGTAATACGCACACCGAAACATCGGTGACGGGTAGCACCATGACCCAGGCCTATCATGAGGCGCTGCGGCTCATCAAAAATCACGTTCACGCCTCTCCCGATGATGCCATTATTTGCTATGGCGCCGGCATGACGGCCGTGGTCAACAAATTCCAAAGAATCCTCGGGCTGCGCGTTCATGAGAAATATTTAGCAGCGGTGCAAAGCGCGCCGAACCATCGGCCGATTGTTTTTGTCACGCACATGGAGCATCACTCCAACCAAACCTCTTGGCTCGAAAGCCTGGCGGAGGTCCGCGTCATTCAAGCAGATGCAACCGGCCGCGTCGACCTGAGCCATCTCGCTGCGCTCCTGCATGAATACCGTGATCGCCGGGTGAAAATCGCGGCCGTCACTAGTTGTTCTAATGTAACGGGACTCCTCACACCTTATCACGAAATTGCCACACTGCTCCATCGAGCCGGCGGTCTCTGTTTTGTAGATTTTGCCGCAAGTGCGCCCTATATTTCCATTGATATGCATCCCTCGAATCAGCCTGAGGGTTGGCTCGATGCTATTTATTTTTCCCCGCATAAATTTCTCGGCGGGCCCGGTAGTAGCGGCGTTCTTATTTTTAATAAAAAACTCTACACCAACCGCATCCCTGATAACCCCGGCGGCGGTACCGTCGATTGGACGAACCCATGGGGCGGACACAAATACTACGATGACATTGAAGCCCGCGAGGATGGTGGCACGCCTGGTTTTATCCAAGCGATCCGCGCAGCTCTTTGCATTCGCCTGAAGGAAGCCATGGGAGTAGAAAATATTTTACGGCGTGAACATGAACTGCTCGCCCTGATCTGGGCCCGCCTCTGCGCTATTCCCGGCGTCCATGTACTTGCCGATCAACACGGTGACCGTCTCGGGATTATTTCTTTCTACATCGAAGGCCTTCATTATAATCTCGCGGTCCGTTTACTCAACGACCGCTACGGGATTCAAACGCGCGGCGGCTGCTCCTGCGCTGGCACCTATGGCCATTATTTATTGCACGTTTCCCGCGCGCATTCTCGGACGATTACAGACCAGATTAACCGCGGTGATAATTCAGAAAAGCCTGGCTGGGTGCGCCTCTCGCTCCATCCGACGACGACTGACGCTGAAGCGCACCGCCTCGTTGAGGCGATCACCGCGCTGGCGCAGCACCACGCCAGTTGGGCGAACGACTACACGCATCACACCAGCACGAATGAATTTACGCACCGCCATGAAAGCGGCGCCGTAGGCCGGCGAGTCGGCGCTTGGTTTAACACTTTCGAACCGCGCACTCCGTGAACGGCCCAGCCTGAACTTAGCTGTTTTTTACAGAAAAATGGCCGGCCTGACGAGTGAGTTGCTTTTCAATTGCCCCGCACACGACTTCGCAGAGTCGAGGGATCGTCGGATCGCTAATGCGGTAATAGACCTGTAGCCCTTCTTTGCGCCGGGCTAAAATGTGCGCGGCGGTTAAGGTCTGCAGATGACGCGAGACATTTGCCTGCGTTCCAGCAGTCACCGCTACCAGTTCACTCACGTTTTTTTCCCCAGCAAATAAAGCCTGAATCAAGCGTAACCGCATCGGCTCTGCCAAGACGGCGAAACGCTGAGCCACTAACTGGAGCGCATTCTCACTGAGGGCACGATGTTTAGGCATACGCCGGAGAAAACAGAGGCTTGACATGATTGCAACTATATGCGTATATACTCATATAAGTCAATTAAAACCCATGTCCATCGATCAACTCATTCGTCTCTTGGCCGGTTTGGTCACTCTCGTGGGCGTCGTACTCACGCACTGGTTTAGCCCTTGGGGTTTACTGCTTCCGGCTTTTGTCGGGCTTAACTTAATTCAATCTGTCTTCACCGGTTTCTGTCTACCGAGTCTAATTCTTCACCGGTTGGGGTGGATCGATGAAGCCGGTATTATCCATTGGGGTGGCCGCGCCTAAATCTATGCCAACCCTCTCGGCCATTATTCGCTTCGCCGCCCCCCTCCTAATCGGCGGGCTCCTAGGCGCGGCCTTAGGTTATTTTGGTCAATGCACTTCGGGTACTTGCCCCCTCACTTCGACTTGGTGGCGCGGGGCGCTCTACGGGGCTAGCCTTGGCCTCTTCATTGCAATGAGTGGTCGCTCTTCCTAACCCCTTTATGATCCCCTTTTCCCGTAGCTGGTCTCTCGTTCTTCTTGGTTGTCTCTGCGCCCTCCCGCTTTCAGCCGAAACATGGACCATCGATCGCGCCCTAGCGGCCGCGTTGCGGGATAATCCTGATGCTCGGCTTGCCCTGCAACGCGCCGCCGCCGCTGATGCCTTGATCACGCAAGCCCAGTCCGCTTGGTCGCCTCAGCTCTCGCTTCAGGGCCGTTACACCCAAACGAATAGCCCTATGATGGCTTTCGGTTCCATCTTGAATCAACGCGCTTTCAACTTTGGCCTCGATTTTAATCATCCCGGACAAATCGATAACCTGAACGCCACGGCAACGCTGGCGTATAATCTTTATAGTGGTGGTCGCCCTACGGCCGGCTTGGCCGCCGCGCGGGCGGGGGCCCGTGCCGCGACCCAAGATATTCACGCTGCGCACAATCAATTGAGCGCCAGCGTTGTTAAGAGTTATCTCGATATCCGCAAAGCCCGGGCGGCCGTGGGCGCACTTGAATCTGGCGTTAAAGCCTACGCCGCCGCCTCAACCGTGGCCCATCTGCGTTTTACGGCCGGCCAAATGCTGCGCGC
Source organism: uncultured Verrucomicrobiota bacterium (assembly GCA_903856725.1). Classification (GTDB taxonomy): domain Bacteria; phylum Verrucomicrobiota; class Verrucomicrobiia; order Opitutales; family Opitutaceae; genus Lacunisphaera. Next base: position 21,466 of record CAIOCT010000094.1, read on the forward strand.
TGATTTACTAAATATTGAAGTCCAACTAGCGCAAACTCGCGAACAGCTGGCGGCGGCGCGCCATGGCGCCGCTCTTGCTGAGCGCGCTTTTAATTTTGTGCTCGGCGCGGAAAATCCTGCGGCCCCGGTCGAATTAGCGGAAGATGATCCGGCTTTAATGGCGCTCGCCGCGCCCGACCTTATAGATTTTTCACAGCGGCCTGAATTACTTGGTTTGCAAGCTCGTCTCCAGGCGGCGGAAGCGATGACCCGCGTTGCCCGCGGCAGTCGCCAACCCACGGTAAACGCTTTTGCTAGTTACCAATATGATCATGGCTGGAAACTAGACCGCCAGGGAGATAGCTGGTTGGCTGGAGTTACCTTTGACCTTAATCTTTTTGATGGCGGCCAGACTTCAGCTAAAATCCGCCAAAGCTCCGCTGAACTTGCCCAAGTTAAAGAGCTGCTCCGCAAAGCCACGCTCGGCATCGGCCTCGAGGTTGAACAAGCTCGTTTAGCCCTGACCGATGCCCGCGAACGCCTCGCGGTAACCGATCAAGCGGTTGCCCAAGCTGAAGAAAGCGCCGCCCTGACTCGCGCCCGTTTTAGCCAAGGCCTCTTACTCACCGCTGATCTTATCAGCGTGGAAAGTCGCCTGATCGAAGTGGGCATGCGTCACGCTTTTGCTCTCGCCGATGAACGTATCGCCCTAGCCGATTACCGGCGGGCTCTCGGCCAGCCCCTCTTTGTTCAACCCTAATTAATTTTTTCATGAAACGATCTCTTCTATCTCTCGCCTTAGCGGCTCTCACTATTTCCATGGGTTGCTCGCGTCACGAAAGAGCGTCAGCCAACTCAGCCGCGCTTCCTGTAGTTCGGGTAAAAATAACCCAAGCCCATTTTGAGTTAATCCCTGAATTAACAGAGATTACCGGTCTCGTTCGTCCGCTGCACCGCGCCACCCTCGCCGCTAAGTTGATGGGATCTATCGAAGCCCTTCCTGTTACCTTAGGGCAGCGTGTCCAAGCTGGCGATATTCTCGCAAAAATTTCTGCCGGTGAAATTTCTGCCCGCCTAGCCCAAGCCCAAGCGCAACGCGATCAGGCCAACCACGATCTCACGAGGGAACGCGACTTGCTGCCGCAGCACGCCAGCACAGCGGATCTCGTTCATAGCCTCACCACCCGCGTTGCCCTTGCTGATGCCACGGTCCGCGAGGCCGAAATTATGCTGAGTTACGCGATCATCCGCGCTCCTTTTGATGGCGTGATTGCCCATAAGTTTGTCGAAGTGGGCGACCTCGCCGCACCGGGGGCTCCTTTGATCGAAATTGAAGGGGCGTCCGCTTTTCAAATCGAAGCGGGGATTCCTGACTCCCTCCTCGGGACGTTAACCCCGGGGACCTTAGCTAATATTGCGATTCCTTCCGCCCACTTAACTTTTACCGCGGCGCTGACCGAGTTGTCTTCAGCCGCTGATGCGCAGGCGCATACGGTTACCGCGAAATTTGCCGTGCCGCCGCAATCCGCCGTGCGCTCTGGCCAATTTGCCCGCGTCCAACTGCCCGGCGCTCCCGTGCGCAGCCTGCTTGTCCCCAGTTCCGCCGTTACGGCCCTTGGACAAATGGAGCGGATTTTTGTCATGAATTCCGACCACCGCGCGGTCTTACGCCTCGTAAAAACAGGCGCCGTTCACGGGGCTCGCCAAGAAATTTTAGCCGGGCTTGATGCAGGTGAATTCGTTGTGCTCAACCCGCCCACTGGCTTGCGCGAGGGACAATCTTTGGAGGTTCAACCGTGAGCCAGCGTTCTTCTGCTGCATTCACTGCACCGACGCCGCGAGGGATCGCGGGCCGCATGGCAGCGCTCTTCATTGATTCCAAACTGACGCCCATCATCGTCGCCGCGTCACTCTTACTGGGCGCCTTCTCTATTTTAATGCTTCCGCGAGAGGAGGAGCCGCAGATTAAAGTGCCAATGATTGATGTGCTCGTGGCTATGCCCGGAGCCACCGCCGCGGAAGTTGAGAATCGCGTTACCCGCCCCATGGAAAAGCTGCTCTGGGAGATTGCTGACGTGGAATACCTCTATTCCACCGCCAGCCCCGGCGGGAATATGACGGTGGTCCGTTTCAAAGTGGGCACTGATCTAGAAAACGCTCTCGTCCGATTGAATCAGAAACTACAAACCAATGTAGCCCTCATGCCGCTCGGCGTTACGCCGCCCCTGGTCAAGTCGCGCACAATTGATGACGTCCCCATTCTCGGCCTTACTTTGCATAGTGCTCGCTACGATCATGCCACGCTCCATCGGCTGGCTACGCAAATTGATGATGTCGTAAAACAAATTTCTCAAGTCGCCGAAACCACAGTTATTGGCGGTCAGCACCGTAGCGTCCAAGTCCAACTCGATCCCGCTAAACTGGCTTCGCGCAATCTCAGCCCTAGTTTAATTATCCCCCTACTCCAACAAGCGAACGCCCAAACTCATGTCGGCGCCCAGGCTTATGCTAATCAAGAGACCCTTTTACAGGTAGGGACTTTCTTTCGTGATGCGCGTGATGTTGGGAATGTTGTGCTCGGGGTATTTCATGGGCGGCCCATTTACCTGCGTGATGTCGCCACCATCCTTGATACCCAGGCCGAGCCGGTTGATTACGTTCTCTTTGGCCGTGGCGCGAGCACCCCCGAAGAGGCTGCGGTAACCCTGAGTATCGCCAAGCGCCCGGGGGCGAATGCCGTCGATGTAGTTCACGATATTCTCCAACGCGTCGAGGCCCTTAAAGGTACCCTCATCCCCGCTGATATTGAAGTCGCTATCTCCCGCAACTACGGGGCGACCGCGGCAGAAAAATCGAATGAGTTGCTCCTGCATATGGGCATCGCGATTTTTGGCGTCGCGGTCCTGATCTTATTGTTTCTCGGTTGGCGCGAATCACTCGTCGTGCTGTTGGCGATCCCCGTGACGCTGGGACTCACGCTGCTCGTGTTTTATCTTTATGGTTACACGCTCAATCGGATTACGCTGTTTGCGCTGATATTCTCGATCGGTATTTTGGTCGATGACGCTATTGTTGTCGTAGAAAATATTGTGCGGCATATGGGCCTACCGAGTTGCCGGCGCAAACGACTCCTCCAGATCGCGGTGGAAGCGGTGGATGAAGTGGGTAACCCCACGATTCTGGCGACCTGGGCGGTGATTGCCGCGGTACTGCCGATGGCTTTTGTCAGCGGACTCATGGGACCCTACATGCGCCCCATTCCTATAGGCTCGAGTGCGGCGATGCTTTTTTCGCTGCTCGTGGCTTTTGCTGTTACCCCTTGGGCCGCGCTTAAAATTCTGCGCGGCCATGCCCGCCCCGTTGGTGATGCCGCTGCTTTTGTGGATGCGCCGCTTACCGAAGAAGAAGAGGCCGCTGATGAAACCATGCCGGACACCGCTTTTACGCGCCTTTACCAACGGGTGATGCGACCACTCATTGCGCACCGCGCTTGGCGTTGGACTTTTCTTGGCGTGGTCGCTGGGGCCACCGTTGGGGCGATGGGGTTGGTCGGTTTAGGCGCCGTTAAAGTCAAAATGCTGCCCTTCGATAATAAATCTGAATTTCAGATTATTTTGAATATGCCAGAAGGCAGCACCCTTGAGCAGACCGCGCGGGTGGCCCGTGAAATGGCAGCCGCGATTCGCACAGAGCCAGAAGTAAGTGACTACCAAATCTACGCGGGCACGGCTTCACCTTTTAATTTCAACGGACTGGTTCGTCACTACTTCATGCGGCGCGGAGCTAATGTCGCCGACCTACAAGTAAACTTGCTCCCCAAGCATGAACGTCAGGCCCAGAGCCACGACATCGCTAAACGCGTCCGCCCCCGTCTCACGGCCATTGCTGAAAAATATGGTGCAGCCGTCGCGGTCGCGGAAGTTCCGCCGGGACCACCTGTGTTACAAACGATTGTCGCAGAAATTTACGGACCGACGGAGGCTGATCGCCTTAAGCTCGCGACCCAAGTTCGCGCGATCTATCGCGCAAGTCCGGGGGTCGTGGACATCGATTGGTACCTCGAAGAACTACAGCCAAAAACGGTGCTGCGCATCGATACGGAAAAAGCGGCCCTCTTGGGTATAACGGAAGCAGCGATTACGCGTACCGTGCAAATGGCCGTCCAAGGCTACCCAGTTACCTTGCTGCACACACCGCAAGCACGAGAAGCTGTTACCATTGTATTAGAGCTACCCCGTACCTCGCGGGCACGACCGGATGACCTTTTGGCTTTATTCGTGCGTTCTGAGATGAACCCGCAAGCCCCCCTCGTCCCGTTGCGCGAGTTGGTTACTTTAGTTCCAACGCAGGGGGAAAGAAATATCTATCATAAAAATCTTCAGAATGTCACCTACGTGACGGCTGATGTGGCCGGTGTTGTTGAGAGCCCGGTTTATGCCATTCTCGCGATGAATCGCGCCTTAGCTAAACTGGATGGACGCGACTTTGGGGGGACAACCTCCTCAGTGAAAATCTATAACGCTACGATGCCTTTTGATGATCATGAGCCCGCGATCAAATGGGATGGGGAATGGCAAGTTACGCTCGAAGTTTTTCGTGACCTCGGCTTAGCCTTCGGCGCCGTCTGCATTTTAATTTATATGTTGATGGTCGGCTGGTTTAAAAATTATTCTACCCCGCTTATCGTAATGACGGTCATCCCATTTTCACTCGTGGGAATTTTACCCGCCCACGCAGCGCTCGGAGCATTTTTTACGGCCACCTCCATGATTGGTTTCATGGCTGGCGCGGGGATTGTGGTTCGCAATTCCATCATCTTGGTCGACTTCATTGAATTGCGCCTGAGCGCCGGTCGCTCTTTGAGTGAGGCTTGCATTGAATCTGGGGCCGTCCGCTTTCGCCCCATGATGCTCACGGCCTTCGCTGTCATTGTGGGCGGCATTGTTATTCTCGCCGACCCTATCTTCCAAGGCTTGGCGATTTCTTTACTCTTTGGCGCCATCGCCTCCTTAGTAATCAGTCCTCTCGCCGTGCCCTTGATCTACTACATGACGCATGCTAGGGCGACCACCACGCCCCACCATACATCCACCGACGCCCCGTGCGTTATCCAGCCATGAGCTCGTGGCTATTGCTCGGCGGGGGCTTCGCCGCTTTTTTTCTGATACGCACGCTCTGGCTCGCGCGGCCCGGCTTGCCCATTACAACTGCTATCCAAGAATTAAAATTGAACTCCGCTGTCTTGGTCGATGTGCGTGAACCGAGCGAGTGGACCAGTGGCGTGGCCCACCAAGCGGCTTTGCTTCCACTCAGCGACCTGGCAGGTGCCCGGCAGCAGTGGGAAGATTTTCTAACCAAACACCGGTCTAAAAAAATTCTTTTGTACTGTCATTCTGGTAGCCGCTCTGGCCAAGCCGCCGCGCAGTTGCGCCGGGAAGGCTATGATGCCATCAATACTGGATCGCTCCAGACCTGGCGCCAAGCGCGCTGGCCCATTAATTTACCCCGCCCAGCACAATAGTTTTCCTCTGCTCTCTATGAATTCATTTCTGCTAATATTTATTATCGTAGTTTTATTTGTGTGTGCGGCCTACCTGCTACGCTGGGCGGTGCCGCGCCTCCTGCTCCCCGAATGGCGGAGCGCTTACG
>CAIOCT010000095.1 GCA_903856725.1 uncultured Verrucomicrobiota bacterium
GAAGCTCGATCGTCGAGTTGAGGCGATTGCTCAATTTGAGGCTGCGCTGCAATTAGTGCCAGATTATGCAGTGGCGCATAACGATCTTGCGATCGCGTTGGTGCAAACGGGCCAGATTGCAGCCGCCCAGCTTCATTTTGAGGGTGCATTGCAGGCCCGGCCTGATTTTGCCGGAGCTCATTTCAACCTCGCCAATCTTCTGCTTCGACTCGGTCAGCCGGCTGAGGCAGTTATTCATTATCAGGCGGCGCGTGAACAAAGCGCTGATGTGGCTGAATATCATAGCAACTTAGCAATTGCTTTGATGCAAACAGGGCGTCCGGCCGAGGCCTTGACTGAGTATGAAGCTGCGCTGCATCTAGCGCCAACGTCACCTGAAATTCAGCTACAATTAGCGCTAGCTTTGGCCTCCCTCGGCCGTTTGCGGGAGGCCGTGGACCATGCGGCTGAAGCGGTCAAATTGCGGCCTGATTTTTTGCCAGCTTCGCATTATTTATCTGAAATGAGAGCAGATTTGATTCGGACGGAGGCCCAAGCTAAACGATGAGCGCGCTGCCCCCAAGGGACTATTTCCCAGTGAAGAAACCGCCAATAGCGCTCGTGGCAACTCTGCTCATGGGCTTTGGTTTGATCGCTTATTGGCCAAGCTTTCGAGCCCCCTTTCTCTTCGATGATTTACCCACAATTTTAGAAAATTCTACGCTTCGTTCATTGCTTACGGCTTGGTCGCCCCCAGCCAACGTTACCACGAGTGGTCGGCCACTCCTGAATTTATCATTGGCGCTAAACTATGCTTGGAGCGGTGAACACGTCTGGAGTTATCATGTTACGAATCTCACGATTCATCTATTGGCAGGTCTGGTCCTTTTTGGGTTAGTACGGCGCACGTTACTCCAGCCTAAATTGGGGATAAAATGGCAAGCGGCTGCTTTGCCGCTGGCTGCTTTGGTGGCGGCGATTTGGTTGCTCCATCCCCTGCAGACGGAGTCGGTTACTTATATTGTGCAAAGAGCAGAATCACAGTCGGGACTTTGCTATTTATGTACGCTCTATGCTTTTGTCCGCGGAGCTGCTGCCAGCGAGTCGAAGGGTTGGTATTTTTTGACCGTGATTAGCTGTTTAGCGGGCATGGCCAGTAAGGAGGTGATGGTATCGGCACCCTTGATGGTCTTGCTCTATGATGGGACGCTCGTGGCCAATACTTGGGAGGAGATCTGGCGTAAACGGCGCTGGTTGTATGGATCGCTCGCAGCGACATGGTTGCCCTTAATTTGGCTGATCGCCGGAACGGAGGGGCGCGGTGGCTCAGCAGGCTTCACGACGGAGATATCGGTCTGGCATTATGCTCTGACCCAATGCCACGCAGTAGTGCATTACCTCTTTCTTGTCGGTTGGCCGCAGACACTCATTTTTGATTATGGCACGGCTGTCATCGAAAACATGGGATCGGTCTGGTGGCAGGGACTCCTGCTGCTGGGCCTGGGCTTAGGGACAGTGATCGCAATCAAGCGGCGGTTGGTCTGGGGCTTACTGGGGTTTTGGTTTTTCGCGATTCTTGCGCCCAGCTCTAGTCTGGTGCCGGTAGCGACCCAAACGATGGCGGAGCATCGCATGTATTTACCGCTGGTCGCCCCGATTGTTATTTTTGTCTTAGCCTTATACGAGGGGCTCGGACGCCGTAGCTTTTGGCTTGGATTACTAATCATACTGATTTTAGGCGGCCTGACTTTCCGGCGTAATGCAGATTATCAAAGTGCCGTGTCGCTCTGGGAGGATACGGTGGCTAAAAATCCAAGTAACCCGCGGGCCCATTATAATTTGTCGATTGAACTCACCGCCGTTGGTCGAAAAGAGGAGGCGCGGGCCCAATTAGAGGAGACGCTGCGGTTAGCACCCAATGATACCGAGGCGCATCTTAATTTGGGCAACGCACTCGCTTTAGCCGGCCAACCAGCCGAAGCGCTGCATCATTATGAGCAGGCCGTAAAATCACAACCCGCTTCGCCCGAAGCGCAGCTCAACCTTGGCTATGCTTTAGCTCATGCCAATCAGCTGGCTAAGGCGCTCGAGCATTATTCTGAAGCGCTTCGTTTGCGGCCAGAGTATGCGGAAGCGCATAACGATCTGGGTGAGGCTTTGGCTCAAGCTGGCAGGTTGGCCGAAGCCATGCCGCATTTTATGGCCGCGCTGCGGATACGGCCAAATTACGCTGAAGCGCACAATAATTTAGCGGGGGGGCTGTTACAGAACGGTCAAAAAATTGAAGCGATTGCTCATTTTAAAGAGGCGCTGCGGTATAAGCCGGAGCTCGTCGAGGCGCACAGTAATTTAGCCTATGTGTTACTGCAAGAGGGGCAAAAATCGGCGGCAGTTTTTCATTATCACGAAGTCCTGAGGCTCGAGCCCAATAATGGAACTGCGCAGAGTAATCTTGGTTATATTGCCTGGCAAGAGGGCCGGCTCCATGAGGCCGTGATTTATTACGAAGCAGCCTTGCGCTGTGAACCAGATAATCAATCGGCCCAAAGTGCATTGCGTGAATTAAGGAAAACACACCCCCCATGATTTTATCGCCTCTTGGCTGGGCTTTTTTTGGTATCGTTCATTATTAAGATGTCTCGGCTTTTCCATTTCTTGGATCGTCACTCGCGATGGGCGATGGGCGGGGTTATTTTAACCGCGGTTGCCCTTGCTTATCATCATAGTTTACGGGTGCCTTTTTTGTTTGATGATGGCCCCGCGGTTTTACGTAACCCAACGATCCGCCAATTGTGGCCGCTGGGGCCGGTTTTACAGCCGCCCCTAGATGGAGCCGGGGTGACGGGGCGGCCGCTGGTAAACTTATCATTAGCGATTAACTATGCGTGGGGTGGGCTAGCGGTCCAGGGGTACCATGTTATGAATTTGCTGCTGCATGGGCTGACGAGTTTAACGCTCTGGGGCATCTTGCGGCGAACGCTACGTCGGCCGGCGGTGCCGATCTTTTATCGAGAGCACGCCGAGAGCCTCGCTGGGAGTAGCGCACTCTTATGGTCGGTCCATCCGTTGCTGAGCGAGTCGGTGATCTGCGTGGTGCAACGCAATGAGATCATGGGGGGATTGTTTTACCTGCTGACACTTTATGGATTTATTCGCTCAGCGACTTCGGCTGAGAATGCCGGGGGCAGCGAAAGGGGGGCGGCTATTTTTTGGGCGGGAGTCGCCGTGACAAGTTGCCTGTTGGGCATGGCCAGCAAGGAGATCATGGCGACAGCTCCCTTCATAGTCTTGCTCTATGATCGTACCTTTGTGGCTGGCAGTTTTGCGGCGGCATTGCGGAGGCGTGCCCGATTTTATCTCTGGTTAGCCGCGACGTGGCTGCTGCTCGCTTGGCTGATGCTGGGGAATAATCAACGAGATGGGATCGTCGGTTTCGGGCTTGGGGTGAGTGGGTGGGACTATCTGCTTACGCAATGCCGGGCGCTCGTGATTTACCTACGTTTATCACTATGGCCACATCCGCTGGTGTTGGATTATGGCACGGATATTGTGCACAGCTGGCGCGAAGTATGGTGGCAGGGTTTGGTGGTCCTGGCCTTACTGCTTGGGACCTTGGTGGCGCTGTGGCGGCGCCCCATTTTAGGTTTTTTAGGCGCGTGGTTTTTTGTGATTTTAGCGCCGAGCTCGAGTTTTATCCCGCTGACTACGCAAACGATCGCGGAGCACCGCATGTACCTCCCCTTATTGGCGGTCATCATACTCGGGCTAGCTTTATTGAATAAAATAGCGGGGCGCTATTACGTCATTTTAGTCAGTTTATTGGCCTTGTTCCTCGGTGGCGCCACTTACTTTCGGCAGCAAATTTACCAAAGTGAATTATCTCTTTGGGCTGACACGGTAGTTGGAGCGCCTAACAATCAGCGGGCGCATCTCAATTTAGGGCAAATCTTGTATCAGCGAGGACGGTTTTCTGAGGCTGAGCAGCATTTTACCACAGCGCTCCGGCTCAAGCCGGCTTATGCAGAAGCACATTATAATTTAGGGCTGACAAACATGAAGCTCGATCGTCGAGTTGAGGCGATTGCTCAATTTGAGGCTGCGCTGCAATTAGTGCCAGATTATGCAGTGGCGCATAACGATCTTGCGATCGCGTTGGTGCAAACGGGCCAGATTGCAGCCGCCCAGCTTCATTTTGA
>CAIOCT010000096.1 GCA_903856725.1 uncultured Verrucomicrobiota bacterium
TCATCGAGGTGGCCATGAAATGGGCGGTGGGCGTCGCGCAGGGTCCAAGCGTTGCCATCGGCCTGGCGAGTCACGGCTCCTTCGGGTTGAGGATTACTCGCTCCAGTTGCCGCTACGGTGAGATCAAGCGTTTGCAGGGAGTGCCAAACCCCCTGCGTGTCGAGCGCTTCAATAAATAATTGGGTGGGGCCGTCGGGCAAAGGGACCCCAATTGTAAACCCAGCGGGTAGCCATGGGCGCGGTGATTGGAAATGGGCCGCCAGATCAACACGTGGTAATCCCAAAAGTCCTAGGTGGATCTGGGAATCGACCCGCACCCTGAGATCAATAAAATCATAACCCACTAGGCCTACGATCCAGCCTTGGAGCCACACCACGGGCCCAGCGACCGTGGTGATGCGAGCTGGGGGCCACTCGAGATGGTAGTGAAAACAGCCGCCGGCGTGCATGGCTTAGGTGAGGCTGGCCGCTTCTTGCGCTACGGCCAAATGCAGGGGTAGAGAATTTTCTGCTGCAAACCGAGTGGTGACTGTCGCGTAAGCGCGCGCTGCTCTGGTTTGGTCACCCGCCAGGTGAGCGCGGAGCGCGGCGTGCATGGCTTGGGCGAGGGCCGCAGCATCCCCAGGTGGAACCAACCACGCATCTTCGGGCGCCAGCATTTCAGGAATACCATTAACATTGGTTGAAACAATCGGCCGGGAAAATGCGGCTGCCTCGAGCAGGACTCGCGGGAAAGCTTCCTCAAAGCTGGAGCAGACAAAAATATCCGCGAGACGATAGAAAGCATAGGTGCCGGGAACTTCTGCCACGATCGTGACGCCGTTCAGACCTAAACGCAGAATTTCGTGGCGGAGAGCCTCAAGGTAGTTCCCGGGGCGGGCTCCCACCATGAGAAATTGTAGCGGGGGCAGCGGCTGCCCCGTCGCCGCGAGGAGGATTTGCAGCTGCGCGATGGCTTGGATGAAGACATGCTGGCCCTTGCGCTCGCACACAGAGCCAATGTTGGCAAAAATGATAGCCTCACGGGGGTAGCCATATTGTTCGCGCAGGGCAGTAGGGGTATGGGCCGCGGCGAATTGTTGAATTCCCGTGACATCGATCCAACTCGGGAGGTAGCGAAAATTATTTTTGTGTTCCAGCCGTGCAAAAACTACGCGCGAAGCCGCTGCGATAAAAATCACTCGATTGGCCTGAGCGAAGGCGGCTTCCACCATCGGCATGAGTGCTGGCGCTAGTCGCGGGGCGAAGAAACGACGAACGGACGCACTCTCGTGAATATAAAGGAGCGCTGGTTTTTGAGCTAAGCGCGCCAAGTGAATGCCCCAAAAAGAAACCATCGTATTGGCGACAACTAAATCGATGTCGCGCCAATTGAGTTGGGCGGCCACTGCCACCAAGGCCGCTTCAAAAGCTGGCACCGTCTTGGTCGTTAACGCGGGCTCGATATCGATCACTTCAACCGGCAAGCCCGCTGCGATAAAATTTTGGCGGAGGGGCCCATCAACCGGCGAAATCACCCGGACCTGCCAGCCGAATTGGCGCGCCAGATAGTGGGCGTATTCTAAAATAAACCAAGGGGCCCCTTCAGGATTTAAATTATGAGTGATGACGACCACGTTGAGCGGCTTGGTTGCGCGCGTCGCCAGCGTGGTCACTGATACGGGGCGGATCGAGGGTGGGGCTACGGGGGCTTCTGCCGCATAAGTTTGCCAGGCGGTCTTCAGCGCTGCGCCGAGCGCGGGCAGCCCACCGCGTTTTAAACCATGGCGACGAGCCGCTCGGTCCAGGGCCCAGGCGGCAGCAGTAAACGTGCGTTGCGATAATCGAGGTAAGGGAGGCGCCGCGCCGAGGATTACTTGCGGGAGGAAGCGTTGGGCGAAAACCAGATGCTTCTCGCCGTTATCAAGTTCGGCAAAAATTTTGAGCAAAACAGGTAAGCCAGGCGCAAAGCTCAGATCGGCGTGACCGACAAAGGCGAGATTTTCACGATCGGGCAGATCCGGAAAGACGCTGTTAATATCGAGCCGCGGCAAACCATGGGGCAGGCGGTGCTCTTGTAATGGCTCAACCATCGTGGTGAGGCGGCTGATGCGTTGACTGCGATGCGCCAACCAGCCGGTGATGCCCAGTCGGCCATAGCGAATCCAACCTTCAGCGCACGGCTCCTCTAGCGCTCCACAGAAAGGGGGGTTGGGTAGCGTGTTGAGTGGTTCTGCGATGGTTGCGGCAATCATGTCATCAGCCAGCGTGGCGAGACTGATCGTGGGCCGATGAACTTGCAGTCGAAGGAGAGCGGGAATTTTTTCTGCGATCATCGCGGCCAAGGTCGGCCGCGGATTGTTGGCCGTCGCGTCGGGCGCGGTCGTAATCGCAGTGCTAAAAATCTCGTGCCAGCGACCGGCTGCATCCCGTCCCTCGAGCCGAAAGGTGCGCGCTCCCAGCGGCGCCTTAACTAAGAGTGAAAATCCGCAGTAGGGCGGACCGGCTCGGTGTAGCTGGCGGGCTTCGATTTCAGGCCGCGGTAGTCCGTGGAGCCCATAAAAAAGGTGGTGGTCAATCCAACCGCGCAAATCCCCCAGCGAATTCTCCGGGGGAGCAAAAATCCAGCCCGCGATCCACGTTGGCCCAGCGGGGAAGCACCACGCGGGGGGGTGGATCTCAAGTTCGAACTGCCAGCTGGCGGAGGCTTGCATGGTTTAGTCGTGAAGCGTCGCAATTTTATCGGCGAGCGCCGCGTGCCGGGGCAGCAGGATCTGAGCGTCAAATTCTGCCGCAACCCGAGTGCGAGCTGCGCGCGCCATTTTTTGGGCCGCCACTGGGTCGCTGAGCTGCCGCTGCATCGCCTCGGCGAGTGCGGCTGTATCGCCGGGTGGTACTAACACCGCTTCAATCTCGGGGCGTGTGATTTCGGGGATGCCGTGAACCGCGGTACTGACGATGGGCAACGCAAAGGCCATCGCTTCGAGCACGACGCGCGGGAAAGATTCTTCGTAACTACTGCA
>CAIOCT010000097.1 GCA_903856725.1 uncultured Verrucomicrobiota bacterium
CCTTCGTCAATCCACCCTCGATGCGCGCGGCCATCGATGCCCACTTGAAAAAGCGCAAACTGCCGATCCCCAAAAATATCGCCGCTTACACGCGTTTGATTTGCGATTCACTCGGGCAAGGGCACGCCGATGCGTTGCGCGCATTCGAGCGTCTGGCGGGGCGGCAATTCTCCCGCATCCTGATTGTCGGCGGCGGTTCAAAGAATCGGCTTTTGTGTCAGGCTACCGCCAACGCCAGTGGCCGTCCCGTGCACGCTTTCACGCTCGAAGGCACTGCGGTGGGCAACATTGCTTCACAGTTGATCGGCCTGCGCGCGGTGCGTAATCTCACGGCTTTCCGCGCCTTGTTTTCTCGGCAACTTACTCCCGTTATTTATACCCCGCAATCTGTATGAACTTATCCACTTCCCGGGCTGCCATTACTTCCGCCTATCGTCTCGCTCGCGCCGCTTATGCGGAGCGCGGGGTAGACACCGATGCCGCCATCAAACGCGCGCTCGCAGTGCCGATTTCGTTGCATTGCTGGCAAGCCGACGATGTGCGCGGCTTGGAGACTCCGCAGGACGGCCTCGTCGGTTGCGGCACGCTCGCCACGGGAAGTTATCCCGGTCGCGCGCGCAACGGCGACGAAATGCGCGCGGACCTTGATCTCGTGTTAAAATTGCTACCCGGTGAACAGCGCTTGAACCTCCACGCTTTTTACGCCGAGACAGGTAAAAAGGCAGTCGATCGTGATGCCCTGACCCCAGCGCATTTCTCGCGTTGGCTCGATTGGGCTCAGGACCGGCGGGTGGGCTTAGATTTTAATCCTACTTATTTTGCGCACGAGTTAGCTAACTCCGGTTTTACGCTCGCAAGTGCCGATAAAAACGTGCGCGAATTCTGGATTGAACACGGTCGAGTGAGCCGCCGAATCGCGCAGCATTTTTCAAAAAAACTCGGCTCGCCGAGTGTCATTAATCACTGGATTCCTGATGGCACCAAAGATCAGCCGGCCGATCGCTGGGCCCCGCGCGCTCGGCTTACAGAGTCTCTCGACGCCATCTTGGCCGACACCAAGGTGAGTCGCGCGCATTGCGTCGATGCTGTTGAAGGAAAACTTTTTGGGATCGGCAGTGAGGATTATGTTGTCGGCTCGCACGAATTTTATGCGGCCTACGCACAAAGTCGGTCGGTCGTCCCGTGTCTCGATCTCGGTCATTATCACCCGACCGAATCCGTCGCCGATAAAGTATCGGCCCTATTGCAATTTCATCCTCGTCTCTTGTTGCACACCAGTCGGCCGATTCGGTGGGATAGTGATCACGTGGTGATTCTGGATGATGCCGTGCGCGCGCTGTTTACCGAAATTGCTCGGGGGGGAGCATTCAATCGCGTCTTTGTTGCGCTCGATTTCTTTGATGCTAGCATTAATCGCATTGCGGCCTATGTCGTCGGCGCCCGCGCCACGCGGCAAGCGATCCTCCTGGGGCTGCTGGATCCGACCAAATTATTAAAAGCGGCTGAGGCCGGTGGCCGTGGCCACGAGCGTTTGGCGCTCATGGAACAAGCGAAGGCCATGCCTTGGGGCGCAGTGTGGGATATGCTTTGCGTGCGCGGCGGGACACCGCCGGCCGCTACGTGGCTCACGGCAGTAGCCAATTACGAAACTAAAGTACTCAGTCAGCGCGGATAATTTTAAAAAAGAGCTGCACTCGGTGCCCCTCTCCGGGCCCGTGCGCTGGCTCAAAAATGAGTTATGGCCTATTCCAAGCATATTGAAAATCCGGACGTTATTCTGATCGGGAGTGGCGTGATGTCGGCCAACCTCGGCGCGTTGCTCAAACGATTGGAGCCGAAGTTAAAGATTCAAGTTTACGAAGTGACGGCGGAATTAGCGCAGGAAAGTTCGCATGGCTGGAACAATGCGGGCACAGGGCATGCGGGAATTTGTGAGCTTAGTTACACCCCCAAGCGGGAAGCCGATGGGACCGTTAATGTACAAAAGGTCATCGAGATTTATGAGCAATTTTCGCACTCCAAGCAATTTTGGAGCTACGCGGTGGCGGAAGGCATGATCAATCAGCCCCGCGACTTCATCAATTCCGTGCAGCATATCAGCTTTGTGCATGGGGCGGACCAAGTAGATTTTCTGCGAGCCCGGCACGCGGGCATGGCGGCCCATCATTTCTTTGCCGATCTGACTTACAGCACGGACGCGGCGACCATTAGCCGTTGGGCCCCCTTGCTGGTGGAAGGGCGGGATCCGGCGGTGCCAATTGCGGCCACGCAGATGGCGAGTGGGACGGATGTGAATTTCGGTGTGATTTCGCGCAAATTACTTAATTGGCTCCACGCCCAACCGGGCTGTGGCCTCGCGACTAATCATCGCGTGATTGATCTTAAGAAAACCGCGACGGGCTGGAATGTGCACGGTCGCGATCTGACCACCGGCGAGATTCGCCAGAATCATGCTAAATTTGTCTTCGTGGGAGCCGGCGGCGGCAGTTTACATTTACTCCAGAAAGCCGGCATTCCAGAAAGCAAAGGCATCGGCGGTTTCCCGATTGGTGGCCAGTGGCTGGTCTGTGATAATCCCGCGATTGTGGAACGCCACGCGGCGAAAGTTTACGGGCAGGCGCTAGACGCCGCCCCGACCATGGCCGTACCGCACCTCGATCAGCGCGTGCTCGATGGCAAAAAAACACTGCTCTTTGGACCGTTCGCCGCTTGGACAACAAAATTTCTGCACCGCCAAGGGAGTTGGCTGGACTTGGTCGCCTCGGTAAAACCTCATAATTTTTTAACACTGCTGAAAATTGCCGCGACGAATCTGCCCTTAGTTCGCTATTTGGTGCAGCAGGGGACTCAGAGTATGGCGGATCGCTTGGCGGTGCTGCATATTTTTTATCCCAACGCACAGGCTAAGGATTGGAAGCTCATCGATGCGGGCATTCGGGTTCAAGCGATCAAGAAAACCGATGGGGAGGCGGGCATCGTTCATTACGGCACAGAGGTCATCACCAATGCCGATCGCACCATTTCCGCACTGCTCGGTGCCTCGCCTGGTGCCTCGGTGTGCGTTAATATTGTCCTCGATGTGATTAAGCTTTGTCTGCCGGAATTGCTCGCCACGAGTGAAGGCCAAGCCCGTTTAGCGGCGATGGTGCCCACGTATGCCCTCGACGCGAAGCTCGCGGCAAATGCCGCGCATTTTCAGGCAGTACAACGTGCGACAGATCGGCATTTGCAGCTTATTTAAGCTTGGGTGCGGTTTCCCCTCGCCGCAGGGAAGCGGACGATTCAGCCTGAGATCACGTTCGTTGCAGGGCCAAGCGCGGATTAATTCCCCATGGCCATTATGCTTAATTATGTCGCGGAACTGCAGGGACTTTACGGTCCCTTTACGATGGCGGAGCGCGTCGTTCAGAAAATTTGGCTGCGCGAAGATTTTATTCACGATCGTGCCACGTTGACTGATGGTCGCGCGGTTCAAATTCGCTCGGTGGGGGCGTGGAATTTGTTGGGTGGCCCTGATTTTCATGGAGCGCGGCTAGTGATTGCTGGTCAAGAAATCACCGGAGATATTGAGGTGCATTTCTATCAGGTTGATTGGCGCGCGCACCAGCATGCCGCCGATCCGGCGTATGCGCGCGTCGTGCTTCACGTTGTCTTATTTCCGCCGAGTGAAGGTGAAGTGCCCGCGCGGCACGCTGATGGCCGTGTGCTGCCGACGCTCGTATTGTTGCCGCTGTTGCATCGCGACCTCGAGGAGTATGCTTCGGACGATGCACTCGAGATGATCACCGCCCGCGATCAGTGGGAGCGTTTTGCCGAGCTGGCGACGGAGCCGATCGAACAACGCCGCGCGATCATCCACGACCATGCCCAGCGCCGGTGGCGGCAAAAAGTCTATTTCGCGCAACGCCGCATTGCGCAACTGGGATGGACGGAGGCAGCGCACCATACCGCGTTAGAAATTTTAGGTTATCAGAAAAACCGCGCTGCTTTTTTGGCGGTGGCTACGCATTATCCGTTCCCGCGATGGGTGACCGGGATCGATCCGTATGAAATTTTTTCGTCCGGAGAGCTGTCGTGGCGTCAACAGGGCATTAGACCGGCGAATCACCCACTCACTCGTTTGCGGCAATACCAGCGATGGGTAGCCCACGAACCAGCCTGGCCCGAGCGCTTGGGGCGCTTGCTTAGCAACAACGCTAAACTGGGGGAGGGCAGCAGTCCTTGGAGGGCCCGGCAACTCCTTGGCCTCAAAGACCAGCGCACGCAGTTGGCTCGTGAAATATTGGGGAGCGCGGTTGGGGGCTGCCGCTTAGACAATCTCGTATGTGATGGTTTCTTGCCGTTGCTCGCAGCGCGGGAGGGGGGTGACGATCTCTTTAATCGCTGGTTTTATTGGTATCTAGGGGATTTTCCCGTCGGGCTGCGGCAGGCCTTGCCGAAGCTGGCACTGACGGGTCCGCACGGGCAATCGCTTTGCCAAGGTTATGCGCAGGGGTTGCTGGGCTGGGTTTTGCAGCGCGATGCTTGTGCAAGTCGCTGATACACAGAAAACTTGCCGAGGGCTTGACAAGCGTTCGGCCCGTTTAATATCTTCCCCCTCCTACAACTAGTTCACTTTCTAAAAAGTGGGCCCTCGGGTCCGCTTTTTTTTTCACATTAATCAAAACACATCATGAGCAGCGAAATCTTGTCCGTTCTCGAATACATGGAGAAGGAGAAAGGCATTCCCCGTGCCGATATGATCTCCACGATCGTTACCGCGATCAAAACCGCCGCGCTGAAGGGCGTTACGTCTGGTCAGGAACTCAGGATCGAAATTAATGCTAAGAACGGCCAGCTCACCGCTTGGTCGCAGCTAAAAGTCGTCGATTCAGTATCCGATCCGAAGCTGCAGATCCATGTTGAGAAGGCGCAGGCGTTGAAGCCTGGTGCTGTCGTCGGCGACACAATCGACAAGGAAGTTGATCCTTCTTATCTCGGCCGCATCGCGGCCCAGACGGCTCGTCAGGCCATTATGCAAAAGCTCCGCCAGTTCGAGAAGGAGCGCATTTACGATGACTTTAAGGATTCGGTCGGCGACATCGTCAGCGGCACCGTTCGCCGGCGCGAGCGCAATGACTTGTTTATTGATCTCGGTAAAGCCGAGGCCGTGATGCCCAGCAAAGAGCAGGTTCCCGGTGAAGAATATGCCCCCGGCGAGCGCATCCGCTGTATTTTGTTGGAAATTGAAAATAGCAGTCGTGGTCCGGAAATTATTCTCAGTCGCGCGAGCCCCAAATTTGTGCGCCGTCTCTTCGAACTCGAAGTGACCGAGATTGCTGACGGCACGGTGAAGATTGAGGCCTTTGCCCGTGAACCGGGTTATCGCACCAAGATCGCCGTCACAAGCACCGATCCGAAGGTTGATCCTGTCGGCGCCTGCGTCGGCGCCCGCGGCGCCCGCGTTAAGAGCGTGGTGCGCGAGTTGAATGGCGAGAAGATCGACATTATTCCATTCCATACGGACACGAAGGAAATGTTGATCGAGGCCCTCAAGCCCGCTGTGCCCCGCGAGATTATTCTCGATGAGAAGAACAAGCGCCTGCTCGTTCGTGTAGTTAACGACGACCTCGCAGTGGCGATTGGCCGCAAGGGACAAAACGCTCGACTCACTTCGCGGTTGATCGGCTGTCGCCTCGATATCGAAGAATACAAGCTCGTCGCTGTCGATCCACGGGCTCAAGCCATCAGCTTGCTCGTCACCACTTATGCGTTTGATCCCGCAATAGCGGAGCGCTTGGTGACACAAGGCATCAACTCACCGGCCGCCTTTGAAGGCGTCGAGGCTAAGGATTTGGTCGAATCAGGTTTCACCGAGGCTGAGGCGCAGGACGTCATCAACAAAGTTTCTGGACCCTAAACATTTTATTTCCCCCGCCCACGCCTAACTGAATGAGTGCCCGTATCCACGAGATCGCCAAGCAATACAATATTGAGCCCAAGGACATGCTGGCCTGGCTCAAGCAGCAGGGCTATGTCTCGGCGGAGACCAAGTCAGTCTCGAGCACCGTCAGTAAGATTTACTACGATGAGATTGAGAAAAAGTACGGGGTGCCCGCGGCGGCTCCGGTAGTCGTCGCCGCCCCGGTGGTCGTCGCAGAGCCTAAGCTTAAACTGCCGCCCGGCGTTTTTGTAAAATCGGTTCAGGATATTGCTCGCGAGAAAGAAGAGGTAGTTAAAGCAGCAGCGGCAGCGCGGGCGGCAGCTAATCCAGCGCCGGTGGCACCGGTTGTGCCTGCCCCCAAATTGCCAACCACGCCTTCAATGAAGGCTCCGCCTCTGCCGCCGATTCCTGCTCCGCGCGTGGCTGCCCCCATCTTATCGGCGCCAAAGCCTGCGCCGGCTCCAGTATTTCGCAGTTCGCCGCCAGCCGTCCCTGCCTTAGCTAAATCGCCGGTGGTGCCGCCGCCGGTAAGCATCCCGCGCGCGCCGATCTCGGCTGCACCTGCGCCATCTAAATTTGCTCCGCAGCTGCCGACCGCGGCGTCCGCTTCAGCTCCGACTATTACGGTAACAGAGGAAGACGGCGTTAAGATGATTCATCTTAAGCCCCCGATTATTGTTCGCGAATTCGCGGTCGCGCTCGGTCTCAAGCCTTTTAAGCTGATCTCGGAATTGATGGAGATGAAAATCTTCGCCTCGATGAATCAGTCCATCGATGAGGCGATTGCGACGAAGGTCGCGGAAAAGCATGGCTTCCTTCTCGATATCAAGCACCGCGGCGAAGCTGTCGTGGCGCCAGTCGCACCCGAGATCATTAAAATTAATAAGGCGGAGAAAGCGCGCGAAGAGGATATCAAGAATCTCGCGCCGCGTCCGCCTGTGGTTTGCATTCTCGGTCACGTCGACCATGGCAAAACCTCCCTCCTCGATGCCGTGCGTAAGGCCAATGTGGCCGCTGGCGAAGCCGGTGGGATCACGCAGCACATTGGCGCTTATCAGATCGAGCATAACGGCCACAAAATTACTTTCCTCGATACGCCTGGTCACGCCGCCTTTACAAAGATGCGTGCGCGCGGCGCTTCAGTGACCGATATTGCGGTGCTCGTGGTGGCGGCTGATGATGGATTCATGCCCCAGACCGATGAGGCCTTGCAGCACGCACTCGACGCGAAGGTAGTGCTCATGGTTGCCGTCAATAAGATGGATGTGAAGGGCGCTAATATTGAGCGGGTTAAACAACAGATGCAGGAACGGCAGATTGCGCCTGAGGATTGGGGCGGGACAACCGTCACGATGCCGGTCGCGGCCATCAAGGGGCAGGGCATCACGGAGATGCTCGATATGATTTTACTCCAAGCTGAGGTGCTCGAGCTCAAAGCCAATCCTAAGGCGGAAGCCAGTGGGGTAGTTATTGAGTCGCAGATCGACATGGGCCGCGGTCCGCTGGCCACGGTTATTATTCAACGGGGCACCCTCCGGATCGGTGATGCGATCGTGTGCGGTCCGCACTTCGCCAAAGTGCGCGCGATGTTTGATGACCAAGGTAAGAATATTAAAGAGGCACCTCCTGGTTTGCCGGTCCGCGTGATTGGTTGGTCGGGCTCGCCTGATTCTGGGGCTAAATTCATCACGGTTAAGAATGTTCGCGAGGCAGAAAAACTAGCAGAAGAAGCTGAAGATAATCTGAAGAAAGTAACCACCACCGGTGATGCCGTGCCAAAAGATACTTCGCTCGAGGCGCTGTTTGCCAATATCGCCGCCACGCAAGGCAAGATGCTGCGGGTCGTAATTAAGTCAGATGTTTTCGGTTCTTTAGAGGCGGTAAAAAACGTTCTCGAGTGCATCAAGAGCACCAAGGTTTCTCTGGATATTGTCGCTTCAGATGTCGGGATTATCAGCAAAAACGACGTCCTCATGGCGAGCGCTTCTAAGTCGGTTATTATCGGATTTAACACGAAGCAGGAGAATGGCGTCACGGCGTTAACCAAGCATCACGGTGTCACCGTCGAGAGCTTTGAGATTATTTATGAGCTGGCTGATCGGGTAAAGGAACTCATGGCCGATCTGCTGGATCCTGATTTAAAGGAAAACAAAACTGGCGGCGCTGAAGTTCGTCAGGTCTTCCCTGTGGCCAAAGGTTTTGTCGCTGGCTGTTTGGTCACCGAAGGAAAAATTAATCGCGGAACTACGGCCCGCGTCCGGCGTGGGAAAGATTCCGTATTTGAAGGCAAGGTCAGCACGCTCCGTCGCTTTAAAGACGATGCTAACGAGGTTCGCGCGGGTCTCGAGTGCGGTATTCGTCTCGATGGCTACGATGGGTATCAGCCTGGCGATCGAATCGAGTGCTTCGAGGTGCAAAAGGTTAGAGCCTCGCTCTAATTTTTACTACTGCTTCACGGTTTTCCCCCTCGTCAGCGCGGGTTAAAAATCAAAAAAAGCAGTCATCTAATTCGAAAAATCGATGAGCAACCGACTTATTCGCGTCAACGAGTTGATGCAGCGCGAAATCAGCGCTTACCTGCATTCGCGTTACAGCAGCGAGTCCGTGGCCATTACTATTACCGGAGTAGAGATCACGGGTGATCTGCGGGAGGCTAAAATTTTCTATTCAGTGCTCGGCACTGCCCCAGAGGCTAAGCACGCGGGTAAATGGCTCTTGAGCAAGCGCACTGAGATTCGCGGCGCCGTGGCAAAAAATGTAATCATTCGCCATGTCCCGCTCATAACTTTTGTGCATGATGATCATGCCCCGCGGGCTTTGCGAATTGAGCAATTGCTCGGGGCCATTGATCAGGCTGAGAAGAAGTCGTGAGCTATTACCCTAAATTTGCTGGTCGTTGGGCCGATTTGCTGGCTGGGCTACGTGGTCAACGTGTCGTGGTGATTGGTCATCAGCGCCCAGATGGCGATTGTATCGGTTCGCAGGTAGCTCTCAGTCGCGTGCTCCGCTCCCAGGGAATCGATGCCGTGTGCATGAACCCTGACCCTGTGCCACGCCGGATTAAGTTTTTGTTGGGCGATACGCCTTTAGTTACACGCGAAGATCCCACGCTCATAGGTCGGCGCGCAATCTTTACTGATTGTGCTGATCACGCCCGCGCCGGTGATCAGGTAAAGGCATTATTTCCAACTCCCCTGGCTTGTTTCGACCACCACGTCTCGAATCACGGTTTCGCCGAGCAGAATTTTGTGGATGTCGATTCTGCCGCAACGGCCGAAGTGCTGGCGGGTTTATTCTTTGATGCTGATTTGCCGGTTGATGCGACTACCGCCCAAGCGCTCTACACGGGAATCATGACGGATACTGGGCAGTTTCGCTTTCCTTCGACGACGCGCCGCGTTTTTCAGCTATGCGCGCAGCTCGTCGCCTGCGGGGCTGAGCCCGCCAAAGCCGGCATCGAGCTGTTTGAACGGGAGTCCGTGGGTAAACTAAAACTGCTCCAGCATTATCTCGGTTCGCTAAAATTTGAATGTGGTGGGCGAGTTTGTCTTGGGGTACTGCCGCAAGGGATTTTTGAGCAAGTGGGCGCAACCGTCGAAGATACTGAAGGGCTGGTCGATTATGCCCGCTCCATTCAGGGAGTAGAAATCGGCGTTCTCATTGAGGAACGTCCCGGTACGATTAAGGCCAGTCTGCGGGCGGAACATAGCTCGTACCGCATGGATACTATTGCCGCGCAGTTCAATGGGGGCGGACATGCGAGCGCCGCCGGGCTGAATTGTCCTGATCAATTAGCTCATTTTTATCCTCGGCTAGTCGCGGCTTTAGCCCGGCGCTTGGCTGAATTAGACACCGCCCAATCATGAGTCTGCTGCCGCCTAAAGAAATTGAAGGAGTGTTATTGGTTGATAAGCCCAAGGGGCTGACCTCACACGACGTCGTCTATCATTTGCGTCGCAAGCTACAGATCAAAAAAATTGGTCACGCCGGCACGCTCGATCCGATGGCGACCGGCGTGCTCGTCATGCTGATCGGTAAGGCGACACGGATTTCGCAATATCTGATGAGTGTCGACAAGGTATACGAAGGCGAAGCTACGCTCGGTATCGTGACGGATTCCCAGGACGCCGAAGGCGAAATAATGTCGACCCAGCCTGTGCCGGAGTTGACGGAAGCCCGCGTGCGCGAGGTGATGAAAGGCTTTCTGGGCGACCAGTACCAGACGCCGCCCATGCATTCCGCCATTAAAATTGGTGGCGTGCCGTTATATAAATTAGCCCGCAAAGGTGAGGAAGTAGAGCGAGAGCCTCGCTTCATTCGCATCGCCGCTTTTAATTTACTGTCGTTCGCTACGCCGAAAATCACCTTTGATCTCCACTGTACTAAGGGCACCTATGTGCGCACGGTGGCAGCTGATCTTGGACAGAAATTGGGTTGCGGCGCTCATCTTTCGGCATTGCGCCGGACAGGCAGTGGTAAGTTCACGATTGGCCAATGTTTGCCTCTTGAGCAGATCGAAGCGCTTTCGTTGCCTGAAATTCAAAAGCGCCTGATTCCCGTTTATGAAGCGGCGCCGAGCGTGGCGTTGTGAATTTGCCCTGTCAGTTTGCCGGATTAGATCAGGTGGTGCTGCCACCGCAGCCCCTGCATTTGGCCATTGGGATGTTTGATGGCCTGCACCGGGGGCACCAATCAGTAATTAATGCAGCGCTAGCTGGAGCGCAGCGCAGTGGTGGGCTCGCGGGAGTCCTTACATTTTGGCCGCATCCGAGTGTTTTATTTCGACCGACGGCTCCGACGCAGATGTTGATGTCGCCTGAGATGAAACGTGCGGTGCTCGGACGCCTGGGGTTGAGTTTTATTATTGAGCAGAATTTTTCGCCCGCGCTTGCTCAGATCGCCGCCGAGGATTTTTTGCCTTACCTGCAAGCGTCATTGCCCCAGTTGGCAGCGATTTATGTCGGGGAGAATTGGCGCTATGGTCGGGAGCGTCGCGGGGATGTTGTCCAGTTAATCGCTGCGGCTAAGCAAGTCGGGCTCAGCGTTTTTAGTGCACCGCGGCTCAATCATGAAGGGGAGCCGATTAGCAGTTCGCGTATTAGGGGATTGCTGAGTCAGGGGGAGATAGCGGCAGCTAACGCTCTGCTTGGGTATGTCTATTTCTCGGCTGGAATCGTTCAGCCCGGCCGGCAATTGGGGCGGCAATTGGGCTTTCCTACGCTTAATATTGCTTGGGTTCCGGAGCTCCAGCCTCGGTTAGGTGTCTATGCGGTAAAAGTCACCTTGCCCTCTGGTCAGGTCGTCAATGGCGTTGCTAATTACGGTCTGCGCCCGACGGTGGGCCTGGCGACCGCGCCGCTCCTGGAGGTTCATTTATTAGAGACGGCCGCCGCCGATGCGGGGGATTATCTTACGGTCAACTGGCTGCATTATCTCCGGCCTGAGCAAAAATTTACGGGAGTGGATGCCTTGCGCAGCCAGATCGCACTTGATCGGCAAAAAGCGATTGATTTTTTCGGTAAGTGAATGGGCCTACCATGGTTTCTTAGCCGGTAGGACTAAAGCGAGGGCAGGCGAAGAAGGACGCTTGACACACCTCTCTCCAAATCTACTTTTTCGACTCTTTCCCGGTTTACGGGGTGGTAGCTCAGTTGGTTAGAGCGTCTGCCTGTCACGCAGAAGGTCGCGAGTTCGAGTCTCGTCCATCCCGCCAGTTTTCTTATCCGCTAAATATAAAAATTTAGCGGATTTTTTTTAGTAGTTTCGCAGCCGAGGCCTTGTTGGCCAAGCTTGCTTCGCTGTGGTATGACTCTCCCTAGATTCCTAAAGACGCGTGGTTTTAATCAGTATCTGCAACCAAAGGTCAG
Organism: uncultured Verrucomicrobiota bacterium; assembly: GCA_903856725.1. Lineage (GTDB taxonomy): Bacteria > Verrucomicrobiota > Verrucomicrobiia > Opitutales > Opitutaceae > Lacunisphaera. The sequence goes on from CAIOCT010000097.1 coordinate 11,791, forward strand.
CTTCACCGGGAATGCCGTGGGTGGTGAGTTTTTCGGCGATGAGCTCGCGTGATGGTTCCACTACCTTATGCAAGGGGTCTGCTGGAAATTCTGGGCGTACGCTCCGGCAGAGGGCCCAGCAGGCCCAAGTGCGCCAGCGGCGTTGTTCGCGCCGAGGCTCATTCATGCGGTCAGCGAGGTGCTGAAAATGCACGCGGGGGTTGCCGATAAAGACATCCGGCGGCGTGTGCCGTAGAAACCACGCCATCGCCTCGTAGGGCAAGGGCCAGTCATGCAACACAGGTTCATCACCGTGGAGATCAGCTAACAACGCCCGGTCTAACTTCAAAATAGCGCGGGCTGCTTGCCCATTCTGCCAGAGATAATGGCCATAGGTAAGAGCCGTTAGGTAAAATGCGCCGTCGCGGGCGGAGCCGTGCGCTGAGAGGGCACTGGCGGCCATCTGAGTCGGTGGAACCGGAAGATACGGACACGGGGGCAAGCAAACAGGCATGGGGTAAGCGTCTTAAGTGATTAAGGGAGGCACAAGTTTAACTTGGCGACAGGCCTACGTTCCCTGCATAAAAGGGTCAGAATCATGGAAAATCCTGACACCATTAACGTGGTAAGCGGCTGGCGCCGGCTGTTGCTCTGGCTGGTAGCCGCAATTTTGCGGCTGTGGTGTCGGACGCTTCGCTTTGAAGCCGATGCGGCCACGCAGGCGCGTTTGGCCAACACCGACGAAGCGATGGCGATCGTTATTTGGCATAATCGGCTTTTTATTTCGGCTGAATATTTCAGCCGCTACCGGACGCATCGGAGTGTTTATGCGCTGGTTAGTGCGAGTAAAGATGGGGCCTTGATTGCGGAATTTTACCGGATGGTGGGGCTCAAGCCATTGCGCGGCTCGAGTAGCAATTTCGCTCGGGAATCGGGTAAGGCGCTCATCGAGGTGATGCGCGCAGGTCACGATATTGGTATTACTCCCGACGGTCCGCGCGGGCCGATGTATGAAGTGAAGCCGGGTGCGTTAGTGGTCACGCGGCGTACTAATTCTCCGATGCTCTTAATTGGCGCCGAGTTTAGGTGGGCCAAACGGCTACGGAGCTGGGATCGCATTTATATTCCATGGCCTTTTTCCCGAGTCGTTATGCGCTGCACGATTTTGCCCGCAAAAAAAGCAGACGGGGACAAGTGGAGCGCGGAGGAAGTGCGCGCCGAGTTGTTGGCAATTAATCCAGATCGACTAGATTAATTGCTGGTTAAGTCAGGTGAACGCGCCGGCAGTATTTGGGCTTGGTAGCCGCCTAGAAAGTCGGAACAACCGTGATGCTTTGGCCGGGTGCGGTGATGAAATCATGGCCGTGGCTCCAGGTCACATCATTGACCAGTAATTTAAACACCACCGGATCAGCCGCATTTTTAATGGTGATGGTCCATAAGTTGGCTCCGACGCAATCCATGGCCAAGCCATGTTGCCAGCTCAGGCCCGGGCCTTCACCGCGCAGGTAGAGATGTTGCCCGAAACCAATGTCGATTTTAGCAGAGATAAATGTGGCCGGTGGTTCGGCGGCTGCGCCAATTTTTATTTTGGCGGGTGCCGCCGATTTTTTAACGGGCTTTATATTTTTTTTAACGAGCGTGGTCGGCTTCTGAGCAAGTCGTGAGCGCCCCGTAGATTTTTTGATGCTTTTCTTCATGATGGTTTTTAATATTTTACTAACGGGGCAGGGGTTCTCTTTTTCGCCTGTTCCTGGAAGCTGCAATAGCAATTGTAGCGCCAATTTTGCGGTCGCGTTAAGTGCCGCTGGGTAAGCGGGTAGGGTGGACAATAAATTTTGTTTTACTCCCGCGAAAGCTTCCCGCAGAAGAAACCTTCGTTTGGGGGGCAGTAGCTCAGTTGATAGAGCGCGTCGTTCGCAACGACGAGGTCGTCGGTTTGATCCCGATCTGCTCCACCATCCTCCGCAGCTTCAGCGTAGGAGGGCAATGATGGGCGCAGGCGATTAAGGCTAGGGATAGGCACGGCTAGCCTTCGTTCGTTAAAAACGAGCTGCGCCTCGGCAAGCCAGCTCAGCTAATCTAGCTGGTTAAAATACAGTTCAAACCGGGCTGAGGTGACGCCGCTATAAAAAGACGCTGGCCTTACGCGCTCAGTAAAAATGGCGTCCTCGGCGGGACTCGAACCCACAACCGCTTGCTTAGAAGGCAAGAGCTCTATCCGGTTGAGCTACGAGGACACTTTAACATCAGCTAGTTGAAGGCACTTTTAGGGGATTGCAGCATTTTTTACCAATTGTATGCGGTTGCTATACCAAAAAACACCATCTCGGGTTCCTGGGATTGCGGCTAAGGAAAGGGCTTGCATCACACCAAGCGGTGAGGCTTTTTGATCCCTCGTAGAGACGGGCTGTAGCGTAGTCTGGTAGCGCGCTTGCATGGGGTGCAAGAGGTCGTGAGTTCG
>CAIOCT010000098.1 GCA_903856725.1 uncultured Verrucomicrobiota bacterium
ACCGCTAAGTTTACTTGATCGAGCCGGAGCCCCGCTGTGACCACCGTCCGGCCACGATCAAAGGCCGCGCGATCGGTGAGTTCCCACGAAGTATAACGGGCGGCCTCCTGTCGATCGGTCAAGAGACGCGCGTAAAGATCGGGAGTATAGGCGGGGAAATCATAATCAGGGGCCCATGGGTTAAAGGCGCGGACCGACAGTGGCAGCGCCGCCCGATCGGCCAGACTTAACGCGCGATCCACCCGATCATACTCACCCCACGTCACCCCAGCGTAACTGAGTAGTTTATGTTCGATCCCTGCGGTGCGAAAACGGCCAGTAAATTCAAGATGAGTGGCCAAAGCCTGCTGGCGCTGCTCGATATGGCGCGGTTCGCGCGTCCCTTCAAATAATCCCGTCGCTAGAACCAACTGGGTGGCCGTGAAACGATCTTGATCGATCGCCCGCCACCAACCTTCAACCGCGGCTCGTAACGCCCACGCGCGATTAATTTGGCCTTCAAATTGAGCCCCAACGACGAGGCTTTGCCGCAAGATGCCCGCATTCGGTCCATTATTATTAAAATACGCCAAAGGTAAATATGGCCCGAGCACCAACTGCCCAGCCGCTAATTTATATTCCGGGATGCCCGCGGTTGGGTTTCCTTCGTAATGACGATAATCAATGCTAATCAAGCTACTCGCCGCGCGTGTATGCTTGAGGGTCAAAGCGCCACTTACGGTGAGATCATTTTCACGCACAAATTCTTCGGGGCCAAGCTTGCGGGACCAATCAACCGCCCAGCGCTGCCAGATTTTTTTAGGCACGAGCGTGCCCGTTGATTCCCAACTCGCCCGCTGGCGATTCGCGGTACTTGTCCCGGTTTCAAATTTATTGCGCTCCTTCGCAGACGGTCGCGTGGTCAAGAAGTTCTGGATGCCTCCGGGGGCGGCGCGACCCAACACCGGCACGAGCGGACCTTGTATCACAATGGTTTCATTAACATTGAGCGTTTCCAGAATACCCAGCTGCGTGAAGCCATTGCGCAATATTGGCGTAGGAAATCCCCGCAAATTAAGCCGTTCCTCGCCGGCCGCCGCGGCCGCAGGCGAAGCACTACTGATGGCGGCTAGTTCCGCCGAGACTTCTATGCCAAGCCCCTCTTCCCGGGAAAAATCCACCTCGGTCAAGTCATTAGAAAAGGGCGCACTGCGTAACTCTTCTTCCACCGCCCCCAGGCCAGTAGCATCAAACTGATCATCCCCCGCGTGCTCGATTACTAATAATTTTGGCAAGGCAACCGCGCGCTCCCCGACGTGCATGGCCGGCGTCTGCGCGATCCCTGCAATCCAGAGGGCACCCCAGAGCCCAGCCCAGCCCCCGCATCGACCGCGGGATCGGCCGAGAGTGAGTAAAAGGGGAAAGAGGCGCACCGGATATTTATTTATCCAAGCCGCAGCGAAGGGCAGCACATAATTTGCGCCAAGCGATAATTTAACCTGCGACCCAGCAGCGCCCCGGAGCGGAGGCCCGAGGGCTTCAGGGCCGAAACTGCTGCGCCCGCCAGCGCGGATAATCCTTGGCCAACAACTTAGCTGGCCAATCCCCTAAATAATCATAGCCCACGCGCCGCTCACGCTCAATTTCATGGTAATCGTAATGCACGATTTTATCGCGCCCGACAAAAATCGGCTGATTGGTGCCAAGCTTGTAAAAGCGCGCCCACAGCGGAGGCGCCGCTGGATCGGCTACGACGTGGCGATCTTTTCGGCCATCCGCACCGGGGGTATCGTCAAGGCGGTAACCAGAAATTTTTACTGACTCCAACCAACCCACGGCGCCCTCGATCGCCGCCACGATGGCCGGACTGGGCCGCTGCACCGCGAGTAGAAATCTAACAATCCCCACACTTTCATTAGCGGTGAGGGCTGGCGGCTCAAAATTGCGCGCCCCGGCCGGCGCGAAGGTAACTGCATCATGTTGTGCCGCCCAAGCGGTGAGCTTGCCCGCCTGACGTACTTGGGTCCGCAACAGACAAGCGATG
>CAIOCT010000099.1 GCA_903856725.1 uncultured Verrucomicrobiota bacterium
AGGCACGCTGCCTTGGATCGTCTGCCCCGCCGCAGAATGGATGCGTAGGATGTCTAAGTACTCATCCAAGGTCGGTTCCGGCATGATTCCCGGGATGCGTTTTGCGATCATGGATTTCCCTGAGCCGGGCGGCCCAATCATGATGAGATTATGGCCGCCGGCGACGGCAACTTCAACGGCGCGACGAACAGCGTGTTGCCCCTTAATATCTGCGAAATCTGCTTCGTGTTCGCTGCGGGTAGTAGCGCTCGCCGTCGATTGCGGTGCCGTCAGGGGGCGTAGCTCGAGGAGCCCACCGAGAAAGCGATGAGCTTGGTCAAGGGATGATATCTGGTAAACCTCGATCCCCTTCACGAGGGAAGCTTCTTGGGCGGCGCCAGGGGGCAGCATGATGGCTTGCTTGCCCTGATCGCGAGCGAGCACGGCCATGGCAAGGCCGCCCTTGATCGGGCGAGTCGCCCCAGAGAGGCTGAGTTCACCGGCAATTAGAAAATTAGGAAGACTTTCACAGACTAATTGGGCGGTGGCGACGAGGATACCCAGTGCGATTGGCAGGTCGTAGATGGCGCCTTCTTTGCGCAGATCACCAGGTGCAAGATTGATTGTGGTCCGCGTGCGCGGCATGCGGAGCCCGGAATTGCTGAGCGCGGAAAATACGCGATCTTCCGATTCTTTAACGGCCGCATCGGGTAAGCCAACGAGGATCAGATTAGGCACGCCGCTTTCGCCTGTGTTGACTTCAACTTGGACGGGGACGGCGTCGATGCCCAGCAATGCTGCTGAGCAGATGGTCGCTAACATAGGGCAGGGAACTGGAAGGATTATTTACGACCCGCACCCAGCTGTAAACGTCGACGCACTTCCGTAATATTGGCTTCGACCGCCTGCAGATAGGGATTGGGTTGGCCCGCTGTCGTTAAGTAGCGGTGGACGCCGCCTGCGTCTATGTCGAGCAAAGGTCTTACGTAGTTTTCCCAAAAATTGGGGGTGCCCGCAAATAATTCATCCACTTGCTGATAATTGCGATCGGCCGGAGCTACCTGCTCGAAATCGTAAGCTTCCTGGAATTCACGAAAAAGAATAGGCAGCTCATCTAGATAATCAGCTGCGCTCATTTGGGCGAGACAGTCGGCCGTGACTAGGAATCTAGCCAGCAAGCGCGCTTCCTCGCGGTGAAAAATATTTTGCCCGAGTTTACTCTGTGGGCCTGTGCAGATGATGGCTGATCTAATATCATCTATTTCTGACGCCGTGACGCCTAGTTCCGGCAAGTATTTACGAACAAAGTCACCGCCGCGAAGCTCGTGGGTGAGCGTATATTTCGCGCCTGTACCACTTCGGTCATCGGTTGTTTTAAGATAGCCGCTATCATGTAATAATACGGCCATAAGCGCTAACTCCCAGTCGCGCACGGTAAGCAGGGGGTGATCACCCGTCTTGTGATGACCTTCTAATAATTTTATGAGGCAGACGGTGACTTGTAGCGTATGTTCATAATCGTGATAGAGCATATCGCTGGCCTGATAGCCGGGGAAACGGCCAGCAAACATGGCCGTCACATCGTCAAATAACTGACTGATCAAAGGAGCGCTCCTCTCTGCGCCGATCGTATTGAAAGCTGATTGCACTAATTCGCCTACAGCAGCTGGGTTTTTAGTGTCGATGGTGAGAGGCAAACCCATTTAACAAGATCAGATAGGGGTTGCACCCTATGCCGCAAGCCGATTATCTACGCGTGAACAGAATGTGGAGCAGCACAAATACGATTGTCGGTCTGACTGGTGGGATGGGGTGCGGAAAATCGACCGCGGCGGTATTTTTTGCTGAACTCGGTTTCCGCCGACTCGATGCCGATCAAGTTATCCGAGAGCTTTTGTTAACGGATCAAGCCATCGCCCATTCTATTGCGAATCGATTTGGCTCAGCAGTTTTAGATAGCGCTGGTCAGGTACGCCGTGATGAGCTGGCTAAGATTGTCTTCCCGGACGCCGTCGCTTTGGCGTGGCTCGAAGATCTGCTTCATCCATTGCTACTGGCTCACTGGCGAACGATTTTTGAGCAGAGCCGCGACCAAGCCTTCATTGTGGAGGTTCCATTACTCTTTGAGAAGGGCCTAGAGAATTGGTTTGATTTCATCATCTGCGTCACCACAGACTCGGTCTCGCAATTGAGACGGCTGGAGGAGAAGGGTATCCCCCTGGAACTCGCCCGTCAGCGCTTAGACAAACAACTGCCACTGGCCCGAAAGTGCGAGCTGGCAGACTTTGTTCTCCTTAACGACGGCACTGCCGAATTTTTGCGTGAACAGGTCAAGGCGTTGGCCGACCGTCTTTTGAAAATCCCAACCGATCGGCCCGCCGGCCGCCCTCATGCAAGTACCTCCTAAATCCGACGACGAAAGTTCTGCCTCAGCCGATGCTCCCCAGAGTGAATCGGCAAAAAGTAAGCGCCCGGTGCGCTCTCGGCTTTACCGCACTACTAAAAAAGTAGTGAAAATTCCCGCCGTCAAAGGCGAGCCTCGCTCCGCCAAACTAGCATCTGCTGCTAAGTTAATGCCCGAGCCTCCGGTGGCTCCCGCACCTGAGGTTGTCGTCGTTCGAGAAGTTCCCTCGGCGCCTGCTCCTGTAGCTGCGCCGCATGTCGAAATGGTCAGTAATACCTCAGCGCCGGCGCAGGCCCCCGATGTCGCCCCAGCTGGGCAGGATAATTACGACGAAAGTCAGGGGGGGCACTATCAGCAGCAAGGTGGGGGAAAATTTGGTCGTCGTGGTCGCGGCGGAAAACAATTTCGCGGGGGTGGCAAGTGGGGGAATCCTAATTTTCAACCCACGCCAAAATATCCACCACAGTCTGCGCCGCCAAAAGAGGTCGTTCATTATGGCGACCTCCCAGATCCCGCGCGCTTCCAGAGTCTCACGGCTGTGGCCCAACTCGCCGAGGAAATTTCCAGCCGCAATGCAGAGCCGATTTGGCTGAATGAGCTCTATGGGCTCAATTTAGCCGAGTTGACCGCATTTGCTAAAAAAATGGAGATCAAATTCGAAGGTGCACCCAATCGCCGGCAGCTCATTACGCAGATCTTTGCGGCAACGATTGAGCAGAAGCACCCATTGTATGATCGTGGTTACATCGATATGAATGATCGGGGCAGCTTCGTTGTGCACGAAGATGTCAACTATCGCCTCTATCCAGAGGACGCCTATCTTCCCGAGATTTTCGTGCGGGAGTTCGGCCTAAAGCGGGGCCACGCCGTAGAGGTTCAATTGCAAGCCCCGCAAGGCAGCGATCGTTGCCCTGCGGTTGTGGCTATTCGCAGTGTGATGGGCGGAAAGCCGGCGGATATTTCTAAGATTCAACCGTTCGAAGAACTTACGCCGTATTATCCACTCAAGCGCATTATGCTGGAGCAGGAAGGCGCCAAGGATGTTTCGATGCGGATGGTTGATATTGTCACGCCGGTTGGCTTCGGCCAACGCGGCCTGATTGTCGCGCCTCCGCGCACGGGCAAAACTATCTTAATGCAGAATATGGCCAACTCGATTGCGGCGAATTCGCCTGCTGCGAAGTTGATTATTTTACTGGTGGATGAACGTCCAGAAGAAGTTACTGACTTCAAACGCCACTGCAAAGGCGAGGTCGTGAGTTCAACTTTTGATGAGACACCCGAGAGCCATGTCCATTGCGCGGAGATGGTGATAGAAAAAGCGCGTCGTCTCGTCGAGCAAGGCGAGCAAGTGGTCATCTTGCTTGATTCCATCACACGTCTAGCGCGGGCTTACAACGCCCTCGCGGGAAATAGTGGGAAAATTATGTCGGGTGGTTTAGAGGCCAACGCCCTGCAAAAGCCTAAGCGGTTCTTCGGTTCTGCGCGTAACATTGAGGGTGCCGGTAGTCTGACTATTCTCGGCACCGCTCTGGTTGATACCGGGAGTCGTATGGATGAAATTATTTTCGAGGAATTTAAGGGCACCGGTAATATGGAGCTGCATCTCGATCGTGATCTCGTGAATAAACGTATTTTTCCCGCCATTAATATTGATAAGAGTGGGACGCGCAAAGAAGAGCTCATCTATCACCCAGAGGAACTGCTGCGCGTTTATGCGTTGCGGCGCGCGATGCAGGGGGTGCCGGCGGCTGACTCTTTGGATATGCTGATCCAGCGTTTGAAGAAAACTAAAACCAACGCAGAATTCTTGATGAGCCTAAATCGTTAAAATTCGCAGCTGATATTTGTGATTACGGCTGACGACTCTGGGATCAAAAATGGCCGTTCAGCAGAGCTTTTGATTTCCGCCGGCTTGGTGCCTGGATTTGACCAGCCGCCGGCGATTGTTCCCACAATTGAAGATGATAGCCTGTCTTCCATCCTGCGGGCGGAATTAACGATTTCTGCGGAGGTGCTTGCGACGCTGCCCTGCTCATTTGTCTTTGAGCACAACGTCATGCCTTTTGCCCAAGCTCATGGGCGCTTGCGCGTAGCTGTTGCGGATCCACTTGCGCTCGATATCATTGATGCTCTCAACTATGTGGCGGGGTGCTCGGTTCAGGTAGAACTTGCTTCATTGGCTGATATTCGCGCGGCTATCGCGATTTATTATGGAGCGGCATCTGATTTGCGAACGAGCCACGGCGGCCTTCATTTATCAATTGAGCCCCAAGCCCAGCCGGTTATCGCGGCCGTTGAAACCGACAAAATATCGGAGCAAGAGGCCCCTATTATTCGTCTTGTGCATGATATCATTGCTGAAGCAATTCGCCGGCGCGCGTCGGATATTCATCTTGAGCCGCTTGCGCAGCGCTTTCGGGTGCGTTATCGGATTGATGGAGTGTTGCAAGAGGTGGCGGCTCCGCCGAAGCAATTTGAATTAGCGTTATTATCACGAGTTAAGATTATGGCGAATCTCAGCATCGCTGAGAAGCGTTTGCCCCAGGATGGGCGCCTGCGATTTGTCACCGCAGGCCGATCGCTCGACCTGCGGGTTTCCTCACTGCCAACCGCACATGGCGAGAGTATGGTTCTGCGGGTTCTTGATCCGGCGAGTCTGCCGTTAGGTCTGCCTGAATTAGGTTTTGAGCCAGACGATGAGAGCGCCTTTGCCCAACTGTTACAGTCGCCCGATGGAATTGTTTTGGTAACTGGTCCGACGGGATCGGGAAAAACGACGAGTCTTTATGCGGCCTTACATCATCTGAATCAGTCCGACCGAAAAATTATTACGGTCGAGGATCCAGTGGAGTATCAGTTGTCTGGAATTAATCAGGTGCCAGTTAACCCAGAAATTGGCATGACCTTTGCCGCGGCGTTGCGTGCGCTGTTGCGGCAGGCGCCAAATATCGTAATGATTGGGGAGATTCGGGATCGAGAAACCGCTGAAATTGCGCTCAATGCCGCCCTGACGGGCCATCTTGTTTTTAGTACTTTGCACACGAATGATGCACCTTCAGCTGTAACGAGGCTACTCGATATCGGGGCTAAGCCTTTTTTGGTGGCGGCAGCGCTCCGCGCGGTCGTGGCACAGCGGCTGGTTCGGCGCATTTGTCGGGATTGCCGCCGTGCTTATAAGCCATCGCCTCGAGAAATTTATGCACTCGAGCTAACCCCGCTGCAGGCTGCCACGGCCGAGTTTACATGCGGGGTGGGCTGTGCGACCTGCGCGGGCACTGGCTATTTCGGCCGGCTTGGGATCTTCGAGATTTGTCACGTAGATGACGCCCTGCGTGCGTTGATTTACGATAAGGCCCCGGCTCTCCGCCTTCGGCAGCAAGCGCGGCAATCAGGCCTGCGTTCCATGCGCGAGGATGGCGTGCGTAAAGTGCTCGCCGGCCAGACAACAATCGAAGAGATTCTTGCGGTCACGTCGAGTGATCCTCTTTAATCACGCCTCAACCCCCACTTAAGCATGAGTTATGAAATGAATGACCTGTTGGAATTGGTCGTAGATCAGAAAAGTTCAGATCTTCATTTACAAGTTGGCGTGCCGCCGTGCCTGCGTTTGCGCGGTAGCATGACGCCGATCGATGGACCAGAATTGCAGCCAGCGGACACCGAAAAGCTGATGCTGGCGATCACCCCGGATCTGCACATTCAGAAAGTGAAGCTCAATGGTGGCACGGATTTTGGTTTCGCCTATGGGGACAAGGCCCGCTTTCGCGTCAGCGTGCTTAAAGCCAAGGGTAACTACGGCCTGGTGCTGCGGCAGATTCCTAATCAATTATTTGATCTTCGCTCGATCGGGTTGCCCGATAAAATCAAGGAGCTGCTTTATCGTCCGCGGGGTTTATTTCTCGTCACGGGACCTACTGGATCGGGTAAATCCACCACCTTGGCGTCGATGATAAATTATATTAATGAAAATCGTGATGGGCATATTATTACCATCGAGGATCCGATTGAATATTATCATGCGCATAAAAAATGCGTTGTGACGCAGCGTGAAGTGGGGGCAGATGTGCCGAGCTTTTCAGAGGCGATCAAGCGCGCCTTGCGGCAAGATCCTGATGTGATCTTGGTCGGTGAGTTGCGTGACCTTGAAACGATTGAAGCGGCGATAAGCGCGGCCGAGACGGGGCATCTAGTGTTTGGCACGCTGCACACCAACAGCGCAGCTAAAACCGTCGACCGCATTGTGGATGCTTTTCCTTCTTCAATGAAAGAAATGATCCGTACCCAGCTCTCGACTTCGATCATTTGTGTTATTGCCCAGTCACTGTGTAAGAAGAAGAGCGGGGGGCGGATTGCTGCCTATGAAATCATGGTAAATACCACATCGATTGGCTCGCTCATTCGTGATAATAAAACATTTCGCATTCCTTCGGAGATTCAAACCGGTGCGGCGCTGGGTATGATTACTTTGGACACCCATCTCCTGAGTTTGGTTAATCGCGATCTGATTGAGGCGGATGAGGCCTATGAGAAGTCGCAAGAGCCGATTGCGATGCGGGAAAAATTGCTCGGTCTAGGTTTTAAACTTCGCGAGCACACTTAACCTTTAATTTTTTCGACCGTGGGCCCGGTCGGAATTCCTCATGTACGAGGGATCTGATCAGCCCATTTATCATCTGCTGGCAACGCGCCGCCTTATCCCTCCTGCGGATTTGGTAGCCGCATGGGCTGATTGCAAAACCGCTGGCCAATCGCTGTCGGCCTGGGTGCTCCACCGCGGGCTGCTTTCGCCAACGGCATTATTCGCCGCCATCGCTGACTCCTTAGGTTTTCACTATCTGGCTGAGCCGCCCGTAAAGATACCCCAGGTAATCGTGGATCGGGTGACCAGTCGTTTAGCAAACGCTTACGGGATCGTTCCGATTGCCGGTGATGGTGAGGTCATCAGCCTGTTGGTTGCTGATCCCTTTAAGCCTGCACTCGTTGACGAGCTCACTTTTGCGTTGGGGGGCGCGATTCGTTGCTGGGTGGCTGATCCCAGCATCATATATCGACTCATTTCAGAATATTATCCTTCGCTGGAAATTTTCGAGAATCGCGGTCTGAGTGATTATTTCACCGGAGTCACTCGACCGAGTAAGCCAGTGGCGCTTGGGGCTGGAATAGGCCAAATGGCCGGGCAGCGATCGGTAGTTCATTTTGTCGACCTCGTGCTCGCCCAGGCGATTCGTGATCATGCTTCGGATATCCATTTTGAGCCATTTGAGCAGGACTTTAAAATCCGCTACCGCATTGATGGGGTGCTTTATGAGATGGCTCCGGCTCCTAGTCACTTGGCATTAACCATTATTTCCCGACTTAAAATTCTCGCCAATCTAGACATCACTGAGCGCCGCTTGCCCCAAGATGGGCGATTTAATTTTAATCGTGGCGCCCATCTAGTTGATTTTCGTGTCTCGACGTTGCCTACACAATTCGGTGAAAGCGTCGTCCTGAGAATTCTTGATCAAGCTACGGTCGGACTAAAACTCGGGCAGCTCGGTCTGCCTACATTGTTGCAGGCGAAAATTTCGACGCTGATTCGTCGCCCCACGGGAATGCTGATCGTTACAGGACCCACTGGCTCCGGCAAAACGACAACACTCTATAGTTGTTTACAGGCGCTGAACACCGTCGCCGTGAAAATGCTGACGGTTGAAGATCCGGTAGAATATAATATTGATGGAATAATGCAGGTTCCCGTGAATCTGGCGGCGGGTCTGACTTTCGATCGTGCGATGCGCACCTTTCTCCGCCACGACCCTGATATTGTTATGGTGGGCGAGATTCGCGATTATGCGACCGCACATATCGCAATGCAGGCTTCGCTCACTGGTCATTTTGTGTTGAGTACCTTGCACACAAACGATGCGCCGAGCGCCCTGACTCGCCTCGTGGAGATGGGGATTGAGCCATTTTTATTGGCGTCTACGTTGGCGGGTGTTCTCGCGCAGAGGCTTGTGCGGAGAATTTGTCCAGTTTGCCGCCTTGCCTGCGATCCTTCGGCGGCTGTTCTACAGCAGTTAATGTTGGATTCGACGGAATGGCAGGGCCGACCTTTTTATTATGGTCGGGGGTGCACTGCTTGTCATCAGACCGGCTATCAAGGCCGAATAGGTATTTTTGAATTTATGGCACTCACTGAGTCACTGCGCGATCTCGTGGTCCAAGGCGCTACGTTGGCGCAACTCCGTCAGCAAGCAGTAGCGCAGGGTATGGTCACCCTCCGCGCGGCAGGGGTGAAAGCGATTTTAGCCGGAGAGACCAGCGTCGCCGAGGTGATTCGCTACACCTGAAGCGCGGCTCCCACCATCATCCCATTTGACCTTAATTTATTACAAACTGCGGAGTCTTAAACAAAAACTTTAACGATGCTTTCTGATGCGCCATTTTAATTATATCGCGATTGATCAAAACGGCCTGACGCGAGCAGGCCATCACGAGGCGGGTGATGTGAAAAGCATGGTGGGACTACTTCGTGCTCAAGGACTTTATCCCATCAAGGTTACCCCGGTCGAGGTGTCCATAGAATCCGAGGTGATGCTGAATCTACCATCGACGACTTTAGCTTGGTGGCAGGAGCTGCCGATCCCAGGTCGAGCGTCGGTACCAGCGAAGAGCCTCGCGATATTCACGCGCCAATTGGCTAGCCTGCTTAGGGCCGGACTGCCCTTGTTGCGTAGCTTGGAAGTGTTAGCGCGACAGGAACGGGATACCCATTTTCGCAAAGCGCTCGCTGCGCTGATTGTAGCGCTGCAATCTGGAGGAACATTCTCTGAGGGGCTGGCGCTGCACCCGCAAATTTTTGATCGGCTTTATATTAACATGGTCAAAGCCGGTGAGGCTGGCGCTACTCTCGATGTGGTTTTAGATCGTTTGGCCCAATTTCGAGAGAAAAGCCTCCGTTTAAAAGGACAACTGAGCGCAGCGCTTATGTATCCGCTGTTAGTTTTAGTGGTAGCTGGGCTAATCGTGTGCGGATTATTAATTTTTGTCGTTCCGAAATTTCAGCAAATTTTTGCGGATCTTCTGAAAGGGGCTCCTTTGCCAGCTCTGACGCAGTTCATTTTAACGATCAGCGAATGGATCAAAGCTCATTATCTTTTAGGATTAGGCCTCTGTCTGGCTGTTAGTTTCGCTGGTATGCTCTATCAGCGCACCTCCCGAGGCGCGCGGCAGCTAGCACGGGGAGTGCTTAAATTGCCCTTATTCGGCGAGCTATTACTCAAGAGTATCGTGGCACGCTTCGCCCGAACTTTAGCTACTTTGTTGTCGAGCGGTGTCCCGATTTTATCCGCACTTCTGATCACTCGCGATACGGGAGATAATCTTTGGATTAGCACTGCCATCACGACGGTGCACGACCGCGTGAAGGAAGGAGCTACGGTAGCCGGGCCGCTAGCGGCTACGGGCGTCTTCCCACCGATGGTGATCAGTATGATCGAGGTGGGGGAGGAAACAGGTCGCTTGCCGGAGATGCTCGACCAGGTGGGGGTTATCTATGAAGCCGACGTTGATTATGCTGTAGCCGGGCTTAGCTCGCTGGTTGAACCGCTTCTGATTCTTTTTCTCGCACTTGTCGTTGGGACTATTGTTGTCGCGCTTTTTCTGCCGATTGTGCGTATCGTGCAGCTCCTGACTTAGGGCAGGCCAGCGCACCACGCTGACCTACTCAGTCTGAGATTTCTCACCAGATTTATTTCAGCGGCTTCGTCAGCAACAACGGTGAATTCAAGCCGATGTGTTTATCGGAAAATTCATCATTTTCTCCTGCTTGTCGTAGGAGGCGCTGCACCATGCCCATCTTTGCATCGAGATCGTCGATCTTAGCAACGAAGACGGCTTCGGGGGTGGCGGCAATGACCGCGGCGCCCCACTCGAGTTCGCCTTGATGACTCAAAACAATGTGTTCGAGTCGCTCGAGCAGATCGGCATTGAGTTTAGCTTTCAGACCAGCTTTACGGACTAATTGATAGCCAAGAACTACGTGACCTTGTAATATACCTTTCCGGCTGCGGGAGGTAGCCAAAGTGCCTTGGTATTCAATCACCTTGCCTGTGTCGTGAACTAAAATTCCAGCGAGGGCTAAATCGGCATCGATCTCAGGGTAAAGCGGCGTGAGCGCTTGGCAGGCCCGGGCCATATGGCAGGTGTGCTCGAGCAGGCCATGACGGTAGGCGTGGTGCATAGCGAGCGCGGCGGGGGCTAAGCGAAAGGCGTCGCCAATTTCCTCGAATACAGCCTCCACGGTCGCGCGCAATTCGGGTTGGGTGATGGCTGCGATCTGGGTCTGGAATTCTGTCCAGAGTGCTTCGCTATCCTCAGGTGCTGTTTCCACAAGATTGCTCATGAGGGGGGAACCGGCGAGTTGTTCGGCGGTAACTTCTTCGGCACGGAGTAACTTGGGAGAAAATCGATTCTGGTAATAATCTACTTTGCCTTCGATTCGGACGACTAGGCCTTCCTTCAGTCCTTTGAAAAAATCAAACGAAGGGTTATCACTAAAACAATTGCAGTTAAACATGCCGGTTTTATCGGCGAGCTCGACCATCAAAAAAGAATTGCCTGTTTTGGTTGGTTTTTCAGCGATGCGTTTGATCAGGAGCACACTGTGAAAGATATCTCCTCCGGTACGATTAAGTGCTTTGATCTCGCGGACAGTGAGGGCAGGAGTGATGTCAGACATAAGGGTAGCGGAAGGCCATTAACCGTTGGCAGGAAGCTTAAAATTTACGATGCCCAGTGCGGGCTAGCCATATTTTTTCACGAGAGCGGTATACTCACGAAAGAAACCATGTTGGGCGCTTTGTAAAAGATCATAAAACACCGTCTCCGCCGGCAACACGGCGCAGCCTGCATGGGCAAGGTTCGTCAGTGCAGTGACCGCATCACTCGTGCGGCGGGCCCCCACGCAATCGGCGAGAATGGTAACTTGATACCCTGCGTTAAGCGCGTCGCGGGCGGTCTGGTAGACGCAGACAGGGGTTTCGATACCGCAGAGCAATAAACGTCGGGCTCTACTGGCACGAAGTAGTTCGGCGATTTTCGCATCACCCATCGCTGAGAAGGTGGCTTTGCCTAAGGCCGTGGGGGAGGCGCAGTGGGCCAGTAAATCTTCGGCGGTGCCACCGAGCTTATGCGGAACTTGTTCGGTAAAAAGCACGGGCAAACCGAGGCCACGGGCTGCTTCCAGCGCAAAGGAGCAGCGCCAGTGTACACGTTGGCTTTCAGGGATTGCGGCCAGAAAGATTGGCTGCAGGTCGATGCAAAGAAGCAACGGCGGTAGCGAATTTGGCGTAAGGGGTGAGGGAGCGACTTCGGTGATGGGGGGCCTCGAGTCGGGGGAGGAAGGCATAACCTTACCTTTGCGGCCATTGCTCGCGGGACAAGGGATAACTTATCCGGTAAAAATTGCCAATATCCCCCAAGGGCCGTGGCGAATTATCACAGATTTTTTATGATTACTTATAATAAGTCTCGCGCGCCTTCACCTGCACAATCCGCTTTTCAGGTAGAATGTAGGCAGTGAGGCAGCCTCCCAGTACGCACGCTGTGTCGATGCCCAAGGTCCATTTGGTTCGAGCCACTTCAGGTCGTGGCGTATGCCCGTATACGACGAAAGGGGGCCCCACCCAGAGCTCTGACCAATGGGGCGCCTCGGGCGCCTCAGATCGCTTGCGAGGCTCGCCTGCCAGGTCGACCACTTGGATTCGAGTTACGATCCGCGCAGGTTGCTTGGGCCAAGGCCGATTGGGCAGAAATCCCGCATGCACAAAGACCACGCCCAATGACTCGTCTTCGTAGGTCAATTTCATGGTTTCAAGGTAATCCCAGTCTTTGGGACGCATTTGCTCCATGGTCGCGTAATCGTATTTTTTTAAATGCGTCGGAT
>CAIOCT010000100.1 GCA_903856725.1 uncultured Verrucomicrobiota bacterium
GCCCTCAAGCAGAATCTTGATTTAGAATTTACCCGCAATCGTGAGCGCTACCAATTTTTGAAGTGGGGCATGCAGGCCTTTGAAACTTTCAAAGTTGTGCCGCCAGGCATTGGGATCGTCCATCAAGTGAATCTTGAATATCTCGCCCAGGGCGTGCTCAGCCAAGGCGACGTCTATTATCCTGATACGCTCGTCGGCACCGATTCTCATACGACCATGATTAATGGTCTTGGGATCGTGGGCTGGGGCGTTGGGGGAATTGAGGCGGAAGCTGGGATGCTCGGTCAGCCTGTTTATTTTCTCACTCCCGATGTGGTGGGTGTGTATCTGACCGGTGCACTTAAGGAAGGAGTCACCGCAACCGATCTCGCGCTAACCGTTACGCAGGTCATGCGCAAAGCCAAGGTGGTTGGCAAGTTCGTGGAATTTCACGGTCCCGGCGCAGCTGCGCTACCCGTGGTCGATCGTGCGATGATTGCCAATATGGCGCCTGAGTACGGCGCGACGATGGGCTTTTTCCCCATCGATGATGAGTGTAGCAATTTTCTGCGGGCGACGGGGCGAACGGATGCCCAGATCGCTACTTACGAAGCCTATTATAAAGCCCAGGGACTCTGGGGTATTCCCGCGCGGGGCGCGATCGACTATTCGCAGGTTATCGAACTCGACCTTGGTGCGGTGGTGCCGAGCGTTGCTGGCCCAAAGCGGCCGCAAGATCGCATTGAGTTAAAAAATCTTAAGCAGGAATTTATCAGTTCTTTCTCCAAGCCCGTCACCGAGGCTGGCTTTGGCAAAAAAGCTGAAGACTTCGCAACGGTCAGCGCGCAGGTGAATGGTCAAAAAGTTGGCCATGGTTCAGTCTTAATCGCGGCGATCACTAGCTGCACGAATACATCCAATCCGAGCGTGATGCTCGCAGCTGGTTTATTGGCTAAAAAAGCGGTCGCTAAAGGCCTCAAGGTGAATCCGGCCGTGAAGTCCTCGCTGGCACCTGGCTCACGGGTGGTTACAGACTATCTTAACAAGACGGGCCTGACGCCTTATCTCGACCAGCTCGGCTTTCAGACGGTCGGTTATGGTTGCACCACTTGCATCGGCAATTCTGGTCCCCTCGCAGCTCCGATTGAGGAGGCAGTGGTTAAGCACGACCTCGTGGCTGCTTCCGTGCTTTCTGGTAATCGTAATTTTGAGGCTCGGGTGCATCAAAATATTAAGGCTAATTTTTTGATGTCGCCACCTCTCGTCGTGGCTTTCGCTCTCGCCGGGCGAGTTGATATCGATATGGCCCATGAGCCGATCGGGCAAGATCAGTCGGGGGCAAATGTTTATCTGAAAGATTTATGGCCGACGTTGCAGGAGGTACGCGACCAAATGGCAGCCGCGCTCAAACCCGAAGTGTTTCGGCGTCTCTACACTGATTTTGCGGCGCAGAATCCAAAGTGGAATGAAATTCCTGCGACTGCCGGCAATGTCTACGCTTTCGATGGTGCCTCTACTTATATTCAGGAGCCACCGTTTTTTACCAATTTTTCGATGCAGCCGGGATCTATTGCGGAAATTAAAGGCGCCCGGGCTCTCGGTATCTTTGGTGATAGCGTAACGACCGATCATATCTCACCAGCCGGCGCGATTAAGAAGAATTCACCGGCGGGCCAGTATTTATTGGGAAGCGGCGTCGCCTTCGAGGATTTTAATAGCTACGGCTCGCGCCGCGGCAATGATCGCGTGATGACGCGTGGGACGTTTGCCAATGTACGGATTAAAAATCTAATGCTAGGGGGGGAAGAGGGCGGCAATACGATCGGACCTGACGGCGCAAAAACGTCCATTTACGACGCCTCGATGGCTTATCAGAAAGCAGGCACGCCGCTCATCATCCTGGCCGGTCAAGAATACGGCACCGGTTCTTCCCGGGATTGGGCAGCCAAGGGGACTAACTTGCTCGGGGTAAAAGTTGTCGTAGCACAAAGTTTTGAGCGAATTCATCGCTCAAATTTAGTCGGCATGGGCGTTTTACCCTTACAATTCAAAGATGGCACTACCGCACAAACACTCAAACTTGATGGCACTGAAATTTACGACGTCGTTGGACTGACCGCAGCGATCAAACCGCAACAAGATCTGAATCTTAAGATTACGCGGCGGAATGGTGTCGTGGAAAATATTTCCGTGCGGTGCCGTATCGATACGCCGATAGAAATTGAGTACTATCAACACGGTGGGATTTTGCCTTACGTGCTGCGGCAGATCGTGGCAAAAAACTAAATAGGCTTGGGTGGCCGGATGATCTCCGCGTCCACCTCTGTAGCTGCCGGAACTGACTCGGCTCGGCCTGGCCCCGCCAAATCCCGTTTGCGTTCATCTTTTTAGTCACCAAGCTTCTGTCTACATGCCTTCGTCTAGCCCAACGACCTCATCGACCCCAATCGGTGTTTTGCCTCCACCCGTCGGCCCTGCACTTTTGCCTGATGCTGCCGGTCACTTTGGGCCTTACGGCGGCATTTTTGTCCCAGAAACTCTCATAACTGCTCTGGCGGAACTGACCGCGGTCTATGAGCAGGCGCGGCAAGATCCAGCTTTTCAGGCTGAATTGGCTCATCATCTCAAAGAATTTGCGGGCCGACCCACGGAGCTTTATTTTGCGGAGCGGCTGACCCAACATTGTGGCGGGGCGAAGATCTATTTTAAGCGAGAGGATCTCCTCCATACGGGAGCTCATAAAATTAATAACGCACTCGGGCAGGCATTACTCGCAAAGCGAATGGGGAAAAAGCGAATCATCGCCGAGACGGGGGCGGGGCAGCACGGGGTGGCGACCGCGGCGGTGTGCGCTAAATTTGGCCTCGATTGCACCGTTTACATGGGCTCCGTGGACATGGAGCGCCAAGCGCTGAATGTTTTTCGGATGCGCTTAATGGGAGCTAAGGTCGTCGCCGTTGAAGCCGGCCAGAAAACGCTCAAAGACGCCGTTAATGAGGCAATGCGCGACTGGGTAACTCATGTGCGCGATACCCACTATATTCTCGGTTCGGCTCTCGGCTCACACCCGTATCCGATGATGGTGCGAGATTTTCATCGCGTGATCGGCCGCGAATTACGGGCGCAACTATTAGCGCGGGAAGGTCGGCTCCCTGATGAGTTGGTCGCTTGCGTTGGGGGAGGCAGTAATGCGATCGGTTGTTTTTTTGATTTTCTCGACGATAAAGAAGTCAAACTCACGGGTGTCGAAGCTGGCGGACGCGGCATAGTTCGTGGCGAACACGCGGCTCGATTTGAAGGGGGTAAGCTTGGTGTCTTGCAAGGCAGTAAGACTTATATTTTGCAAAATCCTGACGGGCAAATCGAGTTAACCCACTCGGTGAGCGCTGGTTTGGACTATGCGGCTATCGGACCCGAGCACGCTTATTACCGTGACCAAGGGCGAATTGGTTACGCCTACGCCACCGACGATGAAGTTATGGCGGCTTTCCAGCTCTGCTCTCGCTTAGAAGGGATTATTCCTGCACTCGAGTCCACGCACGCCTTAGTTTACGGTTTAAAGCGCGCCAAGGAAATGAAGCCCACGCAAATTTTAGTGATTAATCTCAGCGGTCGAGGCGACAAAGATGTTCAGCAAGTTGCCGCTCTTCTCGCTGCGGCTAAATAGGTATAATAAGTTTTTAAAGTCGGCTGGGTGATTGTGGGTTTAGCTTAGCGTGCTTCTGATTCAGCTGCCCTCGGTTAAAAATTGGCTAATCGTGAGTTTGGGTTAACGGGATGCCTGGTCTTGCCACTGGGCCGCGGATGTTTGTTACTCCTGATCTCATGAATTCGATGACTGGCTATGGGCGGGCAACCGCTTCCCTTGGGCACCTCACGTTGACCGTGCAGATCAACTCGGTAAATCGCCGAGGTCTTGATTTGACGCTGAAGCTGCCGGATGAATGGCAAGTTTTCGAGTCCAGCGTGGGTGAAGCGGTTCGCAAAGTTGCGCTCCGCGGTAAAGTGCACGTCGAGGTTGAGGTTACTGGAAAATCTGCAACCACGGCGGATTGGGACCAGGCGGCCGTAGCGACCACGCTGGAGCAGCTCGCACTCCTTGCTCATGCGCGGGGGATTAAATTTTCACCAACGAGTGAATTGCTGTGGCAGATTGCTAACGCGCAACGCACGAGTGCGAAGCTGCCAGCTGATGAGGCCACTGAAAAGCTCCTAGAAAAAACACTGGGCGAGGCGTTGCGTGGCTTTGCGGCGATGCGGGCTCGCGAGGGCGAAGCGCTCTTTGTTGATTTTATCGGGCGCTTTGAAAAATTGCAGGCGGCCGTTGCGAGCATTGCACAACGCGCGCCACTCGTGCCAGTGGCCTATCGTGATCTTTTGCTGCAGCGCCTGCGGCAACTCGAGCTGACGTTAGACATTAACGACGAGCGCGTACTCAAGGAGGTAGCTTTATTTGCTGATCGCTGCGATGTGACTGAAGAAATTACCCGCCTGCGCAGTCATTTTACTCAATTTATTGAATTGCTCCGTTCCGTGGGTGAAGTGGGTCGTAAAGCTGAATTCATTTTGCAAGAAATTGGTCGAGAAATTCATACGATCGGCAGTAAAGCCAACGACCTAGCCGTTTCGCGACAGGTGATTGAATTTAAAAATGAACTCGAGCGCGTCCGGGAGCAGATGGCTAATGTCGAATAACCTGCGCTGATTTACAGCTCACTTCAGCGAGGCTCCGTCGTTCGGCGGCGATGGCTTACTCTGATCGGCTGAAATCCGGCTGACGAAGCGACCAGAGAATGTACCAGAATACGCCAACGCAGATCGCCGAGTCGGCTACGTTAAACGTCGGGTATATATAGGTTCCAAAGTGGAGATCGATAAAATCGATCACGTGGTGATAAACGAGGCGATCAATAAGATTTCCAATAATACCGCCACAGAGGAGACCAAATGTTAATTGGCCCGTCGGCTCTCGTAATCCGAGGGCCTGACGCCAGACGTAAATAGCGATTAGGGTTGCGGCTGCCAATAACGCCAGCAGCGAGCTTTTGCCCGAAAACATGCTCCAAGCCGCTCCCGTATTGCCGACATGAACTAAATTAAAGAAGCCTGGGAAAACGGGAATCCCGGCAGGGCCGTAACTGCCCAGCGGGAGCCGCGTGTTGATCCAATATTTTGTTAATTGGTCGAGGGCTAAGATGAATCCGCCCAACAGCCAAAATCTTCGATAACTGAGCCTGCGCAGTAAGGGCGAGGCCGGTCCGTCGTGATGATCGTCCTGGCTAGGCTGCGCAGACATTTTGTGAAATTCTAGCGACGTCTGTTTACTCGCCGTCGTCATCGCCGCGCGGCATCTTACCGCCTTCTTCTTCGGTACCGTCACCGAATAAACCGCCGCGTTCAACTGAGCGGTGGGAGTGACGTTCTACCTGCTTTTTAGCTTCCGCCGAGTAGCGGGTGAAGGGGACTGCCAGAAGACGATCTTTGGCAATGGGCTTCAAAGTAGTTTCACAAATACCGTAGGTCCCGGCGTGGACGCGTTTGATGGCCGCCTCAATTTCGGCGAGTGCCTCTTGTTCGTTGGAGACTAAACTAAGGGCAAAGTCGCGATCAAAGGTATCGGTTCCTGCGTCCGCCATGTGTTGACCGTAACCCGACAAATCACCGGAATCATCTTTGGAGGATTTGAGCAGGGTTTCCTCGGTATGTTCGCCAAGCTGAACAAGCACATGCATACGCAAAGCTAGGAGTAGGCGATAGTAGCGGCGATATTTTTCTGGCACGTCCTTCTCATCGATCATGGCCGCGCGGGGTTTACCCTTCTTGGGGTTGAAGCCCAAGATGTCGGCGAGCGAGGCTGCTTTTACGTGGTGCGGCTTGTGCGGCTTAGTCGGGTGATTGAGGTGCCCCGCGGTCGTGAGTTGCTTGGCTACCTCGCTGGTGGATTTGACGCTCTTGCTTGCTTTGGAAGTGCTTTCGATCTGGTGCTCATTCTTTTTAGCAATTTCTCTGACCTCATCGAGACTGAAGGCGATAGCCTTGGGCGCGATTTTTCGCTCGAGGATCATGCGTTTTAACTCGGTGGCATTGGCGTTTGGCTTATTACCTTTGACGCTGGGAAGCTCTTTTTTGACGGGAATAGTGACCGTCTTAGCGATGGGTTTCCCCGCAATTTTTGGAAGCGATGCTTTAGCGATCGTCGTTTTGGCGACGGGTTTAGCCGAGCTCAGGGGTGATTTTTTTGCCGGGGGCTGCTTTGCTTTGTGGGCGCTAACTTTGGGAGCAGATTTTTTGATCGGGAGCTTTTTCTTGGTGGGCATAAAAATGATAAATTAAGATTGAAGGGCTTCTAGGCACCGCGGGCAAATTTCTTCCTCAGCGGATGGCGTCAGGGCATTAACCCAACGCCAGCACCGCGGGCAGCGAATTAAGCCGTCTTCTCGTGCATGTCGAGCGGCGAGCTTTAAGCTGCTGGCGGCTTCAGGGACTAGGCTAACTTGAGAAACAATAAAGAGTTCAGCCAGTAAGCCACGGTGCTTTTCAGAAATAACCAAGCAAGGGTCATCAGCTGCGCTGGTCACGGTGATTACGGCATCGAGCGCCTTTCCAATCGTACCGGCTTGGCGCAGGGGCTCGAGGGTCTCGTTTACCTTGGTGCGAAGCTGCAATAAAGTACCCATATCAGACTCAATGGCGGCATCGCGCCAGCCGACTGGAATCGTGGGCCAATCCTGCAAGTGAATTGAATCCGGGGAGAATTCCTGCCCCGTTGTACCGAAATTCCAGGCTTCATCAGCGGTGAAGGTTAGGAAGGGCGCGAGTAGCTTGACGAGGCTTTGGAAGATATGGTGGAGGGCTGTTTGCGATGAGCGCCGTAAGGGATGGTTAGTTCCTAGCGTGTACAAACGATCCTTCAGTACGTCATGATAAGTCGCTGAGAGAGTTACCGCGCAAAACTGATTACAAAGTTGGTAGACGCGATGGAACTCATAGGCGTCATAAGCCTTTGTGCATTCAGCGATCAGGCCAGCTGTTTGGTGGAGCGCCCAGCGATCGAGCAAGTCCATTTGGGCCAGAGGGACGGCATGCTGGCTCACGGCAAAATCGAAAAGATTAGAGAGCTGAAAACGAAAGGTATTGCGGAATAGCCGATAGGCTTCGCCAACATTTTTCAGAATTTCATCATCAACAGGGATATCATCGCGAAAATCCTGCGAGGCAATCCAGAGCCGAATGACATCTGCGCCGTGCTGGGCGATGTAAGCATCCGCCGTCTGGGGTTTTTGATAGGTACTACTTTTCGAGATTTTTTGCCGGTCTTTATCGACGATAAAGCCGTGGGTAAGCACTGCCTTGTAGGGTGCGCTGCCCCAGGCAATCACGCTGCACCACAGTGATGATTGAAACCAACCCCGGTGTTGGTCGCTGCCTTCTAGGTAAAGATCTGCCGGCCATTGGGTGCCGCCTTGGCCCCGTTTGAGTACCGCCGATTGGGTTGAACCAGAGTCAATCCAGACGTCCAAGGTGTCGCGCCCACACGTGAGCTCGCTCGGGGCTGGCCAGGTCGCAGGGAGTTTCACTCCTTCGAGGATCTGCGCGGGAGTGGCGTCATACCAGAAATTCGTGCCGCGTTGGGAGATTTTGTCAGCAACTGCTCGTGCGACGTCGGCATCAAGAAAAGCTTTTTTATGCGCGTCGTAAAATGCGGGAATCGGCACTCCCCATGAACGCTGCCGGCTGATGCACCAGTCGGGTCTCGACTCAACCGCGCCGCGGATGCGGGCTTCGCCCCAGGCGGGAATCCAGCCTTGGGCGGCAGCAATCTTGGTGATTTCAGCCAGCGCCGTTTGCCGCATGTTGTTTTTATCGAGTGAAACAAACCATTGATCGACGGCGCGGAAAATAATGGGCGTCTTAGAGCGCCAGCAATGCGGGTAACTGTGCGCGTATTTTATTTTAGCCAACAGTGCGCCGGCAGCCGCGAGTTTTTTCAGTACCCCAAGATTAGCGGGAGCGGGGCGTTTCGCCGCGAGATCCTCGACCGTCTCGAGTGTGGTCAGGCCAACTAAATCTGCCGGTACCTTACCATCATCGAGGTATTTGCCATCATCACCAACGGGGCAGTAAATTTCTAATTTATATTTCAGTCCCGTCAGATAGTCATCCGCGCCATGGCCCGGTGCAGTGTGCACGGCACCCGTACCGCTGTCGGTCGTGACGTAATCGGCAAGGACAATTGGTGAGGCGCGATCGATGAAGGGATGACGCGGTTGTAAGTGCTCTAGCTTGGACCCAGGTAGAGTCAGCACGACCGTGGGGGTGGGCTCGATTTTAGCTGCTGCAGCGACTGCGCCGAGCAGCGCCGCTGCTACGATCAGGCGTTCTGTGCCCGTATCTGCCACGACGTAGTCAACATCGGAATGCAGTGCGATCGCCATGTTGGCTGGAATTGTCCACGGGGTGGTCGTCCAGATAACGACAAAGAGCGGTTTGTCGGTGGGCAGCCCAAATTTTGTCGCTTCGGTGGTCGGGACAGAAAATTTTACCCAAATCGCAATCGAGGTGTGATCTTTATACTCAATCTCGGCTTCCGCTAACGCCGTTTCAAACGGAATGGACCAATAGACGGGTTTTTTGCTGCGGTAGACGAGCCCTTGTTCGATGAAGGCTGCGAATGTGCGCACGATATCCGCTTCGAAAGCGGGCGCCTTAGTCTTGTACTCGTTTTGCCAATCAGCGAGCACGCCCATGCGTTTGAACTGCGTGGTCTGTTTAGTGATCCAGCTTTCGGAGAAAGCATCACACTGGGCCCGTAGCTCGGCCGTCGTTACAGTTTGCTTTTTTTCCTGCAACTCACGGGCGACTTTTTGCTCAATGGGTAGCCCATGACAATCCCAGCCCGGCACGTAGGGCGTGCGAAAACCGCGCATGGACTTATAGCGATTAACGATATCCTTCAGCGTTTTATTGAGGGCGGTCCCAATGTGGACGTCTCCGTTGGTAAAAGGCGGGCCGTCATGAAGAATAAAAGCAGGGGCCGCGGCGCGCTTAGCCTGGATCGCTTGGTAAAGGCCATTTGCTTCCCAGTAGGCCACTCGCGCTGGTTCACGCTGCACCAGATTTGCCCGCATAGGGAAATCGGTTTTAGGAAGCAGGAGAGTATCTTTGAGATCTTGCGCCATAGGAATAAAGGCGCGGGAGGCTACCCAACCAAGGGGGGTAGTCAAGTGGCTAGACAAGCCGACTCAAAAGGAGATTTATTTAGACAGAAAACTGATGGCTTTTTTAGCCATTTTTTCTCCCGATTTAATACAGTCCTGAAGAGAAATTCCGTCACGTACATTGCCGCCAATGAACAGGCCGGCGTTAGTCTCTTCGATTCGCCCCAGAGCGGTTAAATAGCGATCATAGCCGAGCCCATATTGGGGAATAGCCCGAGGCCAGTACGTATGTTTTACGAATTGGGGCGGAGTGGTTACGCCGACCAATTCCTGCAAATCTAAGCCAAGGCGAGCGAGGAGCTCGTTGGTGTTCAGTTGCGCGATGTCGGGTTGACGCAAACCACCGGCAAAAACGGTTAGCCCGACATGACCGGCGGGGGCGCGATCAGGGAAGAGGGTAGATGAAAATAATATACCGAGGAGCGATCGATGTTCGACGGCTGGCACGAGTCCGCCGAACCCGTCCAGCGGATGGCCTACTTGTTCGCGTCGGTACCCTAGAAAAAGCGACGAAACGGGGGGCTGGGTAATTTCGCTCAGGAGGGCCAGCGGGCGTTCTGCCTGCGGTCCAAAAGACAGTTGCGCCAAGCTGGTAGCCGGCAGGGCGAGTAGCACGAGATCAAATTCTGCTGTATGGTAAGCGCCGGACTCCTGCCAATTGAGTCGATGCGGCCGGCCGGGTTGGATAGATTCAAGCGTCGCCTTGAGCTGCACCGCGCCCAATGGTAATTTAGCGGCTAGGGTAGTGGTCAGGGTTTGTAACCCGCCTTTGAAGGAGACGATTGGCGCAACGCCTGACTCGCCACGGGCTTTTTTCGCTTTCGCATTGGCCAGCATGCCGCGGAGCAGGGAACCATGGGAGCGCTCCGCTTCCCACAAGGTGGGAAAGGCGTGGCGAACGGAGAGCTTCTCAGGATCTCCCGCGTAGATACCAGCGATGAGTGGGTTGAGAGCGTAGTCGACCAATTCTTGCGTAAAATGAGAACGTACTAATTCCGCCAAACTTAAATCAGTCGGTCGCACCCGTGCGCGGGTGAGCATTTCGGAGAAAATTGCGCATTTGGTCCGAAAGGAAAATAGGGGTGTGCGGAAAAAAGAGAGCGGTGACATCGGCACAGGGACGAATTTTCCCCCACGCACGATGAACCGTTTTTTAGATGCTGCATTGGCAATTTGGAGATCGGGCTCAAGCCCAACCTCTTTAATTAATTGGCGAACTTCACTAGCGCCTAATTGAAGGGAGTTAGGGCCGCCCTCGATCACATAGCCGTTCTCGGAGAAAGTTCGGATCGCGCCGCCGGTTTGGGCGGATTGTTCAAATACTTTTACAGCATAGCCCCGCTCGCTTAGGCGATAAGCCGCGGTTAGTCCAGTGATGCCGGCTCCGATAACGGCGATGGTGGGTGAAGTGTGGGGCACGGTGCGAGTGAGCTGGTTTTATTATATGCGAAATGAAGGAGACTGGCTGCGCATATTTTGCCCGTTACTGCGCCCACTTATTGCCACCCAGTCACCGTTGAAACAAGCGCTTCCATGCACTCAATTTTGGCTTGAGGCATGATCCCATGACCGAGGTTAAAAATATGGCCGCGGGTTCCGCGCATCGTGTTCAACAAACGAGAGGTTTCGCGGCGGACAATCTCGGGGGTGGTATTCAGCAGCACGGGGTCGAGGTTGCCTTGGAGGGCTACGTTGCTCGGGAGAAGTTTGCGGGCGACTCCAAGATCAATGGTCCAGTCAACGCCGAGCACGCTGGCGCCGCTAAAAGCCTGATCGGTAAGTTGAGCCGGAGTGCCTTTGGCGTAGAGAATGACGGGGAACCCCTTAGGCAAAGCCGCAATGATGGTGCGAATCCAACGCAGGGAGGCGGCTTCATAATCTTGGCCGGCGATAATCCCGCCCCAAGAGTCAAAGATCTGAATCGCATCAACGCCCGCACGGATTTGCATTTTAAAATAGTCGATGAGCGCGGCCGTTAATTTTTCCATCAGCGCCTCAAAAAATACTCGATCCGAGTAAAAAATTGTTTTGCTGCGTTCGAAATCGTCTGCGCTGCCGCCTTCGAGCATGTAGGTTGCCAAGGTCCAAGGGGAACCGCCGAAGCCTAAGAGCGCTTTTTCACCTTTGAGTTCCGCTTTGACGCGCGCCAAGGCCTGACCGACATAAGCGAGGCGCTCGCTTACGCCTGCTCCGTCGAGACGAGCAAGCTGCGTGCTATTCTCAAGGCGGTAATCCATGGCAATGCCGCCCGTATCGCGAAATTTGTAGCCCTGGCCCATCGCCTCAGGAATCACGAGAATATCGGAAAAAATAATAGCCGCATCGAGCGCGAAACGGCGGAGCGGTTGTAACGTAACTTCCGCGGCCAGCTCGGGCGTTTTGACCATTTCTAAGAATGAAGATTTAGCTTTGAGGGCTCGGTATTCAGGTAAATAGCGGCCCGCTTGACGCATGATCCAGACCGGTGGTCGATCGAGGGTTTGGCAAGCAGCGGCAGCGAGAAAACGTTCGCGGGAATTCATGATTTTTAAAATGGGTCGGCGTAGCCTCAATTAGGCCTCAGCCCAATTTTTCGGTTTAAGGAAATCGTCCATTAGTTGTGCCTCGGGTGTACCGAGAGCAGGTTGCCAATTATAGTGCCAAGCAACCAAAGGCGGGAGGGACATTAAAATGGATTCAGTGCGGCCACCACTCTGTAAACCGAAGTGCGTGCCGCGGTCCCAGACGAGATTAAACTCTACATACCGGCCGCGGCGATAGAGTTGGAAATCACGTTCCCGCTGGCTGTAGGGGGTTGCTTTGCGCTGCTGCACAATCGGTAGATAGGCGGGTAAAAAGGCATCACCCACGCTGCGCGTTAGTGCAAAACTGCGGGTGAACCCCAGTGCATTAAAATCATCAAAAAATAATCCGCCGATCCCGCGTGCTTCTTGGCGGTGTTTCAGGAAAAAATAATCATCACACCAATTTTTGAAGCGCGGATGAAGATCGGCCCCGAACGGCTCACAGGCCTCCCGAGCGGTGCGGTGCCAATGAATGCAGTCAGCAGTAAATCCATAATAAGG
This sequence comes from uncultured Verrucomicrobiota bacterium, assembly GCA_903856725.1. Lineage (GTDB taxonomy): Bacteria > Verrucomicrobiota > Verrucomicrobiia > Opitutales > Opitutaceae > Lacunisphaera. Next base: position 12,263 of record CAIOCT010000100.1, read on the forward strand.
GGTTAGATCAAAGCCGCCGCCAAACCACCAGACCGCGTCGGCGCCTTCGCCGGCGATAAAGAAGCGGACGTTGAGATGAACGGTCGGTACATAGGGATTCAGCGGATGCAACACGAGCGATACCCCAAGGGCTTGAAACGCTTTCCCCGCGAGTTCCGGGCGTGTGGCGGTGGCCGAAGCGGGAAGGGCGGCGCCGGTGACATGGGAAAACCCGACGCCAGCTTTTTCGAAAACGGCTCCTGTGCTCATTACCCGTGAGCGCCCGCCGCCGCCTTCGGGGCGGGTCCAAGCGTCTTCTTGGAAATGACCACGGCCATCCTCGCGCTCAAGGGATGCACAGATACTATCTTGCAGGTTTAGCAGATAGGCGCGGACGGCATGGAGATCGGTGGGCATAGTTACAATCACTAGGTAGTCATAAAGGATTACAAAAATACACGAAAAAGCTCTGGTTTAATGAGACCCTGTGGCATCCAGGACTCGATAAAGTTTTCTCGCTGCTTGACGCATCTGCTAGAGTGGCTCCGTTTGACCTGTCCACGCGATGCGCGTTATGGTCAAGTTGCCCCTGTTTTTATCGTCGCATGAATTCCGCTGTCTTAACCACTATTGCCGCTACCGGTTTTACTGTCGCATTTTTTCATGCGGCGATCCCGACCCACTGGTTGCCTTTTGTCTTGGTGTCGCGCGCCCGTAATTGGAGTAGAGGCAAGACCTTTGCGGTCGCGATCTTCGCGGGGTTAGGGCACGTCGCGCTCACAAGTCTCTTGGGGCTTGGGGTGGCTTGGTTTGGCTTTAAACTTGATGAGCAAGTGGAGCAGCTATTTCCGTTACTAGCGGGAGGTGTCTTGCTGGTGATAGGGGCCTTCTACTTTTGGCGGCAATGGCGTGGCCAGGGAGTGCTCCATCATCATCTGGTTGGCGGGCAGCATCAAGAAAGCGCGACCTGCGGCCATGAAGTGAACCACAGTCATTGGGAAGATGAGCTCAAAGATAGCACTATGGTTTCGGACCGCGCGAGTGATTGGTCGGCGATTAGTGGTCTTTTCATGATGCTGACACTTTCCCCCTGCGAAGGCTTTTTGCCTGTTTATTTGTCCGGGGTACAGTTCGGCTGGCGGGGATTCTTCGTACTCAGTGTGATTTTAGCACTGGGGACTTTGGCGGGTATGCTCGGCTTTACTTGGCTGACTTTGCTGGGTTTTGAGCGGTTCCGCTTACAACGATTTGAGCGCTATGAAGCCGCGATGCTTGGGACGATTTTTACTGTTTTAGGCATTTTGCTGCTGGGGTTTCAGCATAGTCACTAAGTAATTTAAAATCGCTGGAACTGTGACGGCTGATTTTGGTCTCAATGAATTGGTATCGTTTGGCTGTTTAGCTTTTTTAAACTAAATATTTTCCGATTGAGTGATTTATGAGAATGAATTCACCCGCTTTTCGATTCCTGCTTCTCTCGGTTCTAATTTACAGTCTGACGGGCTGTGCGAGTGCAAATTCCACTGAGGCCGCGCCGCTTTCGACCGATAGCTATGAGCTTAAGGTGATGGAAACATCTCGAAATCATTCGCTCACAAGCGAAGAGAATCTGCAATTACGCCAGTCGATCGTGGAGTTTTTGCAAGGGAGGGGCCCGCTTCAGCCCGGCGTCTACTATGTGCGCGTGAATTTTCCGCCGGAAATTGAGGGGGGCGCGGGGGATTATATGGTGGTTCAGCTTACCGTGGCTCCCGCTGTCACGACTTACACCTATCTACCTTCATACTCGGCGGGCGGGGCTTCGTCTTATGAATCGTATGATCCTCTTTATTTTAATTCGCTCTACTCAAGTTCGCCTTATTATCAGCAATTTGATTATCGCGCTGGTCGCTATTATCCTACTTATCCGCGATACTTTGGAAGGCCGCGCTTGCCTCAAAGGGAACCAGAGCCGCGGCATTTCCCTGATCAACAGAGAAAACCTGATAAACGGCCAGAGCCCTATGCCAGAAATTTACCGATGACTAAGGGCGATCATGATCATGATCATGATCGCTCGCCCCCTGTCGCCAATCTTCCCTCCCCGGAATCCAAGCGGACTCGTCCTAATCATGTCTCGGGGCAGCCGGCTAATCCACCGGTGGATAATCGAAAAAGAACTCCATCGCCTGCGCCGCGAGGGGACGCTGCGCCTCAGCCTAAATATAACCCGACCCGCGGAAGATCCGAAGAGGCGCAACCAGAAAGGCGGCGAGCTGAAGTGCGCCCGATGCCCACGGAAAGATCGGGTGGGTCATCTTATTCCCCCATGCCGCACGCTCGTCCTGGCCCTGAGCCGGTAGCACCCGCGGCACGTGATTCCGATAATGACGGTAAGAAGCGCCAGCAGCAAAACTAGACCCTTGAGCTGGGCTTTTTGAACGGTCGCAACCGCCGTGCTGAATCCCGCCTTACGGGCTAAATTTGTTCGAGCGGTAGCTCGTGCAAATTCAGCTCAGGATTTTTTTCCTTAAAATAGCGCAGGGTCCAGTCGTTGGGGAACAGCGCAATCGGTTGCTGAAATTTATCAGTCCCGAAGCTAACACCGGTAGCAACAATCAGCCGTGTGAAGTCGAAGCTTTTTCCGGGGAGTGGCGCGATGCTGGGCGAAAAAGAAATCCAGCGCAGGAGCGTCCATGGAGTGGGGGTGAGCCTTGATTCGGCGTTGTATTCAGCTTTGAGGCGGTATTCGACAACCTCGAATTGCAACGGACCCACGGCCGCAAGGAGCGTTGCCCCTGAAGGAGCATTTTTGGCGGCAAAGGATTGGACGACGCCTTCTTGCAGGAGTTGCTCCAACCCTGCCCGGAATTTTTTGGAATCTGACGGATTCGGGTTTGCGATATACGTAAAAACCTCGGGCGGGAAACGCGGGATTTCGTCAAAGGCGATGCTCCGATCTTCCGTCAGGGTATCGCCAATGCCAAAGGAGTCGTGGCCGACTAGACCGATGACATCACCGGGCCAAGCTTCGTCGACGGTTTCGCGCTCTTGGCCAAATAATTTATGCGACGAAGAAAGGCGCACTTGTTTGCCCGTACGTTGATGAGTGACCACCATGTCGCGTTCAAATTTGCCTGAGCACACGCGCAAAAAGGCAATTCGGTCCCGATGATTGGGATCCATATTGGCTTGGATTTTGAAAACGAAGCCAGAGAATTTTTCACTTGTAACCGTCACTTCGCGAGCGGTGGTGGTTGCCGCCATCCCGGGTACGGTGACGCTCACAGAATTCCGCGGTGCGGGTGGCACGGAGTCTTTGAGAAAACCATCAAGCAGGAGTTGGATTCCAAAATTATTAACGGCGCTGCCAAAATAAACTGGCGTCTGTTGGCCCGCTTGCACGGCCTTGAGGTCAAAAGCGTGACCGGCGCCATCGAGCATCTCGAGCTGTTCCTTAACTTCATTGAAGGTGAAGTCGTCGAGTTTTCCGCGTACGGCATCATCATCGAGGGATGTAACGTTGACGGGGGCTTGATATTTGCCGCCCGGAACGCGCTCAAATAAATGCACTTCTTTAGAGCGACGATCATAGACTCCTTTGAAAGAAGGTCCATTACCGAGGGGCCAAATGACGGGCGCACATTGCAGGCCAAGCACGCTCTCGAGTTCATCGAGCAAGGCGAACGCATTAAGCGTCGGGCGGTCGCACTTATTCATGAAGGTAAAAATTGGCACGCCGCGGCGGCGGCAAACTTCGAAAAGTTTACGGGTCTGAGCCTGCACACCTTTACCGGCGTCAATCACCATCAACGCGGCGTCGACGGCGGTGAGAACGCGATAAGTATCTTCCGAAAAATCTTTATGCCCCGGGGTGTCGAGTAAGTTGACGGCGCAACCGGCATAATCAAATTGAAGAACCGTGGAAGAGATAGAAATTCCGCGCTGCTTTTCTAGTTCCATCCAATCAGATGCGGTGGCGCGTTGATTTTTTCGGGCGGTTACAGAGCCAGCGAGATGCAGCGCATTCCCGTACAGCAAGAATTTCTCAGTTAACGTCGTTTTGCCTGCATCGGGGTGCGAGATAATCGCAAAAGTGCGACGGCGGGCGATTTCCTGGGCGGGAGACATAAAGGGCTATCGAATCAACACGAACGGCAGCCGAGGGGAAGTCCAGACTTTGGCCAACTTGCGCCCCGATGAGGTTATTTGTTTGTCCGCTGACGCCATTGCCGTGCCCAGTAGACCATGGCAATCAGTGCTAATATGAAGCTAATCGCTACTAACACTGCGAGGAGAGGAAGTATAATCGCGAGTCCTGCTAGAACAATGCTCGAAAATGTTTCGGCGAGCGCAAATAGGGGGTTGAGTAATCCACCACTCACAGCCGTTGAACCTGCCCGCAGGGTGCCAGTCGCTGCATGCACGCTGAATGCGGCGCCACCGCCCACCACAATGGCTAACGTCCCTGTCACCCAAGGTGGCATCGTGCTCGTCTCGATGCCCGACGCTGCTGCGAGTTGCGCGGCCATAATCAGAGTGCCGGCCAGAGCCGCAACCGGAGCCCCAGCTACATCCAGTGCGTGATCAAGCCAAGGAATCAGCATGCCGAGAATTTCTATTACACAGGCGCAACAAAGACAGACCATCGCCGGGAGCGAACCGAGCCAAGCAAACCCGTGGCCTGGATTAATCCAGCCCAAGTGCAGCCCAATCGATACCATCGCAAGGGGCGCAAAGATACGCAGTCCGCAAGCTGCGCTCAGAGAAAAGCCAACCAGGATGGCGAATCCATAGCTGGCCAAATTTTCCATAGTGCGGGGAAGGGCCTAGATTCGCTGCAAGCTCTAGTAACTGCTAAGTTGCGGGAAAAAATGGAGAGGTCGTTTCTTAATGACCGTTTTTTCCGTGCTTGGCCCGGAAGCGAGCGAGCTCAGGGTAAGCTTTGGTGGTGTCGCCATAAACGTTGCCCGCGTGATCCTTACCACGGACTAAGTAGAGGTGATGCCATGCGCCAATTTGCTCGTGATTGGCGCGAACCCGCGTGCTCACAAAACGCATGGTGTAGCCACAGCGTCGCTTGCTGCTGGTGTTAGGCTCACTGCCGTGAATAATGCGGCCATCGTGTAAACTGCATTGATTGGCTTCGAGTTCGATGGGAATAGCTTTCGTGATATCGCGCTGCGCCTCTTTAATTTCATCGTTGAAGACTGCCTCGCCTGGCTTGAGGTCATCGTAATCAGAGAAGCCTTGTTTACCGGAAGTATGCGTGCGCGGGATGATGCGCATGCAGCCATTTTCGGTCGTGGAGGGGTCGATTGCGATCCAGACTGTGACCACTTCCATCGGGCTGATCATCGTATTCCAATAGTGGGAGTCCTCGTGCCACGGTACCCGCTTACCATTGCCGCGTGGTTTGCAAATGAAATGACTAGCGAAAAGAGCGATATCTGGTCCTAGAATGGGGGAGACTAGGTCGAGGACTTCATCAGCCATCAGCCACTCGAACAGTTCGGGATGCTGAAAGTGGGGGACATCCATCGACTCAGGCCGAACGTCTGTCTCAAGGTTGCTTAAAATTTTCTCGAAGCAATTTTTGAGTCCGGCAAACTTTTCTGCGGAAAAAACTGGCTGCCGGAATATGTGATAACCTTGGTCGTGGTAGTGGGCGACTTCGCCAGGGGTCAGGCGGTGAGCCGCAGTGCGAGCAACGGAGGTAGAAGGCATAAGTGGGTTATTTTTAAAGAGAAGATCGTGGCAAGATTTTTATACCCAGCGAGGTTAAAGTCCGGCGACATTCCAGCCTGGCCGGTAAGTTCGGCGCAAAAATGCATTGGCCGCGGGCACGTTGGTGAATTGCAGGCGCGCTGCGTTCCAATCTAAGGTCGTGTGCGGAAAGCGCACCGCCACTGTGCCGAGTAAGACGGTTTCTGTCAGCGGGCCGGAATAGTCAAACGAGGCGGTAGGCTTGCCGGGGCCTCCCACGCAGGCTTGGGCCCAATCGTTCCAATGGTGCGAACCTTGCACGGGGGGCATCGGGTAATCCTGAAATTTATCTACCGGATAAAGTTTCGGGGTGGCGATATGCGGCACGTGCAGCACGCCAGCGGTCCCGATGAAAATTGACCCTTGATTGAGTTCATCCTCGGGTTTTGCGGTGGCCGATTTTCTAGCACTCACTTTAGGCGCCGTCACCAGCGCTTGAATTTCAACCGGTGGTCGGTTGTCCCCATCGTACCACGTCACCGCAATCGTGGGATTTTCCGTGTAGCGTGTGCCCGGAAAAGTATAGCGAATATTCGCGTTATTCGCCCAATTCCAAGCGTCGGGGGCTGGACCTTCGGAACGCAGTGACAGCGGCGCCGTCAATGCGAGTGATTCAAAAACGGGATCAAAAATATGGCAGCCCATATCGCCAAAAGTGCCGGTGCCGAAATCGAGGCGCCGGCGCCATTGCGCTGGGTGATAATAGTCATCGCCAACAAAAGGCCGATCCGCGCATCCCCCTAGCCACAAATCCCAATTAAAGCCACTGGGAGGAGTCGCGCCCTTAATGGGTGGGGCACCTGTATCGCCCCATTTTTTACTGCTCCAGGTATGCACTTCTTTGATCTTACCAATCGCGCCGCTCTGCACTAAGGCGACCGCTTGTCGGTAAACTTTTTGCGAATGAATCTGGATGCCCATCTGGGTGATGAGCTTTTTCTCGCGGGCATATTCAGTTAGGATACGCGTCTCGTGCAAATCATGCGCCAGTGGCTTTTGACAGTAAACGTGCTTGCCCAGTTGCATCGCCGAAAGCGCGATGGGGGCGTGGAGATGGTCCGGGACCGAAACATTAACTGAGTCGATCTGGGAGCCTTCTTTGTCGAGCAACTCGCGCCAGTCTTGATAGATTTTAACGCCCGGAAAATTGGCCTTCACATTTTCCAGCCGATTTAAATCAACTTCAGCTACCGCTACGAGTTTGACGAAAGGATTGCTGCACAGCACTTCGAGATCGGACCACGCCATACCGGAAGCGCCAAAGCTGGCGTGACGCAAGATTTTGCTCGGCGGATTAGCGATCAGCTGGCGCGTAATAAAGGGAGCCGCCAAGGTCGCGGTGCCGATTGTTTTAACGAAGGAACGTCGCGAATGATTCAAGGGGGATTGCATGAGAAATGGGGGCCGCTCCCACGTACGTGGCCGAGAGCCGTGTGGCTCGCAATCTTTTACCGGTAAAAGATTGGGGCAGGGCGTCCGTGATTTAATGGCCTGAGTTATTTTACGCTGGCGGGGTGGCCGTTCCTTTGGGCACATTAAGAGAGTCGTTAATTTTGCTTCACCCCGCCCAGTTATTTTCAATCGCGCGTCTCTGTATCTATGAATTCCCCCGCTCTGACCAGTAAGGCTCAGCTTTTTTTAATGATGGTGTTAGAGTTTTTTATCTGGGGCGCTTGGCTCCCGCTCATTTTCGGCTATCTACGAGCCTGGGTTTTACGCCGGGCCAGCAATCGCTCATTCTTAATGCCTTCCCGATCGCCTCCATCGTCGGAATGTTTTTTAGCAATCAGTGGGCGGACCGGCGTTTTGTCCCAGAGAAATTTTTGGCTTTCTCTCATCTCGTCGGTGGCCTCGCCATTCTCGCTTGCGGGTTCACTCGGGACTTTAGCTCGTTCTTTTTTCTGATGCTCGCGCATTGTTTGTTTTATGTCCCCACCATCTCGATCACCAATTCGATCGCTTTCGCTAATCTGCGCAATCCCGACAAAGAATTTGGCCTCGTGCGGATGGGAGGCACCATCGGGTGGATTCTCGCTGCGTGGCCATTTACTTTTATTTTTGTTAATTGGGCTGCGGTAAGTGCGGCTCAGCCGGTCGGGTTCGTGGCGTGGTTAGGCACTGCTTTAGCTAATCCCCTGACAGGGGCGGCCGCCCAAGCAGCCACCAAATGGACGTTCATAGTTGCCGGTCTCGCCTCCCTCGTGTTGGCGGCTTTTAGTCTGACCCTGCCCCGCAGCGCGCCGAAAGTGGCCCGCTCTTCCGGTGAGAAATTGGCCTGGGTCGAGGCCCTGAAACTTTTACGTCATCCTTTCTTGCTGACGCTGTGGGTGGTGACCCTCGTAGATTCTTTTGTGCATAATTGTTATTTTAATTGGACCGGAGTTTTCCTCGGCACCGCGCGCACGGCGGGAGGCGTCGGCATCGCGGCTAATTGGATCACGCCCATCATGAGTATTGGCCAAGTGGCGGAAATTCTCACGATGTTTGTCCTCGGGGCGACCTTGAAGAAATTCGGGTGGCGCCCGACCATGATCGTCGGGATTCTGGGGCATGCTGCCCGATTCGCCGTCTACGCTTTTTATCCCCAAAGCGCAGTCATGATTATCCTTGTGCAAGTCCTGCACGGCATCTGTTACGCTTTCTTCTTTGCGACTGTTTATATCTTTGTGGATGCTTATTGTCCCAAGGATATTCGCACCAGTGCTCAGGGCCTTTTTAATCTGCAAATTCTCGGGGTCGGCGCTTTACTCGCTAACTCAATCTGTCCGTATCTTATTCAGAAAGTTTACGCGACGGGCACGGGGACCGATTTTCAGGGGCTCTTCCTCGTTCCCCTCGCCACCGCTTCGCTTGCCGCCATCGGGTTGGCACTATTTTTCCGTCCCCCAACTGCTGGCCCAGAGGTTGGGGCGGTGCATGGGGCAACCCAACAGTGAGCGTGGTAGGTAATATTATGCATACTCAATTGCGGGTCCTCGTCGTGGGCTGTGGTCACATGGGCACCTCCCATGCCCGAGCCTATCATAATTTATCGACGGATTTTACGATTGTGGGTCTCGTTGCTCGCGGACCGGCCTCCCGGGGAAAATTGAACGCAGAATTTGGCGGACATTATGCGGAATTTTCGGATTATTTTCAGGCGCTTACGCAGACCAAACCAGACGTAGTTTGTATCAGTACATATGTGGAGACGCATGCCGCTTACGCGATGGCCGCCTTAGAAGCTGGCGCGCATGTTTTTTTGGAAAAACCTTTATCTGACAATTTAGCGGATTGTGAGCGGGTTATCGCCACCGCGCGGCGAATGCAACGCCAGCTCGTCGTGGGCTACATTCTTCAAGTTCATCCTGCCTGGCAAAAATTTACCGAATTAGCCCGTACGCTCGGCCAGCCACTCGTGATGCGGATGAATTTAAATCAGCAAAGCTCGGGGACTGAGTGGGCGACCCATCAAAATTTGCTCCGCTCGACATCGCCCATTGTTGATTGTGGTGTTCATTATGTCGATGTGATGTGTCGAATGACTGGCGCGCGACCAGTCAGTGTGAATGGAATCGGCGCGCGGCTCTCAGATGAAATTGCGCCGGGACAGTTTAATTATGGTCACTTACAGGTTGTTTTTTCGGACGGTTCCGTGGGTTGGTATGAAGCCGGTTGGGGGCCGATGATGAGTGAGACTGCTTATTTTGTTAAAGATGTGATCGGCCCGAGAGGGTCAGTCAGTATCCTCGCGACTGCCGCAGCGGGCGCGGGTCAGTCAGCAAATGTCGATGCGCATACGCAGACTGAGCAGTTGCGTTTGCATCATGCCGCACGCGGGCCAGACGGTAAATTTTTGCAAGCTGACGAAATTATTCCCGTCCGCGATGAGCCTACACACGATGAGCTGTGTCGGCGGGAGCAGGAATTTTTTGTACGCGCCATTCGCGAGCAGATCGATCTGACCGCTCATTGGCAAAGTGCCCTCGATAGTCTGCAGATTGTGCTAGCTGCCGATCAATCATTTCGCGAAGGCCGTACCATTAAACTTTAAATATCAACCCTCTGCATCATGTCGCGTAATCGCATCGTTCATGCCTTGTTTTTAATCACTTTGATGGGCGCGACAGCCTGGGCCGCGGTCACCCCGCCAACCGGCTTTACTGCGCTGTATAATGGACGTGATCTTACGGGTTGGCGCGGTGGGGATACCTTTGACCACCGGCAATGGTTAGCGATGGCCGCAGCGGCGCAGGCGAAACGAGATGGCGAGTGGACTACTGATATGCGCAAGCATTGGCACGCCGCGGGTGATGAATTAGTGAATGATGGCAATGGCAAGTACGCTACGACGGTCGCTGATTACGGTGATTTTGAATTATTATTAGATTATCGCACCGTAGCGCGGGCCGATTCGGGGATTTATTTACGCGGCTGCCCGCAAGTCCAGATTTGGGATTACACCGAGCAAGCTAAGTTCAGCCTAGGGGCCAACAAAGGCTCGGGCGGGCTGTGGAACAATTCAGTGGGTGCTGCCGGCAAAGACCCTTTGGTTAAGGCCGATCGTCCCTTGGGGGAGTGGAATCATTTTCGGATCGTGATGGTAGGCTCCCGCGTGACGGTTTGGTTGAACGAACAACTCGTGGTCGATCACGCCAGACTGGAAAATTACTATGATCGGTCCCAACCAATTCCGGTGCGCGGTCCGATTGAGTTACAAACGCATGGTGGGGAAATTCGCTGGCGAAATATTTTTATCCGCGAGATTGGCGCTACGGAAGCGAATCAGTGGCTAGCCAGCCATGGTGAGCACCCTGGCTTTAGTAACGTTTTTAATGGTCGTGATTTGACTGGCTGGGCGGGGGCGGTGACGAGCTATGCCGTCATTGATGGGGCGATCGTCTGCCGCCCTCAATACGGCGGCGTGATTCACACGACTGAGGAATTTTCGGATTTTGTGGCTCGCTTGGAGTTTAAACTGCCCCCTGGAGGAAACAATGGCCTCGCCTTGCGTTATGCAGGGGTTGGCGATGCGGCCTATACCGGTTGGTGTGAGTCTCAGGTACTTGATGACTGTTATGAACAGGTGACAGGCGAGAAAATCGATCCACGGCAAGCTCATGGATCGGCCTATGGTATGATTGCCGCAGCGCGTGGTTATCAGCGACCGACGGGCGAGTGGAATTTTGAGGAGGTTACCGTACGCGGATCTACGCTAAAAGTAGAACTGAACGGCACGCTCATTCTCGAGGGTGATCTTGCTTTGGTGAAGGACAGTTTGGCTAATCGCTTACATCCCGGTAAGACGAGGGTGAGTGGCTCCTTCGGTTTCGCTGGACACAATGATCCGGTCGCTTTTCGCGCCATTCGTCTGTTACGGCTCTAGGGGGAATCCGGCTAAGCGTGGGCCCGCTAGCGTGAGCAGCGTTGAAAAATTAAGCGAATTGCCTCCCCAAGCCCCGCGGTTGTGTTCAGGTTGCGTTCGTCATGGCACTTATCGGCAAACGCAATTTACTTCCTATCGTTCGTTCCGCTCAACCCGGGTTTTACTTGGATGGGGGTACGCATGGGGAAATACTGTTACCCGGTCGCTATGTTCCGCCGGGGGCAACCCCAGGAGGAAAGATTGATGTTTTTGTTTATCGTGATTCTGAGGATCGTTTAGTTGCCACGACGCAAAAGCCCAAGGCGGCGGTCGGTGAATTCGCTTATTTACAAGTGGCGGCCGTCAGTCCGCGCATCGGGGTTTTTCTGAATTGGGGTTTGGAGAAAGACTTGCTGCTCCCGATTCGGGAGATGGATGGTCCTTTAAACCCCGGTGATTGGGTGGTGGTCCAGGTGGCGCTCGATGAGCAAACTGACCGACTCGTGGCGAGCGCCCGATTGAATCGTCGACTCGATCTTGCTCCAGCTACTTACGGGGAAGGCGAAGCCGTTAAGCTTTTGGTCGCAAGTAAGAGTCCACTCGGCTATAACCTGATCGTGAATGACGCTCACTGGGGCTTAATTTACGATTCGGAGCTGCCGGCGGGTTTAAAGATTGGCGATTTGCTGGTGGGTTATGTGCGAAGAATTCGGCCGGATGGAAAGCTGGACTTGGCGCTTGGTCAGGCTGGCTATCGACGCATCGCTCCACTGACCGATCAGATTATTGCTATTCTCCAAGCCAAAGGTGGTCGCTTGCCTTATCACGATAATAGTCTGCCTGAAGAAATCCGGGAGGTCTTTGGGATGAGTAAAAAAGCCTTCAAGCAGGCGATTGGTCTGCTTTTTCGCGAGCGGCGTATTTTTATTGAGCCTGACGGCATTCGGCTAGCGACGCCGGAGGATAAAATCTGAGGATGGACTCAGCACCAACGCACCTTCATCTTATGGTTATGAACAAAGCTAAAACGCCCCGTCAGGAAACCAATTCCTCTAGTCCGCGTAACGTTGCGGTACGAGCGGTGCCCATTGAACTCTGCCAATTCATCAAATTTGGCGGACTGACCGAGAGCGGTGGTGAAGCTAAGCAGCTGATCAGCGAGGGCCTTGTGTTGTTGAATGGAGTGGTGGAGACGCAGAAGCGCAAGCAGCTCGTGGTCGGTGACAAGGTGAAGGCCAATGGCCATGTGATTATTGTTAAGTTAGCCTAAGGGTCGCGCGACTCGCCATGCCTTTTTCTCATTTAGGATTATCGGCGCCGCTGCTGCGAGCGGTGGCCGCTCGGAATTACTTAACCCCCACGCCGATCCAAGCACTGGCGATTCCCGCAGTGCTGAGCGGCGGTGATGTGTGGGCCTGCGCGCAGACGGGTTCAGGTAAGACCGCCGCTTTTGCGCTGCCTCTATTACAGAAACTCGCGATGACGCGGCGGGAGCGGGGGCGCTTGGTGCGAGCCCTGATTCTGGCCCCGACGCGCGAGCTCGCCGCACAGATCGGTGAGTCGCTGCGGAATTATGCGCAATTTCTGCCCGAGTCGCTTAAAACGCTCGTTGTCTATGGTGGAGTCTCAATCAATCCACAGATGATGGCCCTCGGTGGCGGGGCCGATATTATTGTCGCGACGCCGGGGCGGTTGCTCGATCTCATTGATCATAATGCCGTCTCCTTGTCGGCAGTTTCCGTATTGGTATTGGATGAAGCCGATCGGCTGCTGGAGCTTGGCTTCACCGCGGAATTAACCCGCATCCTGGGGCTGTTGCCGGAGCGTCGACAAAGTCTGTTGTTTTCAGCAACGTTCCCGCCGAGCGTTGAGGCGTTAGCTGCCGGCCTATTGCGCAATCCTATTCGGCTAGAAATTCCTGCTGAACCAGCTACCGCGCCTGATATTTTGCAGCGGGCGATCGAAGTTGATCCGTTGCGGCGTACGCAATTATTACGGCATTTAGTTCAGGAAAATAAATGGAGTCGGGTACTTGTATTTTTGGCGACCAAGTACGCCACCGAGCACGTTGCTGAAAAGCTGCGTAAGGCCGGACTCGCTGCTACCGCTTTTCATGGTGAATTAAGCCAAGGCGCGCGCACGCAAGCACTCGCTGATTTTAAAGCCGCGAAGGTACAGGTGCTACTGACGACGGATCTGGCTTCTCGTGGCATCGATATTATCGAATTACCGGTTGTCGTGAATTATGATCTCCCCCGCTCAGCGGTCGATTATCTCCATCGAATTGGTCGAACCGGTCGGGCGGGTGAGAGTGGGGTGGCGATTAATTTTATCAGTGCCGGGACCCACGCGCATTTCAGTCTCATTGAAAAGCGGCACGGTCTCAATTTACCTCGCGAACACATCGAGGGATTTGAGCCGATTGAGACTGAAGTGCCTTCGCCTCCGACCGGAGGGATTAAGGGCCGGCGAAAGAGTAAAAAAGATAAGCTGCGAGAAGCAGCCGCGGGTGGGGCGGAGCAATCCGCAGCCCCGCCCGCGGGAAAAAAATTTTCGTGGCCACGGTTGCGCTAAATCAATTGTCCAGATCGATCACGCCTTGGGCGGTGCTGAGAGCCTCGAGTACGCGATAATCTAAGCTATCTTTTGCGTGGGCTTTGAGATTAATTTTAAAGCCAGTTAGCAAAGTTTTCATAACCTCGCTGTGAGTCTTGGCGTTGGGGGTGATTTGAATGCGCTCGAGGGCTTTGGGGCCGTGATCGATGAACGCTGCAGCCGCGGCATAGAGTTCGGTGGTGGTTTTACCTTTGAGCGTTCCGTTCCGGACGGTAACTTCCATCAGCCCGTCTGGAGTGATGAACTTGAAGGGCATTTGCGGCAGCTTGATTTGCATGAGCCACTCTAACGTGAAAGTCACCGGATGACAGTTATAACGTTAGCCAATCGCCGTTCTGCAGGAAAAATACGCTCTGCCTTCGCAGCGAAACTCCGCGTGTCCCTTAGCCAGACCTAGTTAGCCGATTGACGCGTCGCTTAATTTATTTTCGGAATAGCAGTACGGACAAGACTGCGGGGGCACATAGCGTGGGTCTTTTTGCTCGGTTACGCTTAAAGGCATCTGACATTTGAAGCACATAGCAGAATTGGTTTCGCGCAGTGCGGGGTCTAGGCCAACGCGATAGTCAAAGACGAAGCATTCGCCGTCGTAGTGTGCGCCGCCACATTCCTCGAAATATTTTAAAATGCCGCCATCGAGTTGATGTACGTTGAGAAAACCGGCCTGTTCCATGTAGGGACCGGCTTTTTCGCAGCGAATGCCACCGGTGCAAAACATCACAATGGGTTGAGTTTTTAGTTCAGCCGGCAATTTACTGACTGCCGCAGGAAAGTCGCGAAAATGATCAATGCCAGCTGGGCGAGCGCCGCGAAAGGTGCCCATTCGGACTTCGTAATCATTACGGGTATCTAGGAGAGTAATGGGTCGGCCCTCATCAAGCCATTGTTTGAGTGTGCGAGCTGGCAATTTAGCAGTTGGGTGCTGCGCGGGGTCGATACCGGGAACTCCAAAGGCGATAATTTCTTTTTTAATTTTTACGAGCATCCGGCTGAATGGTTGCTCAACACTTTCACTTTCTTTGGGCGTGAGGTCCTCTAGTCCTGGGACGCGGCGCAGGGCCTGAAGAAATTCATCTACAGCGGTGCGGGTCCCGGCGATAAAAAGATTAATGCCTTCGGGGGTAAGTAAAATTGTACCGCGCAGGGAACCTGCGTTGGCTAAATTCATCAGGTGCTCCTTCAGCGGCGGCAGGTTGCTAAGCGGCGTAAATTTGTATCCGGAGAGATTGATATAGGGGGGCATCAGTGAAGTCAGATGGTACAGGGTTGCGCCCCATTGCGGCCATCAAAATTATCAAATTATGGGCGCATGGATTGTCCTTTGTGCTCGAGTTATTTTATGGTTCAACTGCACTGCCACTCGCACCGATGAAGCCCAATATTAAATTAGCCGAGACCCGCATGCCTGATGGTGCCCGGATGACGCTGCACTCGCACGACGGCAGCTTTTGCATCCGGCTTGATGGGCGTGATTTGATGCACTCGCTTACGGCTGCTTCCGAGTTGTTGCTGGGTGATCTAGCGCTGCTTCCATTCGCTCAATCGACCTCACCACGCGTGCTGATTGGCGGTTTGGGGCTGGGGTTTACTTTAAAGCGGGTCTTAGAAAAAACGAAGGCACAGGCGATCGTTCATGTGGCTGAATTGATGCCTGAAGTGGTGGAGTGGAATCGTACTTTCATGGCCGGACTCAATGGAGCTTATCTGCAGGATCCGCGGGTCACCGTCCTGGTTGAAGATGTCGGAGTAGTTTTAGCGCGGGCCAGTCGGGCGCCGTATGATGCGATTTTACTGGATGTGGATAACGGTCCTGCGGCGATGGTGATGCCGGGCAATACGCGCCTTTACGATAATCGTGGACTGCAGCGGCTCGGTCAGGCTCTGAAGCCTGGCGGGCGGATTGCGCTGTGGTCAGCAGGGATCGATCGGGCTTTCGCCAAGCGTTTCGCGACCGCTGGCTTTAAGGTCGAGGCTGTGCCGGCGCGTTTGCATGCTACCTCGAAGAGCTCCTCTTATATGATTTACGTGGCCGACAAACCGACGGCGCCTCGAGGCGTGGTTTGAGGAACGCTGTTACTTGACTCCGGCCTAAGGGTGCGGCGAAGTAGAGCTATGAGCGCACCAGAAATCAAAATTGAATCGATCAAGATCGGCACGGGCCGCATGCCCCAAAAAGGCGAAGCGGTAACCGTCCATTATACCGGTTGGTTTATGGATGGGAAAAAATTTGATAGTTCCGTCGACCGGGCGGAGCCATTTGTTTTTGTGCTTGGGGCCGGGCAAGTTATCGCCGGTTGGGATCTGGGCGTTGCTACCATGAAAATTGGCGATAAGGTAAAGCTTACTTTGCCGCCCGAGCTTGCCTATGGCCGAGCGGGCTATCCGGGCGCCATTCCACCCAACTCCACGTTGATTTTTGACGTAGAGCTTCTCGCGATTGGCTGAGTCTTGGCACCGAAGTCGGCGCGAGCCTTAGCTCACGCCGGCTAGCACAACCAGTTGCTGCAGACGGGTCATATCAGCGGTTGAAGTCTTTGCTACAAAGCCACGGGCATGGGTGAAATGAACATCGGGACAACTGGCGAGACGGGTAAAATCTAGTCGGGCGTTGTCCTTGAAGCGGGATAAGCCGTAGCCCGTGCTCCGTCGATCTGGATAGACGGTCCCCACGATTTGCGTGCTAAGACCGCGACTTTCAATAAACTGATCAATGCCTAAAGAGGGCTCATCCGGGAGCGGTTCAGTTCGAGGCAGGAAGAGGATTTTTGCCGACTGCCCAGCTAGCGGGAGATCCCAGATGACGGCGTGTTGTCCAAGAAAATCTAAGCGATGGCGCATAGATTTTATGTAATCGAGTAAATCTTCGCCGATCATGCGCATAACTTCCCAGAGCGGCTGGCCCGGTGTAATGCGTTGGGCTGCCGCGAAGCGTCGTAAGAGCGTGACATCAATTGGCGAGATGAGTCGGGAGACGATGGTTGGGGGGGTGCCTAGCCATTGAGCGGTGGTCACTAGACCGCGGCAGTCGAACCACTCAGCGACTTCGAGCCACTCGCAAAATTGGCGGGCGTCTTGATAGAGTTCAAGATGCTGCAATACCAGTGACAGTGAACAGGTGGGCGGATGATCTTTGGGCAGCTGGTGGTGATCGAAATTATGGCGCGAGGGTTCGTGTTGATGGCCTACATCAACAACGCAGATGGTGGGGTTAGATAAGTCTTCTCCCGTGGGCTCGCGCCGCACGAGCGGCACGGGATGCAGCGCGAGCAAGACGCTGCAGGCCAAAAATTCGTCCTTATGGGCACCACCGGGGTGGGTGAGAATTGTTTCAATGGGCGTCATTAAAATAGAGTATTATTTCGAGCCGTTGATTTTGGGGCGCGCGATTTGATTTAGGCGACGGGTGAGTCAGGTTAGTTTAATGACGTCCGCCGGTGTGCCAATGCCCACCGGGTTTTCCTTTCGGATGATACGCGGGGGCTCCTTGACTGCTGTTGCCGCCGCGGGAAGTGCGGCGGCCACCACCACCGAATCGGCGACCGCGAGATTCATTTTCGCCAGCGAAGGCGGCGGGCGGAATTGCTTTATAATCGAAGCCTTCGAGTTGAAGCTGCGGAATGGTGGCTTTGATGAAACGCTCGATTGCCCGAACTTCGCTGGCCTCTTGTGGGGTAACGAGGGTGAAGGCATCGCCGACCGCGGCTGCGCGCCCGGTGCGACCGATGCGATGCACGTAATCGTCGGGCGTCATCGGAATATCGTAATTAATTACATGCGAAATATCCGCTACATCGATGCCGCGAGCAGCGATATCGGTGGCCACCATGACTTCGTACTGGCCATCCTTGAAACCCTTGAGCGCGGCGGTGCGCTGGGCTTGGCTGCGATTGCCGTGAAGCACGGCGACCGTGTGGTTCGCTTCCTTGAGCCGCAGGGCGATTTTGTCAGCGCCATGTTTGGTGCGAGTAAAAACTAAAACACTGTGAAAATCAGTTTTCTCCAGAAGGGCCAAGAGTAGTTTAAATTTTAGCCCTTGGCTGACGGGGTAGATGGCGTGGGTGACGGATTCATTGACCGAGCGTGCGCGCCCGATCGCGATGCGCTCGGGATTGGTCAGGGCAAAGCGGGCTACCGCTTCAATTTCTGGCGGCACAGTGGCGGAAAAAAACAGCGTCTGCCGTTTGCGCGGCGACAGGCTGACGATTTTTTTTACGTCATTAATAAAGCCCATATCAAGCATCCGGTCGACTTCGTCGAGGACCAGGACTTCCAGATGATCTAAGCGAAGCGCACGCTCTTGGAGGAAATCCATTAACCGTCCGACGGTTGCGACCACAATATCACTGCCGGTATGGAGCGCCTTCCGTTGCGCCCCGTAGCCAACACCACCGTGAATGAGGGCGGTCCGTAGGCCTGTGAATTGACCGAATTCGCGAAAGGCTTCATCGACTTGGGCTGCGAGTTCGCGGGTTGGTTCAAGAACCAAGACGCGTGGGGATGGGTTTTTATGACCACCGAGGCGATTTAAAATCGGCAAGGCAAAAGCTGCGGTTTTTCCGGTACCCGTTTGTGCGGAGGCGATAAGGTCGCGGCCGCTGAGAACAACGGGGATCGCCTGCTGCTGGATGGGCGTGGGTTCGCCATAGCCTTTGGCGGCCACCGCGCGGACGATACTTGAGAACAGGCCCAATTTGTTAAACGGCATGGGGCGAATGCCGCGGTGAAATTGGTTAAAAGCGAGTGCAAAAAGAGACGATTGCTCAATCGAGATGGACCTCGTCTTTGCTGATCTTGCTGGGCAGTGTCGTGGAATGTCTCATAACCCCCATGCTAATTTCGACCAAACTGTTATCGAGATGATCGAACATAGCCCGGTGGGTGCGGTGCCCGTGACGCCGGCTTATCAGGATGCGCTTAAACGAATCTACGCGGCCAATCGTGCCTATGCGAATGCCGATCATAAAGACGGTCACGTGACAGCGCGTTCCTTGGCTGCATTACCTTTGTTTCACGCGGGCAATTTGACGGAGTTGTTAGCCGGCCAAATTGCGCCGGAGGCCTTGGAGGCAAATAGCCGCATCTTCGATCGCTATGTCCAATCATTGCCCGCCGCGCGCCGTGCTAAGGCGGAGAGCTATCGTCTCACCGTGGCCGGTCGTGTGGCCCATCATCGGGCGAAGCATGGGATCGCCGCCGCTCATGATCCGGTGCACACTTTAATTCTTGTTCCTGGTACAGGCCCGCATCCTGGTTTGCCGGGAAATTATCTTTACGGCTCCGTTTTTCAGGTTGGCGCCGATGCGGCGAGCAGTCCCTGGGGACTGTATTTGCACGACAGCGATGATGGCGCAGCCAGATTTGATGCGCCTACGATGGCAGAGGTGCTCACTAAGCTGCAGGAGGTGCTCGAAAGTGCGCCTTTCAATATGAACGAGCTGGAGACGCTAGGCTTTCGACTGAATTAGTCAGCGAGTGGCTCGTCTTGTGGGGCGGGCTCTGCGACGAGCGCAAGTGGCGTCAGGAGGGCGCCTTCAGCAGCGAGAGCTTCTGGCATGGGTTTCTTAGTGCGATGGCCCGGCTTAGCCAAGATTTCCACGTAAACGCTGCCGATCCCTTCTGTTTGTGCGGCCGCTTCGATAGCCGGAGTTAATTCTGCTAAGTGCAGGGCTTTCGGGGGCGCTTGATCAACGCCGAGTTGGCAGTCAAAATCCCAGAAATCTACCCCTGTCGGCAAGGCTTTGCGTCGTTCCCGCTTAACGTATTTGCGCACGTCCTGTTTGATTGCTTCGAGGACGCGAGCATCTGCCTTGGCGGGTTCTTTAAGTTGAAAAGTTTTCTTCATAGCTGACCTCGTATGAGCGAAGCGGGTCAGTGAGGGGAGGAAATTCGGCGAACAATCATTTATCTTAAGCAGAAGGGCCGTCTACTAGAAGACGGCCCTTCACCCTAACACACACTAACCCTGAACTACATGAATACAGACGCTCGCGCGATCGCCGTTTTCAAAGAGAATCAGCCGATTATTGGGGGGTTTACCTAATTGTTACATTTCGCGCTCTGGTCGATCGTCTGACGCTGGCTCGGTTCAGTAAAAAACATTGCGATCCAGGCTGCGATACTGGATCGCCTCGAGCAGGTGGGCTGATTCGATTTGCTCGGTACCAGCAAGATCAGCGATGGTGCGGGCGACTTTGATGATTCGATCGTAGGCTCGGGCCGAAAGAGAGAGCTGCTCCATCGCTTGCTGAAGTAGATCGCCTAGTTTAGGTTCGAGGGCGCAAAATTTTTTTAATTGTGCGGTGGGCATCCGCGCATTGGCAGTGATGCGCGCCCCCTGAAATCGTTGTCGTTGTCGTTGGCGGGCTAGTTCCACGCGGGCCCGGATCTTGCTGGAACTTTCTCCAGGTTGATCGTTGCGCAATTCGGCGATCGAGAGTGCGGGGGCTTCGATATGGAGATCGATGCGGTCAAGTAGCGGACCGCTAATGCGGGCGCGGTAACGTTGGATCTGGGCTGGAGCGCAGCGGCATTCGTGCTTCGTGTCGCCTAGATAGCCGCAGGGGCAGGGGTTCATGGCAGCCACGAGCATGAAGTGGCAAGGGAGGGTAATTTTTCCAGCGCTGCGCGAGATTGTTACTTGGCCATCCTCCAGCGGTTGCCGGAGAACCTCGAGCGCTGAGC